>JANMSE010000157.1:0-5266 GCA_031389045.1 Deltaproteobacteria bacterium | reverse complement strand
GACAGTGCCTCGGAGCTTGCTGATGCACGGAGGGACGAACGATCTCGTCACCGTCCCGTGCCCAGCTTATCTCATTGAACATTCCAAGGGCTTGGTGCTCTTTGATACCGGCTGCCATCCCGATGTGGCGGTCGATCCCGTAGCGTACTGGGGACCATTCGCGCAAGCGCTGCAAGTCTCGTATCCCAAGGAGATGCTGCTCGACCGGCAGATTCAGGGCCTGGGCTATAAGATGAGCGATATCAAATATGTCGTGGTCTCCCATCTGCACTTGGACCACACCGGCTACATGCACGCCTTCCCCAATGCCCGATTTCTCATCATGTCCAATGAGTTGCGCTACGGTTACTGGCCAGATGCCGACCGGCGCGGTGCGTTTATTCTCAATGACATTCTTCCGACCCGCAATTTTAACTGGATCGAACTCGATAGTGACTTCGATCTGTTCGATGATGGGAGTCTGTGCATGCTCAAGACACCGGGACACACACCTGGTGAGAGTTCACTGTATGTGCGCCTGCCGAATCGAAAAATCTTGCTGGTCGGCGATACGATTCACCTGCGCGCGCAGTTCGATACCGGAGCCACGATGCCGCTGGATACCGATCCGTCGCAAGCCGCTCTCTCCATCCAACGCTGCAAGGCGATTCGTGACATGCACGAAGCCACGGTCTGGATTACGCATGATCCTGAAGACTGGGCTGAGCTGCCGCATGCGCCGACGGCGATTGAATAAGGAGAGCGGAACATCATGCCACTCTATGAATATCATTGCCTTCCGTGTGATCTCATCTTCGAGGAGATCGCGCCACTGAGCGACGCCACTAAGAAGAAACCCTGCCCGGAATGTACGCGCAAAGCGCCGCGGACAGTCTCCGCGTTCGCGATCGCGTCCAGCGGGCATGGACACGATCACGCAGCCCCCGTCACGACTACGCCGCGCAATGCGCCCCCCTTATGTATGAAGTATTCCGGCATTCCGCTGTCGTGCCACATGGATGAGCCCTCGTTGAAGCGGTTCGTGGCGCATGCGAAAGGGCGTGGGGCCGAGTACGATGACAAATCGGAGATCGCGTCGGAAGTTCGCAAGCAACGTGGGATTCCAGAGCCGACCTACGCCCCGGCGTCTCACGGGCATGACCACGATCACGGCCATGGTCATGCGGCGGAGCGCAATCCTCGTCGCCATGCGGTGACGCAAACCAACGGTCATGGCCATGATCCTGGACATGGACACGCGCACGGCAAGAAGAAAGAAAAAGCCACCGCCACGCACGCTCACGGCACGAGTGCCCACGGCGCGAGTGCCCACGGCGCGCATGCGCATTGAGCTGGATTCTGGTGTGGGAAGTGCTTCTCCCTTTATGGTGAGGCAGTTGGAAGAAAAGGTTCGAGAGTAAGAAAGTAGGGGCGACTGGTCGGTCGCCCCTACGATTTTTGAGCGTGAACTATGAGACAACGTCATCCAATACTGTTTGTTTGTCTGGGCGTCTTTCTGGTGGTGCTGCAATCTGGATGCTTCTTCTACGGAGGGGTATCCACGGTGCGTGCGACGACTGGGGCGAGTGGGACCGGCTTTCTCACCGCGACTGAACGCAATGGCCAGTGGGAAGGGGAGGGGCGGCCTCCACAAGTTGGCGACGAGACGGAATATCCGCTGTATCGACGCTTGCGGAAAGAAGCGGCCTACGGGCTCTTCGTCTCTGGGCAGGACTATATCGTCAGTGACCCGTACCCACGGCAACGGCGTCGGATCATGGCGATCCGGGAGGTTGGTGTGACCTCGGACAATGGGACGACTCGGCACTATTACGAGGTGGAGTTCGATCCTAGCGGAGCCGGTCTTCGTTGAGAATAAAGAAGGAGAACACAATGGCTGAAACGGTCAACTTTCCCCGTCCACTTCCTGACTTTGATGCGCAGGAATTTTGGGAAGGGTGTAATCACGATGAATTATTGATGCAGCGCTGCGCGGAGTGCAAGAAATTTCGCTGGTTGCCGCGCCCGATGTGTCCACATTGTAATTCGCTGGAACGTGAGTGGGTGAAAGTGAGCGGGAAGGGCAAAGTCTTTTCTTGGACGATCATCACGCATCCGGTGCACCCCGCTGCCATGAGCAAGGTGCCCTACAACGTCACGCAAGTGCAGCTTGATGAAGACCCGGAGATCATCATGGTCACGAATCTCGTCGGCATCAAAAACGAGGAGATTCAGATGGACCTGCCAGTGCGCGTGGTGTTCGAGGAGCACGAACCGGGGGTGAAGATTCCGAAGTTTAGACCAGCGTAGAACGTGAAGAGGCAGTAGTCAGTAGCCAGTAGTCAGCATGAGGGAAAGCCACCTTGTGCTGACTCCGAACTCCGAACTGAGAGACGCTCAGACTTTTTTCGGACTCCGAACTGAAGGACTCCTAGACTTTTTAGAAGGAGGGCTCATGCAACTCAATCTGAACGGCAAAATCGCGATTGTCACTGGCGGCAGTAAAGGGATCGGACAAGCCACCGCGCTGGGTTTCTTGGAAGAGGGCGCTTCGGTGCTGGTGTGCGCCCGTGGCAAAGAGGCGCTTGAGGAAACTGTCCGACTCGCGGGCAAAAAAGGGGAGGGGCGGATTATCGGCATGCAAGCCGACCTCACGCAAGGTGAAGCCATCAAAGCCGTCGTTGTTCGTTGTCTCGAAACCTTTGGCCGTGTCGATATTCTTGTGAATAATGCAGGGAGTGCCCGCCCCGGAGACTTTCTCACGCTGCCGGATGAAGCCTGGCTTGACGATTGGACGCTGAAATTTTTCGGCTATATGCGCATGGCCCGTGAGGTGCTCGCGCAAATGCACAAGCAGGGCACCGGCGTCATTATCAACGTCGCGGGCACGGGCGGCCTCAAGCCGATGGGGAGCTATATGATCGGTGGGTCCGCCAACATCGCGGTCAACCATTTCACGAAAGCGCTCGCGGATGAGGGCGCGAAACATGGGGTGCGTGTCGTCGGGATCAACCCTGGCCCGATTCTCACCGAGCGGTTACAGAAATTCATTTCGACTTTTGCTCCCGCGGGTGCGAGTCAAGAAGAGGCATTGAAGAAAATGACGCCACTGGGGCGAGTCGGGAAGTCGGAAGAAGTTGCTGACCTGATCCTGTTCTTGGCGTCTGAACGAGCTGCGTTCATTCACGGCGCCAATATCACTATCGACGGTGGCTCGAACCCTGGGCTGATCGGGTAGGGCTGGTTCCCTCTCCCGGATGGGAGAGGGCTAGGGTGAGGGGGATCAAAGTGCCTTACCCTTCATCACACCATCTCTGTCCGCCCCCACACAAACGCCAAAGCGGTCGCGCCATTCTTCGTCGTCACTGTATGCGTGCAGCCGTTCGGACGATAGCTCATGTTGCCCGTCGCCACGGTGCCTGATTCGTCGGCGTTCGACCCTTCGATGATGAAAATCAATTCATCGCCGACATGCTTATGCAGCGGAAGCATGGCTCCAGGCTCAAAACGAGCCATGATCGCGCGCCGCTCAGCGGCCTTGTCTTCCCAGATCGGTTTCTGTCGCACGCCCGGACGTGCTTCTTTCCACTCGATTTCACTGATCGCGAACACCTGTGACGGAGGCGTATTCTTGATCTCCGTTGCTGGCTCGATGCCGCCAGTCAGAACCGCCAGAATCGTTGCCCCGTTCTTGCTGGCCACCGAATGGGTACAGCCATTGGGCCGATACCCCATATTCCCCGCCGTTACCGAACCGAACTCATCGGAGATCGCGCCTTCCAGGACAAAGACCAGTTCGTCTCCGACATGACGATGTAACGGCAACTGCGAACCGGCGGTGATGCGGGCCATGATCGCCTTACGATTCGTTGCCTCGTCCGCCCAGAGCTGCTTCATCTGGATGCCGGGTTGCATCGTTTGCCATTCCTTCTCACCCACCGCGATGACGTAGGAATGTGAACTCTCGGTTGCTGCCATATCCAATCCCTCCTTTTGTGAATTGCTGATTTGCATGGACGGTCATCATCGCAGGATGCCACGCACGTGACGCGCGGCGGCCAGGTACACCGATGACGGATTCAGATCGTATTCCCGCAAGCACGCCTCGGTGAACTTCATCACGTGTTCATCGCCGTTGGCAACCGCCAGGTCGATCACCGCATCGCGGGATTCACGTGGTGGCTCGATTGCCTCCGTGCTTGGCGCGGACTGTCCAAAAGCGGAATACAAGGCGCAGCTTCCTTGCCACGCGTACCGCAACAGTGCGTGCGTGGTTGGCTCCGGTAAGTACGGCAGGAGCGAACGCAAGGTCACGACGCCGGTGACGCTGTGAACGAAGACGATTGTGCTCAGGACATCATGGGCGTTAGCGAGATAGACGCGCGCGAAAGTCTCGCTGAGGTCCAAAATTGTTTGCGAGGGGTCTTGCTTCACGTCGAGCAGTCCGATGACTGGCGCGAAGTCGGGAAACTCGTCGAGCGCTTCGAGTGAAGAGACAATCGTGCCGCTGAATTTTCTCCGCGCGTGTGGCACGAGTGGCACCTTGGTGATCGCGTCGAGCGCGCGTGCTGGGGGCGTTTCCGTGCGAGCTGTGGGCAAGGTTTGATAGGCCGCGGCCCAATAGCCGAGTCCAGCGGCGAGTTCACGAATGCGCGCGGGAGTTTCCGATTCACCCAGACTGCGCACCGCATGACCGACGCGAATGATGCCGTGCATGGCCGACGAGCAAAAACCCGGCGCCAACCGTTCTGTCCACAGTGTGAGCACCGCAGGCCAAGGCGCGTTCTCGAGTTCATTCTCAAAGAAGGCCTGCCAATCCGCGAAGCGTTGTTCTTTTCCCAACGTCGATCGCCACTCGTCGGCGTTGATCGGAGAATGCGCGACAGGGCGAGGCAACATGCCTTTGCTGTAGCGTTCAAGCCACGGCATGACTGCGTCGGCGCGTCCCAGTGCCGCGAGAGCTTCGGCTGCCATCGGGGCATGACTCGTTAGCCCATTGCGCAGGTCCGGGCCATACGGGGCGAGAAACTCAAGGGCTTGGTCCATGACTGAATAGTTTTTCATTCTTTGCTCCCATGACATGAGAATGACTGACAAGCAAGGGCTCATACTGGCGTACTCCGCACGAATTGAACACCACTGTTCACACGGAGACATTGCGACGCGTCTCCTTCCGCTCTCGGCGACCGCATGCCATACTCCCTCCTCGTTATGGCTTCCGGCACTCTCTACATCATCGCGACTCCAATCGGCAATCTCGAAGACATCACGCTGCGGGCGTTACGCC
>JANMSE010000150.1:0-14140 GCA_031389045.1 Deltaproteobacteria bacterium | reverse complement strand
ATGGGAATAGAATCGACGCGGCCATATCATCTTGCCCTGTTAGCCGAGGCGTATGGAAAAGCAGGACAGGCAGCGGAAGGGTTCACTGCATTGGCCGAGGCGTTATCTCTAGTAGAAAATTCTGGAGAGCGTTTCTACGAGGCCGAGCTGTATCGACTCAAGGGAACGCTAACCCTAGAAACTAGCGGCTGGAGACTAGAGACGAGTCCCCCTGCCTCCCAAGTCTCAAGTTTCAAGCCTCAAGTCTCACAGGCGGTGGCACAGGAGGCGGAGGGGTATTTTCTGAAGGCCATCGAGATTGCCCGCAAGCAACAGGCAAAATCGCTGGAGTTACGAGCAACGGTGAGCCTCGCCCGCTTGTGGCAGCACCAAGGCAAGCGAGCCGAAGCTCACACACTGTTGTCCGAAATCTACAACTGGTTCACCGAAGGGTTTGATACGAAGGACTTGCAAGAGGCGAAGGTGCTGTTGAACGAGTTATCGTAAAGAGGACAGGGGACGTTTACATCAGATTGCGCTACAATGCGGACAATTATGGAATCCACTTCTCCTCGCAGAAACGTCACGAGCCGCGTGATCCGCAAAGGCCAACCCCTCCCGGAAGAACACGAGTGGGAGAACTCCACACCCGAGGAACGGATCAACGCGGTGTGGGAGTTAACCCTTTTATGTCTCGCTTGGCAGAAGGACCAGGTTCGTGAACCGCGACTTCAGAGAGCTATTAGCCGCATTCAACGCCCAGGGCGTTGAATACCTGGTGGTCGGGGCGTATGCGTTAGCTGCCCATGGGCACGTCCGCGCGACGAAAGATCTGGACGTGTGGGTGCGACCAGATGCGGAGAACGCGAAGCGAGTGCTCACGGCATTGCAGGCGTTTGGCGCGCCCCTGCATGATCTCACCGAAGCGGACCTGACGACTCCTGGCCTGATCTTTCAGATTGGAGTACCTCCAGTACGCATTGATGTGATCACCGCGATTGATGGAGTATCGTTCGCCGACGCCTGGCCTGCCCGGATGCGGACTCAGTTTGCCAATGAACCCGTGGCCGTGTTAGCAAGAGAGCATTTGATCAAAAATAAACGTGCGGCTGGACGGATCCAAGATTTAGCTGATGTGGAACGGTTAGAGCCTCACGACAGAGGACGTAAGCAAGAGTAGCGGTGGGGAGGTACCACGTCCAACCCCGCGCACGTTCGCGCGAATTTTACGAGACAATGCTGAGACGCGTACGACATCCGCAAGCAAACGAAGGAGACCCTATGGACGCCAAAGCCGGAGCCCGTGAGCGATTCGCGACCGTGCAAGACAACCTCATTGCCCTGAGCCATCGGATTCACGCCAATCCCGAACTCGGCTTTGAAGAGGAGAAAGCCTCGACCTGGATCGCCGACATGTTGGCGGACGCCGGATTCACCGTGCAACGCGGCATTTGTGATTTGCCGACCGCCTTCATTGCCCGTGCGGGAAACGGCCCGCTCCATATCGGAATATGTGCCGAGTACGATTGTCTCCCTGGCATCGGTCACGCCTGTGGCCATAACATCATCGCGGCGATGGCGGTGGGCGCGGCCATCGCCGCCGCGAAAGTCGCGAATGATGTTGGCCTCACCATCAGTGTGATCGGCACGCCAGCGGAGGAAGCTGGGGATGCCGGTGGCAAAATCCTCTTACTCGAACGCGGAGGATACACAGGGATGCACGCCGCGATGATGGTCCACCCTGCCCCGTTCGACGTGGTCGATCCCGCGATTCTCGCCTGTTCGATGTTCGAGGTGCGCTACACCGGTAAGGAATCCCATGCCTCGGCCTTTCCCGAACGGGGCATCAACGCCGCCGATGCCTTGACCGTCGCCCAGACCGCGATCGGCTTGCTACGCCAACATATTCGTTCGACGGACCGCATTCATGGCATCATCACCAAAGGGGGCGACGCGCCCAACGTCATTCCCGCACATACAGCGGCGAAGTACATCGTCCGCGCCAAAACCCTTGCCGATCTCGATGAGATCAAAGCGAAAGTATTGCGCTGTTTCGAGGCGGGCGCGCTGGCGACCGGGTCCACGCTCGACATCCTTGGCGGACAGAAACCATACGCCGAGCATGTCACCGATCCTGAAATCGCCGCGCTCTATCAACGCAACGCCGAAACCCTCGGACGAAAAATTCGCGACCTCGGACCAGCAAGAGATCGCGCCGCGGGATCAACCGACATGGGCAATGTCTCACTAGTAATGCCGTCGATTCATCCGTTTATCGGGATCGACTCACTCCCCGCCGTGAACCATCAGCCGGAATTCACCGCGCACTGCGCAACAGCAGCCGCGGACAAAGCCGTGCTTGATGGCGGACTCGCCATGGCATGGACGGCGATTGATATGGCGACGGACCCGAAAGTACGTCAGCGCCTTATGAAGCAATCGACGTGACGCACTTCTTGAAATCTGGAAGCGGGTCGTCGCTCCAGACGCCCCACTCTTTCTCCACGGGACCGACTACTATTCACTCCCCACAAGGAGTACGTCATCATGCCGACCATCCAAATTGACACGGAGCAGCTTTTGCACGCCGCGTTACAATTGCCCGACGCGGAGCTGGAACAATTCGTCACCCGCCTTCTTGTCCTCCACATCGACCACACCACGCCACGGCTTACGCAAACCGAAACTGAGCTGCTCCTCAAAGTCAATCAAGGGCTCCCATCAACAACCCAGCAGCGGTTGGATGAATTGATCACCAAGAGGCAGACGCGGTCGCTCACGCCAGAAGAGCATCAGGAACTCATCCAGATTACCGAGCAAAGTGAAGAACTTGATGCCGACCGCACGCGCCACCTCCTCGCGCTGGCCGCGCTCCGTAACGTGTCGCTCGACGAGGTGACACAACAATTAGGGATTCGTCCCGTCCCGCATGACTAACCGGCGCATCTCCAAACGCCTACGGCTGACTGTACGCTGCTCATTGGCTTGACCTCGACTGGTCGGGCAACGATAGCGACGTTACGGTTGAATCGAGAGGGGGTTGTCAATCTGCGTCGTCTGTTATCGTTGGCCAATAAGCTCCCACCAAAACCGCTCCTTCGGGAATGAAGAGACGAGGGAATTTTTACGCGAATCTCCAAACTTGGACTGACACGCCCGCTTCAGTTTCTTCAGGCTCGTGCCAGCGGAGCGGCGACCCCAGGTGTATCCACGCGCGGGCGGGAGATCGTACCTTTTCTTTCTGGCACTTCGGTGTTGTCCGCCGTGACGATGGACAAATCCCGCCGCGGTTCGCAAAAAAGGGCGTAGCATGCCGCACCCCTACCCTCAATCAAATCCGCAACCTCCAGGGACGAAGTCATTGTGAGCGCAGTGAAGCAATCTTTGCTCGGAAAAGAGATTGCGTCATCGTCGGATTTTACCCTGAGCCCAGTCAAAGGGACTCCTCGCAATGACAGAAACTCGCCTTTAACCACTTACTGTGGCAAGGCAACGACAAGGATCTAGCCTCTCATATCGGCCGGTGACGGCAGCCAGAGAAATCTTGGGAGCTGCCCTCAAGCCGGCCCTGAGGAACGCGGGGGAAGGTGCGCTGTTCCCCTGACGCGACAGACGGTGGATCTGACGCCCGTCCCGGTCGAGTATCCAGCGACTCCGCACCTCCGCGGTGCAAGACCATCCTTCCGAAAAGCCGACGAATGCGGACCGTTTCGTCGCATCTTATTCGTCACCGTAATATCACCGTCATATCACCGTGTGTGCCTTGAAACTCTGACCTCACAGAGTGTACACATAACACAGGTATTCAACGGCAACTGTCCGTACAGAACAGACCGCGATTCACAAGAAGAGCGTTTCCTTGAGCACGGGGCGCTGATCACGTGAACGCGAAAGGAGGTGATTCCTAGGAAAGCAGCAGGAGGTAATACGGCAAGAGCAATTGGCCATCAACCCATAACACCAAGGAGGTGACTCATGATCTTCGTCAACAAAACATTACGAACAGGTATGGCGGCAACGCTGCTCCTCGCCGGAATCGCGGCGGGTGCACATGGAGATGTCGGGGGGTTAGGCTCTTCATTTGGCCCCCCCGGTGCCGGCGCCGTGCAAATTCGTGGGAAGGTACTCTGTACCTCCTGCAGCCTTGATGAGGTGCGGCGAACTCAGCCGCATGAACCCGGGCTGTATCAACTGTCCTCTACGCACGGTCAGCTCGTGCTGCAGGTCAACTGGGTGAGTGCCGCTGCCCGCTGGCACCGCGTGGTGTGGCCCCCGCGGGTCTGGGTGCGCGGTGAGGCCAGCCTGATTCAGCAGTTGAGCGCCGAGGCCAACCTGTTCAAGGATCTCGAGATTCAAGGAATTCTGAGTAACACGCGCACGTTAGATATCACCAGTCTCGCCCGCAGTGGCTAGTAACCGGGTGTAGAGAAAGGATGACTCGTTATGTGGACCCTCAGTAACTCTTCAGGAATAGCAACCACCGTCGTTGACTTTACCGCCGAGCTGTCGCCGCTGCTGGTTGGGCTGGTGAGCCTCACGTAGTTGTCGGTCGGAGTAATCGTCCTGATCGCAATCAGGCACTCCCTGACCGAGAAAACCAGACTCGTGCAGACAACAGGAACCCCTACTCTAAACTGGCGGAAGGCGGCGTAGGAGAGCTGCTTGCACGTGAGGGACCCACAGTGGGTGGGTCCCTCTGAACGAAAGGCCAATGGAAAAACTCAGCAAGGAGCGTCGGAAGCATTGTTCAGTCCTAGTGAACAAAATGTTCAGTCCTTTGTTACGCCTGTAGAAGGGAGAGAGCGGGCAAGGCCCCGCGCCAGGACTCAGCGGGGAAGACTCAGCGGCGGCGCGCCTAACCAACCACCGCACCGCATCGCCGCCCGCTGACGGGTTTGCTGGAAGCGCAAGGTCGCGGCGGGGCGGCGGCCCGAGACGGGGGGCGTTAGAACTGCTCACTCACGGAGTTTGGCTGTATTCAGGGTTCGTGTTGATGAACTTCGCCATTTCACGGACGACGTGGCTTCCAGGACTCGAAGATGCTTTTGCAAGCCGGCATCAATACTGAGCATAAACATAAGCTGACCATAGGCAGGAGTTTAGTAAAAATTCTTGAAAATAAAGTAAGGAGGCATCTATGATAATGATACTCGACTCGATTATTCTCCGGTATCGAAAGGCAACGCCGTGGATCGTGGTGATCCTGCTTCTGGTGCCATTCTCATTTGGCTCGGCTGTTCTCGCCGACGATGATGACCGAGGTGAGGCGACGTTACGCGTCATGACTCAGAACCTATTTATGGGCACGGATTTTCCGGAATTGCTCGCTGCGCAGACACTTCCAGAGTTTATCCAAGCTGTCACGACGACTTACCAAAATGTTCTCGCCACTAGACCTGCCGAACGTATGGCCGCCGTCGCCCGCGAGATTGCAAGGCTGAAACCCGATCTCGTCGGTCTGCAGGAAGCCACCATCCTGCGCACCGGAAATGCCCCGCCCGCAACCAACGTAGAATTCGATATGCTCCAGATTCTGCTCGGTGAACTCGACAAGCTGAAACAGCATTATGTCGCGGTCGCCATTTTCACGGGTCTTGATGCCGAAGCCCCCAGCAGTCTGGGCTTTGATGTTCGCTTTACGGTGCAAGACGTGATTCTTGCCCGGACCGATCGTCAGGCGCATGCGTTCAGACTATCGAACCTTCAAGTGCAACCTTATCTGACGCAGCTTACAGTGCCCACGGCGATCGGTCCCATCACGAATCCAGCCGGCTGGATTTCCGTCGATGTGCAAGGCCGTGGCTGGAGGTTCCGATTCGTGACGACCCACTTGGCGATTGCTCCCAATTTTGATCCCACCATTGCGCTCATGCAGGCCCAGGAACTCAGGGATACTGCGGGGAACACGGAGCTGCCCGTCGTGTTCGTGGGTGATTTTAATTCCACGGCCAGTGATAGAAATAACCCGACCTTTGAGACCTACCAGAGTTTCATTGATGCTGGTTTTGTGGATACCTGGAACCAAACACATCCCGGTGATCCGGGCTCCACCTGTTGCCAGGCCCCTAATGTCAGCAATGCCAATTCCTCTCTGAGCCAACGCATCGATCTCATCTTCGTCCGGGGCAGCATTGACAGTGTTAGCGCGCGTCTCGTCGGCGATAAGCAAGCTGATCGCACGCCCTCTGGCTTGTGGCCATCCGATCACGCGGGCGTTACGGTGAAACTGAAACCTGCTAGAAGGGTGAAGAATGTAGACAGACGTGTGTTTTGAAAGGGATATGGTTGGCCGGTAACCACTCTACCAATCAGCCAGCGTAAGGGCGCTTGAGCCTAGCCATCGCATTAACTCGGACTGCCAACTACGCTGCGCTTCGTTGGCAGCCGGTTATGCAGGTCGTTGGGCGTCCAATCGACGGATCGGGTGTGCACCTATCCAGAGTGCGTGAACTGTCTGAGACTTCTTGTCCGTTAAAGGAATGTGGATGACGCAGTGCCTCTCCTGTACGCACGAGAACCCCGAGGCGCAGAAGTTCTGCGGGAGCTGCGGCGCACCGTTGAGCCCTGCTACCGCCTCAGAGCGTCTGCCCCTCCCCGCCTCTTATACGCCTCCGCACCTGGCCCAACGCATTCTGACCTTGCGCTCCGCGCTGGAGGGCGAACGCAAGCTCGTGACCGTGCTGTTCTGTGACATCGCCAATTCGACCCCGCTGTCCGCGCGCGTCGGGGCCGAGGCCATGCACGCGCTCCTGAACCGCTTCTTCGCGCTGGCGCTTACCGAAGTGCATCGGTACGACGGCACCATCAACCAGTTTCTCGGCGATGGCTTCATGGCGCTGTTCGGCGCGCCGGTGGCGCACGAGGATCACGCACGACGCGCGCTGCTCGCGGCAGTAGGCATCCAGCAGCGGCTCCGAGACCCTGCCGGCGAGGCGTCCGTCCTGAGCGACATCCGCGTGCGCGTGGGGGTTCACACGGGGACAGTGGTGGTCGGCACGATCGGAGACAACCTGCGCATGGACTACACCGCTGTTGGCAACACTACGAATCTTGCCGCGCGTCTGCAATCGCTCGCCGAGCCCGGCACGATCCGCATCAGCGAAGCCACGCATCGTGCCACGCTGCCTTATTTCGAGTTCGCCGCCCTCGGCAAGCATACGCTGAAGGGGATTGCGGAGCCTGTGGAGGTCTATGACGTACGCACGGTGCGCTCTGTCGGTGACGGCGATCACTACACAACGCCGACGGGTATTAGCTCCCCCCTCGTGGGTCGCGACCGGGAGCTGTCCCTCTTGTCTGCCGCTCTGGAGACGCTGCGCCAGGGCCGCGGCGGGGTGGTGATCCTGCAGGGGGAACCTGGCGTGGGCAAGTCGCGGCTGATGGCTGAAGTGAGGCGTCAGAGCGGCGCCGAGGGCATACGCTGGCTCGAGGGCCATGCCCTGTCCTTCGGACGCCACCTCAGTTACTGGCCGTTCATCGAGATTCTGAAGCGCTGTTTCGGGATTGCGGACACCGACGCCGAGGCGCAAGCCTGGAGCAAGCTGGAGCAGGCGGCTCACGCGCTGTTCGAGGCCCGCGCACCCGAGATCGTGCCCTACATTGCTACCGTGCTGGCCCTAGAGATGACTGGGGAGTACAAGCAACGGGTACAATATCTCGACGCGCAAGCGCTGGGGCGTCAGGTGTTTTTGAGCATGCGCCAATTGTTCGAACGGCTGATCCAGCGTCAGCCGATTGTCCTCGTCATGGAGGATTGGCACTGGGTCGACCACTCTTCCGTGGCCCTGTGCGAGCACCTGCTGCCGCTTACCAGCAGCGGGTTGCTGTTCTGGTTTGTCACCCGGGCGGAGCCCGGCGACCCCGATGCGCGCATTCGGGCCGCCACGTCCCGCATCGCCAGCGTGCCCTTCCAGGAGCACGCGCTTGTCCCGCTCGCAGAGGACCACAGTCGCGTGCTGCTCGACAACCTGGTCGGCACGAGCGCCCTGCCGGAGGCGGTCCGCAGCCTGATCCTGCGCAAGACCGAAGGCAATCCGTTCTTCATCGAGGAAGTGATCCGTGGCCTGATCGCCGAGGGTACGCTGGTCAGAGACGCGCGCGACGGTGCCTGGCGCCTGGCCCGGCCGGTCGCTGTCCTAGCGCTACCCGACACCATTCAGGGGGTGATCGTGGCGCGCCTCGACCAGCTCGAGGAAGGCGTGAAGAGTGTGTTAAAGCTTGCTGCGGTGATCGGTCGCAGGTTCTTCCTGCGCATCCTGCAGGCGATTACTGAGGCCAGCGACGCCGTGGACAGCGGCCTGGCGCAGCTCGAGCACGCCGAACTGATCCGCGTGCGGCAGCAGGTGCCCGAGCTGGAATACATCTTCAAGCATGCGATGGTACAGGAGGCGGCCTACGGGAGCATCCTGGCCGAGCGCCGCCGCACCATCCATCGCAGCGTTGCCAAGGCGATGGAGAGGTTTTTTGCCGATCGCCTCGAGGAATTCGCCAGCCTGCTGGCCTACCATTACGCGCGCGCGGAGGACTGGGAGAAAGCGCAGACGTATCTGTTCAAGGCGGGCGACCAGGCGGGCCGCATGGCCGCCGATGCCGAGGCGCTGGAGCACTATCGCCAGGCCGAAGCCGCGTACGCGAAGGTCGCGGCCCAGGATCTCACCCCGCTCCAACGCGCCATGCTTGATCGCAAGCTGGGCCAGGCGTTCTATGGCGTCGGCAACTATGACCAAGCCGTCGAGCAGTTCTCTCGCGCGTTGTCGCACCTCGGCCTCCGCTATCCGCGGACGCGCGGTGGGGTACGTCGCAGCACCATGAGGTTTCTCGCCGCTCATTTCCTACGACGGCTCCTGCCAGGCACGCATTGAGCAGGCCGGCCTCAGATGGATCCGGCGGTGGCGGGAGAGATCTCGACGATCTGTCAGTCCCTAGCCTGGCTGGACTACTTCGCCAACGAAGAGCGCTTCGGGCTCGACAGTCTGATCGAGCTGTACGCGGGAGAACGGAGCGGTGACGTATTGGGTCGCGTTCACGGTCTCGCCACGCTCGGGCTCGTGCTGACGATGTTCCGGGCATTTCGCCTGGCGCGCCAGCGCATCGCCGAGGCGGTCGCGATCGCGCAAGACAGTGACCACCCTGCCGCGATCGGTCCGGCAGTCTTCGCCCGTGGGATACTCCAGTGGACCACGGGATCACTGGAGGCGAGCGTGGACTCTTTCGAGCAATCGGCATCAGCATACAACGCCATCGGTGACATTCGGGGGTGGGGAGGGTCGACCGCCAGTCTCTGCTGGGTCGTCTACCAGCGAGCGGACTTCGCGTCGGCGGCAAAGCTTGCCGCCGACCTGGTGCGTGTCGGGCAGAACGCGGGAGACCCGCATGTCGTCTCCTGGGGACTGATGGCCCTGAGCGCCCTCGGCCTGACGGTCGGTCCACTCGACGAGGTGGCATCGCACCTGTCGATAGTCCGTGACATGTGCATCCAGATCTCGGCCTTTCGCACGCAATCCGGCGCATGTCGTCTCCTGGGGATGTGCCGCTTGAGACAAGGGAGACTGCACGAGGCCGCCGCCATGCTTCAGGAGAGCATCGGCCTCGTCGAAGCCAGGAATCAGCGTGGTCTGTGGTCGGCCGCGCCGTTCAATAACCTCGCTGAACTGTGCCTGATCAATGCCGATCGCCTTGCGGGCGCGCCGCGGCGGCAGGCGATCCGGGCCGCCAATCGGGCGTGCCTGAAGGCGCTGCGCCGCACCCGGGATGCCGTGACGTGGCTGCCCGAGACGCTGCGTCTGCATGGGACGCTGGCATGGCTCTCTGGCGATACCAAAGCCGCGCACGCGCGCTGGCAAAAGAGCCTGACGACCGCGCAGAACCTCGGACTTACGGTCGAGCGGGCGCGCACACTGCTCGAGATGGGGGACCGGCTCGGCGACGTCGTCCTCGTGGACGAGGCGACCCGTGTGTTCGTGCAGACTGGCGCCCGAGTCGATCAGGCTTTCAGCCTGCACGCACGAGCCAGGATGGAGGCAGCGTCGGGCGCCGACGCTAGTTTGACACTGCAACGCTACGACCAGGCCATTGCGGTGCTCGACGAGGTGAAAGCCGAGTACGCGTTCGGGGTCGCCTGCCGGCAGCGAGCGCAATTGCATAAGCAGCTTGGACTCCTGGGCCAGGCACGCGCAGATCTGGCGCAGGCGCAGCGTTGTTTCGCGGCGGTCGGGGCCGCTGTGGAGCAGGCGGATGTGAAGCAAGAAGCGAGTGTTTTGGGAGAGAGGGACGGGAGCGCATAATGGGTCTCACGGGGGATTGCAAGGGGCAGGTCTTGCATGACCCGGTGACATGGCAGGGGATCTCTTGGGAGGGCGCAGAGAGAAGGAAGACGAAGCCCCACCAAGACACCCTACAACGACGACAACCACCACCACCACCCCGGAGCCCCACGCAACCAGGGGGACTGAGAGCCCGAGATGGAAGCCGAAGAGATAAGAACAAGCCGAGAAGTCGCAAGAAGTGAGGGACCAATCGCGCAGCGCAACCGCCCCTAACTTGCCGCGACACCGCAGCGCTGCCCGGCACCGACTCTGAAGCAGCCGAACGGTCTCGTGTGGGCGGCTCGCGGTGCGCGGGGGCGTTAGCCCGACCTTTCCCACTTCAAGCAGAAGTGTAAAGTGCACGGCAAATGGCCGTGCAGCCTAAGGTGCTCAGATGATAGACAGAATCGCAATTAATCCCAAGATTCACTTCGGCAAACCCTGCATCGCAGGGACGCGCATAACAGTACAAAACGTCCTGGAGTTACTTGACGAGGGGTTAAGCTTCAACGAGATTATCCAGAACCACTATCTCGATTTACAAGTGGAAGACATTCGCGCATGCTTGCGCTATGCCATTGCACTGGTCGCAGCGGAAGATATTCATCTTACCACGGCTCAGCCATGAGGTTTCTGCTCGACCACGACCAAGCCTGCTAACTTCGGAAAGACGCACAAGCGTTAGTTAGTCGAGAAGCGCTTTCGCGTCTTTCAGATCAGCCGTCTCAAATCCCTCAGTGAACCACTGGTACGCCTCGGCCAGGAGCTGCTGCGCTTGGTCCTCCTTCCCTTGCATCTGCCAGAACCAGTGCAAACTCATCGCCGCACGCAACTCCAGCGACTTTGCCTGTTGCTGACGAGCAATGTCGATGGCCTTGAGAAAACACGCTTCGGCTTCTGCTTGGGGATCGGGGGTCAGGGGTCGGGGGTCAGTAATTTTTGACTTGTCTTCGACTTGCCCCTGACGTGCTTTAGACTTGCCTGAGACTTGCCTTGGACTGTTGCAGCGTGAGCTCACCCTTCAGCCGATGAATTTCCGCTTCCCACCACCGTTCCCCGGTCATCGCGACTGCCGCCAACGCTCTTTCTATCAGGACCAATCCTTCCTCTGGCTGTTTATTCTTTCCACACGCTTCGGCCAATCGCGCTTGATAGTACGGGATGCGCAACGCCGTTCCGGTTGCCAGCCGAGCCTCAGCCCCGCGGCGGAGAATAGCGGCTCCCGCGTCTCCTTGCCCCTGTTCAACTAACACCCAGCCACGCAAACTCGCCGCTGCTAATTCCCAAAAGGGGAATTTGTGCTCACGGGCAAGAGTCAATAATGCCTCGGCATGCTGCTGCGCCGCGGAGAGATCCCGCTGAAATTGAGACACTAATGCGACATCGTGCAGCGCAAACGCGTGGCTAAATGGGTGCGCGATCTCTTGGGCATAGCGTAATGCTTCAGCGGTTCGCTGGACTGCCTGCCGCGGATAGCCGAGCAGCCAGAGCGCTAATCCCGAATAGGACCGGCAGGCTACCCACGGATCTTGGCCATATACCGCGGCATGCGAGCGGTGCTGCGCGCGATCGTACAGATCGGTACTCCGATTTAGGTGCGTAAGCGCCGTCTGGATCTCTCCTTGATGAAATACGGTCACCCCCAAGGCACCGTGGGCTTCAACCAGAAGACCGGCATCCTGCTCATCTTCAGCAATGCCGAGGAGTTGCTGCCCAAGTTCCAAGGCGGTTGCATACTCAGCACGGACCAAATGCAACTGCCACAACCCAAAGAGCATACGAAACAATTGGGCACGGCCTCGCACTTTTCCGACCAGCGCACGGGCACCGACATACGCCTGCTCGACCTCCGGACTGCCGTATCCGCGGATTGCTTGGAGGGTCAACGCAAGGGTCGTGCGCAGCACCAACTCCTGTTGGGTGCGTTTGGGAGTTTCGGGCAGCCCCTTGAGCAGCTCCAGACTCTTCTTGAGATGCGTTTCGGCTTCGTGGTGCGCACACCGCTGGATGGCGCTCTCTGCCGCATAGTGACGGTATTGCACGGCGCGTTGGTAATCCCGCCCCTCTTCAAAGTGAATGGCCAGTTCAGCCGCGATCTCCTTCGCCCTCTCGTCGTAGGCCGCTTCCTTGCGCTCGCCAATGCGTTGATGCAGGTGCTTTCGTTGGAGGACGTTCACCTGTTCCGTCCATACTTGTTGGTATAGGGCGTGCAGAAACCGGTAGCGCCCGGCTATCGTGCCATCTGGCCATTCGCTAACGCCGTCTGGTTGCAGAAACAATTGACGATTGGCCAACCCCGCGCACCATTCTTCCGTCTCCAGGGCGTCCTCCCCGAGTGCCGCCGCAACCGCTGCCGAGGAGCATTCGCTGCCCACAAGGCTTGCCGTCTGTAACACTCGGTGCTCTTCAGGCAGCAAGCGTTGACTTTGCTCGGCAATGAGGGAGCGAATACTCTCCGGCACCTCTCGCTCAAGTATGCTCACGTCTGCTTGGAGCGCCCATCCCTGGGTGTCTTGGACCAATACCCCTCGGGATATCCAATCTTCTACCAGGTTCGTGAAAAACAATGGGTTCCCTTCCGTTCGCCGGTAGAGCATCTGGCCAAAACCGAGCGGGAAGGTGTGGGGGGAAAATCGCTCCTGGAGATAATGCGTCACTTGCTCCTCAGGAAGCAAACTCAATGCGAGTCGTTCGCTGAGCCGGTGGGCGGCCAGGTCAGGGATAACGCGGTTCAGCGGGTGATCGTGCTTTTGCATCTCTCCCGGCCGATAGGTGCCAAGCACCAGTAAGTTGGCATCCTCTTGTCGTCGCGCCAAGGTCGCAATCAGTTCCAATGTGGAATAGTCGCTCCAATGCAGATCTTCTAAAATTAACACGAAGGGGCGAATCGCCGTCAGCACTTCAATCCCTTCGGTCATCTCCCGCAACATCCGTTCTCGCGTGGTATCGTGGAGTTTCTTGCGTAGGGCGGTGAGATCGACAAGGGGCGCAAGTGCTGGTAACTGGCTGAGCCAGGTCGGTGCATACTGTTCCATCAAGCGGATCAGTTGGGTTCCTCCTGGAGCACGGCAAAGTCGGCCCAACGCTTCTAACACCGGCAGATACGCCTCACCCGCACCATACTGTTCGATACACTGTCCACGTCCGATGAAAGGAACTCCAGAGGCGGCGAGTTGTTTGAAAAATGTCCGTATGAGGGTCGTTTTGCCTATCCCCGGCTCGCCTGTGACAAAGACAATCTGTCGCTTGCCCTGCAGTGCCCTCTCGAACCAGTGCTGCAACTGGGCCAGCTCTATTTCGCGCCCAACCACGGGAGGAGGGTGGCTCTCTTCAGTTCCCTCCTCGTTCCCGTTCGCGAATGGCATGACGGTCACGGGCGCGATAAACTGGTAACCCTCCCCGCGGCTCGATTCGATGAACTGTGACTTCTCCCCTGAATCGTCGAGCGCCTGACGGATGCGCCGGATACAGACTTTGATCACTCCCTGTGTGACGGTGACCCCAGCCCAGACATGCTGGAGGATTTCTTCGTGGGGAACCATACGATCGGCATGGGTCGCTAGATAGTACAACAGGGCAAAGTCTTTGGGTGTGAGGTCAAGCTCTCGTTTCCCACGCTTGAGGCTTTTCCCGTGGGGGTCAAGGAGAAAAGGCGGGAAACTCAATAATGCTTCGGCCACGGGACCTCCTCTGTTGTCACCGCAATATCACCGTCATATCACCGGCAACCCGTTGATTCTTGGACCTCAAAAGCCTCATGTTGGTGTCTAAATCAGACCACACGACATTGGCACACTCAAGCGGCGAGTTGTGAGATCACTTGCGGTGCGGAGTGGGCGGCCCGTAGCGCCTCGACG
>JANMSE010000148.1:0-26835 GCA_031389045.1 Deltaproteobacteria bacterium | reverse complement strand
CCTGGAGCCGATCTTCGAGGCCGACTTCCAAGACGGTTCGTTTGGCTACCGGCCCAAGCGGACAGCCCATCAAGCGGTCACCCGAGTGGCGCAGGCCATCGCGGAGGGCAAGACCCGAGTCCTCGACATCGACCTGAGAGCCTCCTGCGACACAGTCCGCCATGCGGTGCTGTTGGAGAAGGTGGCGCGGCGGGTCGCCGATGATGAGATCATGCACCTGCTGGCGATGATCCTGAAAGCCTCTGGGAAGAGAGGGGTCCCCCAGGGCGGCGTGATTGCTCCCGTACTCAGCAACCTCTCCCTCACCGAGGTCGATGGGAGGCTAGAGCGGGCGAAGGCCACGACGCGCGAGGGGCAGTACCCCTTCGTCGAGTACGCGCGGTTCGCCGATGACCTGGTGCTCCTGGGGGACTCGTGCCCGCGGCATGACTGGCTGCTCAGAGCCGTGGAGAAACGCCTGCGCGAGGAAGTGGGCAAACTCGGTGTCGAGATCAAGGAAGAGAAGAGCCGGCTCGTGGAGCTGGCGAAAGGGGAGCGCTTCGGATTCCTCGGATTCGACTTCCGTCGCATTCGTTCGCGGCGCGGGGTCTGGCGACCGCACTACACCCCCAAGCTGAAGAGGCGCACGGCGGTGGTACGCAAGCTCACAGAGGAGTTCCGCCGCGGGCAATCCCAACCCGTGGAGCGGATTATCAAAGTGATTACTCCGATCCTACGGGGGGGGGGCAACTACTTGCGCATCGGCTACTCGGGTCCCTGCTGTGACTTCATGCGGCAGTGGGTGGAAAAGAAGATTCGGCGCCACGTGAGGCGGGGCAAGAAACGCCCAGGCTTCGGCTGGAAGAGGGGGAGTCTACGGTGGGTGTACGAGGAACTCGGGCTCTTTAACGACTACCGAATTCACCGGCCACCTCTGCCGCAGAAAGCGCGCCCAGGTCGATAGGCTCCATAACCCTTGGTGCGAAACGCACAGGAAAGCGCAGTGCGGGAAATCCGCATGCTGCGTTTGAACGGGCGGGGGCTGGAAACGGGCTTACGGTCGGACTCGTGAGGCACTCCCAGAGGAAACGGGGAGCAACAGATAGGTCCAACCTGCGGAGCACCGCGCCAGCTCTCGACCCTACCGATTTAGCGTTTCGCCTGTGCCGCCATGATCCGCTCAATAATGTCAGTCGTGGAAAATCCCGCTTGATAGGGAATCAACACGACTTGTCCACCATGCGCTTCGACGACATCCCGCCCAACAACGGCGTCAACGCCCCAGTCGCCTCCTTTCACGAGCACGTCAGGTAACAAGAGGCGAATCACTTCGAGTGGGGTGTCTTCCGCGAACATCGTCACGTAATCAACCACGGCCAGCGCCGACAACATCACCGCCCGTTCCTCTTGATTGAGGATTGGCCGCTGGTCGCCTTTCAACCGCTTCACCGAGGCATCACTATTGATCGCCACCACCAGCACATCGCCGAGCGCTTTCGCTTGGGTCAGGGTGTGCAGATGCCCTGGATGTAACAGGTCGAAGCAACCGTTGGTGAAGACGATCCGTTGTCCCGCGCGGCGTAATGACGCGAGACGTTCCGCCAGAAGAGAAGCTGGGAAAAGCGCGGTGGATTCCATCACAGCCATGATCTCACCGAGCGCTCAAAACGCCGATCGACTTGAGGAACTCAGCCCCACGAAGGTGATCAGGAACCGAAACTCAAACTCTTTGGGATTGACTTTATCAATCAACCCGAGATCAACATACCAGCAGTCCTGCGGCGAAATGAAACGGAGGTAGTAGCGATTGCCAATAAACGACTGCGCGTTGAAATCGTAGCGCCCGAAGTAGGCCCCCGTGATATATTCATTCAACCGGATCACCGCATAAGCGTTCATCTCTTTCAGGAGACGGTCGGTGATCGTCCGGTACGAGACACCGAGCGTCGTGCGTCGTTGCACATGCTCCAACAACGGCGCGGTGGCCGGCAGTGGCCGGGGATCGCTCAAGGACGCACTCAGCCGAGCCATCGTCACATCGCCGCGCGCGACATCATACGTGGAGTCCACGGTAAACGTGGTGTAGGGCAGCGGCGTCAGTCGCGCGTTGATGTCCATGTCGGAAAAATGCTCCTTCTTACGACCAATGAAGCGAGAAGAATCGTAGGCATGGGTGACCGAGAACCGCGCCAGTTCCCGCACCTCCGTCGTTGGCGCGGAGGGCTTGTCACCGGCTCCCGCCTCGGGCGTCGTGGCGAATTTGCCCAACACCCGATTGGAGAATCCATAGACAAAGAGATTGCGACGATTGATGCGGTCCAGCGAATCGTACAACGGTAAATCGTGTTGCTGATGGACCGCGGGCACATACGAATAACTCACTTGTGGTTCGATCACATGTTGAAGCTGTCGCAGTCGTCCCCAGTGGAGATTGAAGACCCGCGACAACCGGGTGCCAAGTTCAGCCCGGAGTTGCACGGTCTCGCGCGTGCGGTCGCCCCGCAACCGACCAGACTCCGTCAGCTCCGGACTCCCCAGGTCTTCCGAGGTCATGTGATAGATCGTCTCACGTCCCGTCGCCTTCACCGAGCCGTACAGATAGTTCCCCAGATGAAACGGCACGGCCACCGACGGCGCGATGTCGAGGCGTTGCCCCGCATACCCCTGATTACGATAGAAATTCGCGCCGTCCACGGACAGGCCTAGTTCGACGCGATCCTTCCACACATGCTGCGTGCGGAACTGCACACGCGGTAAGGTCTGGAAGGTATAGTCGTCAGCCAACGGCAGGTCTTGAAGATCTTGATAATAGCGCGCTTCCCCGCGCAGCAACGCATTGCGCCAGGTCTTCACGCCACCCGCGCGCGAGTCGGTGAACCGCCGAGTACGCAGGTCCCAGTCATCCAGCTCCAACGACGATTTGAGATTCAAGGCACGATGACTAATTTCACGCAAGAACTGGTCGTCGCTCACAAAGAAGAAATCACCATACGCGCGAAAATCTTGGGCCAGGAGCTGGCGATGCACGCCCGTCACACTCCAGCGGTTAATCGGCCCCGTCGTCGTCGCTGGCCCACGAATCTGTTCATTAAAATAGGAAGCCGCGAGCACGCCTTCGGTTTGTTCATTAGGCGCGTAGCGAAACTCGCCCCACGCCCCAATGCGCGCGGCGGTCTCCAGGTCCGTGGTGATGGTCGCGTCATAGCTTTTGTTGATCGCCCAATAGAACGGTTGCTGCCACACGAATCCGCGTTTACTCGAAAACCCATAGTTGGGAAACAAGAAGCCACTCTGACGGTCATTATTGACCGGGACGAACGCATAGGGCACGTACAGCACCGGCAGCCCGCGGACACGCAGCACGCCGTGGCGGATCGTCCCCATCCCACGGAGAGCCACGTCAATGGTGCTCGCGCCGATGCTCCAATCCGCTTTGTCGAAATCCTTATCGCAGTCACAGGTCGTGAAGGCACCATCTTTAATATGATACGTTTGCCCGTAGGATTTTTTCAGCTCCTTGCCGGTCAGCACATATTGATTGCGCGGCAACGTCACCGTGCCGTTGGTGATCGTGCCAGTTTCATTCTCCATTTCCATCTGTAATGCGTCCGCCTCGACCTGACCACGCGTATCGTTCAGTTCAACATTGCCGCGCGCATCAAGCGTATTGGTGTCGCGATTGACGCTGATTTTGTCAGCCGACAGCGTCGTTTGCCCTTTGGTGACCACGACATTCCCGGTCGCCGAGACCACATTGCTTTGTTCTTCGTAGCTGAGCGCGTCGCCTTTGACCCGCACCTGTTCGTCTTCTTCGGGCTGGGCTGGACTTGGTTGCTCCTGCGCCCAGGTTGGTGGACAGACACAGAGCACAATCAGCAACAAGATTGTTTTCCACACCGCGATTAGCACTTCTCCTCCAATATCTCCGTACCCCTCGTCGTCATCACGGTTGGGGAAAAGAGCGGATACACTTCGCCAACGAGAAAGAGCGATCCCGCGACGACGATCGCTTCATCCGATTGCGCCGCGGCGACCAATTGCCGACACGCCTCGGAGGCATCGGCCACTATCCGTACCGGACAGTAAGGCGCGAACGCGGCACGCAACTGCTCAGGGTCTTCCGCGCGCGCTTGCTGCACGCGGGTCACCACCACTTCGGAAGCAAGTTGGGTCAGCACCGGAATCATCGTCCGCCAATCTTTATCCCGCATCACCGCAAACAGCAACTTCACTCGCTTCCCCTCGACGAGCGCGGGGAGTTCCGCTTGCAAGGTGTCCAGGGCTTGCGGATTATGCGCGCCATCAAGAATCACCAAGGGCGACTGCGAGATCACTTCAACTCGGCCAGGCCAATAGGCGGTGCGTAACCCCTGCTCCGCCTGCTCAATGGAGACAGGCCATGTGGGCTGGATCAATTCGAGCGCGGCCAGAGCGGTGGCCGCGTTACGATATTGAAACTGCCCGCGGAGTCCGAGTTGGAGATGCGCGATGCGCCAATGCAGCCCAGTGTACGCGGTCTTGTCCGGTGGCGACTCGTGGAGCGTGAACTCACGATTGAAAAGATACGCCGGACTGTTTCGTTCCGCCGCGAGGTTCAGGAGCACCTCGCGACTCTCTGATGAGACCTGACCGATCACCACGGGAATCGTCGGTTTGATGATACCGCCTTTTTCGTAGGCGATTTCCCGCTCGGTATTGCCCAGATACGCCTGATGATCGAGGCCAATGCTAGTAATCACCGACACGAGAGGAAACAGCACATTGGTCGAATCGAGCCGCCCACCGAGCCCCACTTCCACCACGGCGATTTCCATATTCGTCCGCGCGAAGGCTTGGAACGCCAACACCGTCATCATTTCAAACGGCGTCAGTTGCATACGCGCGGGTTCCACCACCGCGCGTATCTCGGCGACGCCGTCAATCACTTCCTGTTCAGTGATCCAGCGCGCGCCCACCCGAATCCGTTCACAAAAGTCGATGAGATGGGGAGACGTGAACAGGCCAACACGGTAGCCCGCCGTGCGGAGGATCGCATGGAGAAACGTAGCAGTGGAGCCTTTGCCATTGGTCCCAGCGACATGAATGGCCGCGAAGCGTTGCTGCGGCGCGCCACAGAGCCGCAGCGCTTCCGCGACCCGCTCCAGTTTGAGGTCCATCCGTTCGATTTCGAGGTGATAGAGAAATTCGAGGGTCTGTTGGTAAGTGAGCATAGTGGCTATCAAGTCGCGAGTTGCGAGTTCCGTGGTCAGCAGTGTAGCTCGGATGGAACGAAGTGAAATCCAGGATTCTTCCCACCTGGTGAAAAACGCATCACGCAATCGGGTATCGGGGAACCGGAGCGAATCACCGCCAGTGTTGGCGCGCAAAGCGTACCCTCTTCTTCTTCCCCTACTGGCTCCTGACCACAGGCTTCCTGCGATCCAGCGTGCAGTTATCACAGAGCAAAGCCAGCACTTGTCCAATCACTCGACGCATATCCTTGCGCTCCACCACGATGTCCACCATCCCATGCTCCAACAAAAATTCGGACCGTTGGAATCCTGGCGGTAATTTCTCGCGAATCGTTTGCTCGATCACCCGTGGCCCAGCAAATCCGATCAGCGCTTGTGGCTCGGCGATGTTGAGGTCGCCCACCAACCCCAGTGAAGCGGCCACGCCTCCGGTGGTCGGGTCGGTCATCACCGACAGATACGGCAGTCCCTGCTCGCGCAAACAGCCCAAGGCCATGTTGACCTTCGCCATTTGCATGAGCGACAACACCCCTTCCTGCATCCGCGCCCCACCCGACGCCGCGAAGAAGACCACCGGCATCCGTTCACGAATAGCATGCTCGACAATCCGCGTGAGCTTCTCACCCACGACCGTGCCCATGCTGCCGCCGAGAAAAGAGAAATCAAAAATGCCGAGCGCCACGGCACGCCCGGAGATGAGCCCTACACCACACAGCACGGCATCATAGCGTCCAGTTTTTTTCCAGGCGTCCGTCAGCCGCTTGTCGTAAGGTCGACGATCAACGAATTGTAACGGATCGGTTGAACGCAAGTCCGCGTCATGTTCGGTGAACGAGCCGCGGTCCACCAAGGTCAACAGCCGCTGCTCCACGGTGAGACGGAGATGCGCCCCGCATTTCGAGCAAACGAACAGGCGACGCTCCACTTCCTTACGGAAGAGGATTTCTTGACAAGCGGTGCACTTAATCCAGATCGACTCGGCCTCGTCCGGCGCGGGTATGAGGTCAGGAGCAGACATGGGTTTCTCCTCCTTCGGTTATGATTCCGACTTGGGTGTCGGGGTGAGAGCGCGTTCCCGTAGCGCCTGCTTGAGACTCCCCACGAACGCACCAACTTGTGCGGCCACATCCGGCTCGGAGCCGTGCGTCTCTAGAATCCGTGACAGTGCGCTGCCAACAATCACCGCATCGGCCAACTCCGCCACGTGCGCCGCTTGCGCGGGTGACGAGATACCGAATCCGACGCCAACCGGTACCTGCGACAATCCACGAATGCGGCGCACCATTTCCCCCAAATCATCCGGCAACGCAGCACGCATGCCGGTCACGCCGGTGACGGAGACGTAATACACAAAGCCCCGCGCCCGCGTGAGCACCTTCCGCGCCCGTACCAGGGAACTGGTCGGTGCTAGCAAGAAGATGAGGTCCAGGTCCTGGCGGTCGGTTTCGATTTTCAGCTCGTCCGCCTCTTCCGGCGGCAGATCGACGCAGAGCACGCCATCAACGCCTGCTTGCCGAGCGTCACGCGCGAACCGGGCCGCACCATAGCGGAATACCGGATTGTAATAGGTGAAAAGAATGATCGGCACGGACACCGATTGTCGCACCTGCTGCACAAGCGCGAGAATGCGACTGAGCGAGGTGCCACTGCGTAGCGCCCGCTCGGACGCCAGTTGATTGACGGGGCCATCGGCCATCGGATCGGAGAAGGGCACGCCGAGTTCAATGAGGTCCGCGCCGTTGCGCACCAGTTCATAGACCACCTGCTCGGTCACGTCGAGCGTCGGATCACCTGCGGTGATGTAAGGAATGAGCGCCACTTCGCCGCGCGCGCGCAACGCCGCGAACATCTCGGCAATGCGCGTCATGAGCGCACCTTGGTCTCGAACAAAGGCATCACACTCTGCAAGTCCTTGTCTCCCCGACCGGAAAGATTGAGGATCACCACCTCATCCCGGCTCAGCGTCGGCACGAACCGCGCGGCGTAAGCAATCGCGTGCGAACTCTCCAACGCGGGAATGATCCCTTCGGTCTCCGCCAACAGTTTCATCGCCGTGAGCGCCTCCTGATCCTCGACCGTCACATACTGCACCCGCTGTTGATCGCGCAGATAGCTCAACTCAGGCCCGACGCCGGGATAGTCCAACCCTGCCGCGATGGAGTGAGTATCGCGAATCTGGCCGGTTTCATCTTGCAAGACGTAGCTCTTACTGCCGTGCAGGACCCCAACCTGTCCACCGATAATCGACGCGGCATTCTTGCCTTCGCCCGTGCCTCCGGCTTCAACGCCAATCATGCGCACGGATGCATCGTTGAGAAACGGCGCGAACAGCCCCATCGCGTTACTGCCACCACCAACACAAGCGATAAGATAATCGGGCAGCCGCCCTTCGCGTTTGCGCACCTGTTGCCGGGCTTCGCGGCCAATCACCGATTGAAAATCGCGCACCAGCATGGGATACGGATGCGGCCCCGCCACCGTGCCGATGACATAAAAGGTCTCGTTTACATGCGAAATCCAGTCACGTAGCGCCTCGTTCATGGCATCTTTCAGCGTGCGGGTTCCGCTTGTGACTTCACGCACGGTGGCGCCAAGCAGGTGCATGCGGAACACGTTGGGAGCCTGCCGGACAATATCCTCAGCTCCCATGAAGACTTCGCACTTGAAGCCAAAGAGGGCGGCGACGGTCGCCGTGGCCACGCCGTGTTGACCGGCCCCAGTCTCGGCGATGACACGCGACTTGCCCATGCGCCGCGCGAGCAGCGCTTGGCCAATGGTGTTGTTGATTTTATGCGCGCCGGTGTGGTTCAAGTCCTCCCGCTTCAAATAGACCTTCGCCCCGCCCCACTGTTCAGTGAGTCGGGCGGCAAAGGTCAAGGGAGTCGGGCGACCGACATAGTCTTGCGATAGCGCGCGCAGTTCACGCTGAAAGGTTGGCTCGCGCCGACAACGGCGATACACCTCTTCCAGCTCGATCAACGCGGGCATCAACGTTTCGGCGACATATCGGCCGCCATAGGGACCAAAGTGACCGGACGCATCAGGCTGTCTTGGCATTGGTGATAAACGCTCGTACTTTTTCTGGATTTTTCTGACCGGGGCTGGATTCCACGCCACTGGCGACATCGACCGCCCACGGACGCACAGTCCGCACGGCGGCGGCGACATTGTCAGGAGTAAGCCCCCCCGCTAACAAGAGACGCTGCCGCACGGCGTGTGGCAGAGCCGCGGCGGCATCCCACGCGAACACTGCGCCCGTTCCCCCGTATCGGCCAGGGGTATAGGTGTCAAGGAGGAGATAGGTACTGGACACATCTTCTAGCGGTGGAATGACGCCATCGGCGGGAATCCGCGTGACTTTGATCGTCGGACATGGCCACCCGTGCAGCTCCGTCGCGGTCTCATCACCATGAAATTGAATGATGTCGAGCGGCACTTGTTCAACCAGCGCGGCGATCTCCTTGCGCGGAGCGTTGACGAAGACGCCAACACACGGAATGTGAGGCGGGAGCGCGGCGCGAATGGCTTGGGCGCTGGGCAGCGGGAGAAAGCGTGGACTCGGTGGATAAAAATTGAGGCCGATCAAATCCGCGCCACACTCCACCGCGTGCAGCGCGTCGGCAACCGATGTCACGCCACAAATTTTGACGCGGACGCTCACCCGTCCCCTCGAATCAACGCACGGAGCGGGACTCCAGGGTCGGGAGCGGCCATGAACGTTTCGCCAATGAGAAAGGCATGCACGCCTTGGGATTCGAGGCGGGTCAATTGTTCGCCGCGCGAGAGTCCACTCTCCGAGACCACCATCACTCCGGGTGGCACCAGACGCACTAGTCGTTCACTGGTTTCAATGGTCGTATGAAAGGTGCGGAGGTCGCGGTTGTTGATTCCCAGCAGTTGCACGCCACACGTGAGCGCGCGTGTCAGCTCGGCTTCATCATGCACTTCGATCAAACAGTCGAGCCCCAGGGTGGCGGCGAGCGCGCTCAGCTCCGTGAGCTGACTATCGCTCAGCATGGCGACGATCAGCAGAATCGCGCTCGCCCCGAAGGCGCGGGCTTCATACACTTGATAGGGGTCGAACAGAAAATCCTTGCGCAGCAGCGGGCAAGAGACATTGTCCTGACGAATCAGCCGCAGGAAATCGAGATGTCCTTGGAAGAACTTGGACTCCGTCAGCACCGAAATGGCGGCGGCCCCATTGGCGGCATACGTTCGCGCCAACGCGAGCGGCTCAAAATCCGCGCGGATTACCCCTTTAGAGGGTGAGGCTTTTTTGACTTCGGCGATAATCACTCGACCAGGCCGCGTACGTAAGGTCTGAAGAAATGGTGGCGGTGTGGCGTGAAAAAGTGGCTGGTCCTGGAGCTGCGCCAGAGAGACCTGTTGTTTTCGCGCCGCGAGTTCCGTGCGTTTGTACGCGACGATGTCATCAAGAATCATGTCGTCTCCTCGTGGGTCAGTGCCACAAAACGCTCCAAGGTGCGCGTGGCGGCACCACTCGTAATCACCGTCCGCGCACGTTCAATCCCCGCCGCTATCGAAGGCACGGCATCGCCGGCATAAAGCGCCGCGCCGGCGTTGAGCAGCACGATGTCGCGGTGCGGGCCAGGGATGTCCGCGAACACGGCACGGATAATCGCTGCTGATTCTTGCGCGCTCCGCACTTGTAGTTCCGCGAGGGTGCATGGAAAAAAGCCAAAGTCTCGCGGCGCGATCGTCATCGTGCGCACGGTGCCCGCGTGCCATTCCGCGACGAGCGTTGGCGCAGTCAGCGAGATTTCATCAAGCCCGTCCTCGCCGTGGACCACCAACGCATGGGTGCTGCCGAGCTTGCCCAGTGCTTCCGCGACGGGCACGACCCAGCGTTTATCGAACACGCCCATGAGCTGATGACGGGCACCAGCGGGGTTGGTCAGCGGGCCGAGGAGATTGAAGATGGTGCGAATGCCGATTTCTCGACGCGGCCCCACCGCGTGACGCATGGCGCGATGAAACGCTGGGGCGAGGAGAAAGCCGAATTTGACTTCACGCAGACAGCGCTCGACCTGGGCGGGGGTCAGCTCCACTTTGGCCCCAAGGGTTTCCAGCACATCGGCTCCACCAACGGCACCAGACATGGCCCGGTTCCCATGTTTGGCGACACAGAGCCCAGCCGCCGCCGCCACGAAAGCCGCCGCCGTGGAGATATTGAACGTGAGACGTCCGTCACCACCAGTTCCACAGGTATCCAACACATCCCCGTCAGGATGCACGCGGGTGGCCAGTTCGCGCATGACCCGCGCCGCCCCGGCGATTTCCGCGACGGTCTCACCTTTGATGTGCAACGCGGTAAGCAACGCGCCAATTTGGGCCGGCGTCGCTTGGCCGTCCATGATTTCCATCATCACGACGGACATGTCAGCTTCCGCGATGTCACGGCGCGCGACGACGTGGGCGATGGCTTCTTTCACTGTCATCCGCGTTACTCCGACACCGGATAGGCTTGAGAGAATTTTCCGTCGCGGCGGAAACGACCAATGGCGGCGACCGCTTCCTCCTGCGTGGCGAATCTGCCAACCCGAACGCGATACAGGACAGCTCCCTCTTTTTGCACTTTACTGACCGTGGGAGCATAGCCTTGCGCGCGGAGCGAGTCGGCAATCTCCCGCGCGGTCTCTTCGCGACTCGTCGCTTCCACTTGCACTTTCCATTTTTTCGCCCCACCAGTTGGCCTCTGAGCTGGAACAGAAGGCGGGGGCGGTGGATCAAGCAGCTTTTCCGTGGGGCGGGTTTGGACCGCCGCCGTGCGGACTGGGGGTTCGCGGCCTTCTTGGGAATTCGCTCGCGCTTTCTCTCGCTCTACGGGGCGAGAGCTTTCTTTTGTCGCTGCGGTCAAACGTTCCACGACTTTCACGGGCGCGGACTCTTTCACCACGCGGGGTTTCTCTCTCACGGACGCGGCCGAACGTTCTTCAATTTTTGCTGGCGGAGCTTCTTTCCTTGGACGAGGCTTTTCTTTCGCGGCCACGGACAAGGGCTCTTCGGTTGTTGGGCGTTCCTTTTCCTCACTCGCCTCTCGGCGCTCCCGCGAAAGCGTGGATGCCGCTGGGGATTTTCGCGCGGGAGCTTTGTCTGGTGCGTTAAGCGGTTGAGGAGCTGGATTGGTCGATAGGCGTTCTCCCTCCGCATCCACGGCTGGATTCGATGGCTGGGATTCCGTCGGTTTGTCTTTTGGTAATTTCCAGGCGAGTGGGGTGGTCGCTCCCGATGCGGGAGGGTCAGTCGTCAGTGTAATGGGCATGCGCAGGGCGTCTCGCTGTTCGACCGTGCGATGCGCCTCCACCCCTTTGCCGACATAGACGCCGGAGAGAAAGATCAGCACTGACGAAAAAACCACACCCACGGCCAGTACCCCGGCTTCAACGATATTAAAGCGGAATCCGTAGCGTCGTTCGGTCATAGTTCCACCCCACGTTTCAGGGCGCGATAAAAACACGGAAGGGGAGGCTGTCTTTACTTCAGCACTCCCCTTCCGTACTTATCACGATTGTCCGTATTCGTCACCGCGACACGAATAATTTTCTGTCCTCCGGGATTCTCGTTCTTCACGCCGACGGACTTTTGCGCTCGGTAAACTCCACGAGTGAAATTGGAGCCGCGTCTCCACGTCTGGTGCCGACTTTGAGGACTCGCGTATAGCCACCCGCGCGATTCTGGAATCGTGGAGCCACCTCCTCGAAGAGGCGCTTCACAAGATCGTCGCTGCCAAGATAGGCGAACGCCTGGCGACGAGTATGTGGAGTGTTGCGCTTCCCTAATGTCACGATGCGATCAGCCCAGCGGCGCAATTCTTTCGCTTTCGCGTCAGTGGTCTGGATTTGCTCGCGCAGGATGAGCGCTTTCACGAGGTTACGCATGAGCGCTTTGCGATGGGCCGCGGTCCGGTTCAGTTTTCGTCCGTCTCGTAAATGTCGCATGGTCGCAACTATCCTTCTTTATATTGATTCGTGAATTTCCGGATCAGCCGGGTCAGGCACTGGCGCGGCGTCGTTCCAGTTCTTCGCGGTCAGGGAAATTTTCCAACCGCATCCCGAGCTCAAGCTCCATGCTCGCCAATGCGTCCTTGATTTCATTGAGCGATTTGCGGCCAAAATTCTTGGTTTTAAGCAGATCGTTCTCGGTCCGCTGCACCAGTTCTCCCACATAGCGGAGGTCGGCGCTCTGTAAACAATTGGCGGACCGCACGGAAAAATTCAGATCCTCGATCGGGCGGAAGAGATTCGCGTTAAGCGTGGTGACCCGCGGTTCCTCGCGTGTTTCAATGAGGAGTTCTTTTTCTTCCACGGAACCAGCGAAAATAACGAGTTGGTCTTGCAGGATACGAGCGGCGGTGGCAATGGCGTTTTCTGGGCGGATGCTCCCATCGGTCCAGATTTCCATGGTCAACCGTTCATAGTCAGTGCGCTGCCCTACTCTGGCGTTGGTCACGGTGAAATTGACCTTACGCACGGGTGAGAATGCCGCGTCAAGAAAAATGGTATCCACCGGGTTGCCTTCGACCGCTTTGTGTCGTTCCGCCAGCACGTAACCGCGCCCGCGGCTCACGGTCGCTTCCATCTCCAAACGGGCGCCCTTGCCCAGCATCGCCAAATGCGTGTCCGGATTGAGAATATCGACATGAGGGCCAATCAGTAAGTCACCAGCCGTGACCTTTTTTTCACCCCGCATGTCCAGCCGGACCGTTTCGGCTTCGCTGTCGCGCAAGCGGAAACGGATTTCCTTGAGGTTGAGCAAGAAATCCGTGACGTCTTCCGTCATGCCCGGCACCGTCGAGAATTCGTGCAACACGCCGGGTATGCGCACCTTGGTCACCGCCGCACCGACGAGCGACGACAACAGCACCCGTCGCAACGATCCGCCGATCGTCGTCCCCGCCCCACGTTCAAAGGGCTCGCAGAAGAACCGCCCATACATCGGCGTCAGGGTCTTCTCTTCCACTTCGAGGCTTTTCGGTTTAATCAGGTCACTCCACGTTTCCTGCATGCTACTCCCTCTTCACGGCGTGCGGGTCCGTACGCTACACGCGGACCCCATGCCGCTTACACTTTCGAGTACAATTCGACAATCAATTGTTCATTCACCGGCAGTGATATCTGGGTGCGCGTCGGCAAGGCGCGCACTTTCCCAGTGAAGCTCTCCTTGTCCACTTCTAACCACTCCGGCACGCCCCGGCGTTGCGCCAGTTCGACCGATTCCTGGATGCGCGCCACTTTGCGGCTCGCTTCTTTCACCTGCACGGCGTCTCCGGGTCCGACGAGATAGGAAGGAATCGTCACGCGGCGCTGATTCACCAGGAAATGGCCATGACGCACGAGCTGCCGCGCCTCGGAGCGCGACGTGGAGAACCCCATGCGGTACACCATATTATCGAGCCGGCGCTCCAGCAGGGTCACGAGGTTTTCTCCCGTCACTCCGCGCTGCCGTTCCGCTAAGGCGAAAAAGCGGCGGAAGGGCATTTCCAACATCCCATAAATACGTCGCAGTTTTTGCTTCTCGCGTAACTGGACGCTGTATTCGGTTGCCTTTTTTCCACGTCCCTGCCCATGTTGGCCAGGGGGGTAGCTCCGGCGCTCGATCGCGCATTTATCCGTGTAACAGCGCTCCCCTTTGAGGAACAGCTTGATGCCTTCTCGTCGGCACATGCGGCACACCGGGCCAATATATCGTGCCACTTCTACCTCCTGATCTATCAGTTGCTTTCGTCTGTGTTTCGGACCGGGACAATCCCGTACCGGGAGACGGCGTCACACGCGGCGCCGCTTCGGCGGACGACATCCATTGTGAGGAATCGGGGTCACGTCGCGAATGACATTGATGGAGAAGCCCGCGGCTTGTAAGGACCGCAACGCGGACTCACGCCCCGCCCCTGGTCCTTTCACATGCACTTGGACACTGCGCATACCAGCATCAGCCGCTTTCCGCGCGGCGCTCTCCGCCGCTACCTGCGCGGCGAAGGGCGTTCCTTTTCTCGATCCCTTGAAGCCGACGGTGCCAGCGCTGGCCCACGCCACCACGCCCCCCAGGGGGTCGGTGATACTAACAATCGTGTTGTTAAACGTCGAATGAATGCAGACAATGCCTTCGGGCACTGCTTTTCGGACTTTTTTCTTGCGTGGTGCGTTACGTTCCGCGGCTTTCGCCATGAATGCTCTCCTCTGAAATAGCCTAGCATGAGAACAGCCAGAGCTATTTTCCTTTCGGCGCTTGTTTCTTGCCAGCGACCGTTCGCCGTGGCCCTTTACACGTCCGTGAATTGGTGCGTGTCCGTTGTCCTCGCACCGGCAAATTTTTCCGATGGCGAAGACCACGATAGGAACCAATATCGACGTGACGTTTGATGGCACCCGACACGTCCCGCCGCAGGTCGCCTTCCACGCGGTATCCTTGGTCAATCACGCGTCGGATGTTGACGACTTCCTCGTCACTCAAGTCGTCCGTCTTTTTGGTGAACACCACTCCGGCCTCCGCCAGAATGTTTTTCGCACTGGCTCTGCCAATTCCATAAATATAGGTGAGACCAATTTCGACTTGTTTGTTTCGTGGCAGTTCAATGCCCGAGATACGCGCCATAGCAGTTCTCCATTTTCCGTAGCGGGAGGGTCCTTATCCTTGTCGTTGCTTATGCCGAGGGTTTTCGCAGATCACGCGGATCACACCGGATCGACGAATGACCTTGCATTTTCGGCAGATTGGCTTGATTGATGCACGTACTTTCATAACACGCTTTCCTTTTTTTAGAGCCGACTTAACACGAGCGGGCCTTTCTCGGTGATCGCTACTGAATGCTCGAAGTGAGCCGACAAACTGCCATCTCGGGTGACAGCGGTCCACCCATCATCTTGTAATTGCACGTCCGGTTTTCCAGCATTGACCATCGGTTCAATGGCGATCACCATGCCTTCGCGCAGCCGCACCCCACGATCACGCACACCGTAGTTTGGTACTGGCGGGTCCTCATGCAATCTGCGTCCAACCCCATGTCCAACGAATTCTCGGACGACAGAAAATCCTTCGCTTTCGGCCCGTTTCTGAATCGCTGCGGAAACATTGCCTAAGCGGTTGCCTACTGTCGCCTGAGCGATCCCTTCTTCCAAAGCCGCCGCCGTTGTGGCAATGAGCCGAGTAGCATCGTCCGATACCTTTCCCAGCGCGAACGTCATTGCCGCATCGCCGTAAAAGTCCTTATAGATGACCCCAAAATCGAAACTGATAACATCTCCGTCTTTCATCACTCGTTGCGCGGAAGGGATGCCGTGGACGACTTCATTATTCAACGAAATACAGATCGTTGCTGGAAACGGGACGGTGCCGTTGCGAATTTGATACCCTTTGAATGCGGACCGCGTTCCCTTTTTCCGAATCAGTTCCGTGGCGAGACGATCAATCTCGCTGGTCGATATTCCTGGACGAGTGACTTCCCGCAGCTCCGCTAATATCTCGCTGACAATCCGGTTGGCCACACGCATGATCTCGATTTCTTGGTGCGACTTGAGAAAGATCATGCGACAGCGTGAGCGGGCAGGGATTTCAGTGTGGTAATGATACGTTGCGCGATAGTCTCTGGCGTTCCCATTCCATCAACATCATAGAGTAACGTTCGTTCTCGGTAATACGTCAACAAGGGGGCGGTCGAACGGTCGTACACCTCAAGGCGCGCATTGACGGTCTCGGCGGTATCGTCACTGCGTTGATACAATTCCCCACCACAGGCGTCACATACACCGCTTGTTTTTGGCGGGGTAAATCGCTCATGATACATGGCCTGACACGAACGACAGACCCATCGTCCACTCAGGCGTTCCACGAGCTCTTGCCTCGTAACCACAATGCTGATCACTGCGTCCAAATGCTGCTTGCTACGGTCAAGTTCAGCGGCGATCGCGTCGGCCTGCACAATCGTGCGCGGGAACCCGTCAAGGAGAAATCCTTTTGCACAGTCTGGCTTCTCCATGCGTTCCGCGACCAAGCTCATCACTACCGAGTCAGGGACAAGTTCCCCTTTGTCCATATACGTCCGCGCCTGCTTGCCTGAGGATGTCCCTTCTCGCACGGCTTCACGCAGCAGATCTCCAGTGGAGATCTGTGGGATACCAAAGGTGCTTTGCAAGGATCGAGCTTGAGTCCCTTTTCCTGCCCCAGGGGGACCAACTAGGACGACACGCATCGCTCTTCTTTACCTCCGATCAGTTCGGCCACGGATGCGTCCCCGTTTCATAAAACCTTCATAGTTCCGCATCAGGACCTGGGTTTCGATTTGCGCGGCGGTATCCAAAGCAACTCCGACCACGATGAGGAGCGCGGTACCACCGAAAAAGAAGGGAACATTAAAGAAGCCAATCAACAACGTAGGTAAGATACACACCGCCGAGATGTAGAGTGCTCCACTCAAGGTCAAGCGGCTGAGAATACGATCAAGATATTCCGCTGTTCGCTGTCCAGGGCGAATTCCAGGAATGAATCCCCCATTTTTCTTCATATTGTCGGCAACGTCAGTCGGATTGAACACCACTGCCGTGTAGAAATAACAAAAGAAGATTATAAGGGCCACGTAACTCAGATTGTATAGCCAGGTCCCAGGCGCGAGCAGGTCAGCGGTAGTTTTTGCCCACGGGGACTCGGAGAATCCAGCGATCGTAGTCGGAAACACAAGAATTGAGGATGCGAAAATGGGAGGGATGACGCCCGCCGTGTTTAATTTCAGGGGAAGATGGGAAGTTTGTCCACCATACATGCGTCGTCCAACAACCCGTTTGGCATATTGCACAGGGATACGTCGATGTCCTCGTTCCATGATGATCACCGCGGCAACCACCGCGACCATCAATATGAGGATAAGCGCGACCACCATCACCCCGATCTCTCCCTCGCGAACGAACTCAATGGTGGAGGTTATTGCTGACGGAATACTCGCCACGATACCCGCGAAAATAATCAGGGAGATGCCGTTGCCAATCCCTCGTTCGGTGATCTGCTCTCCAAGCCACATGATGAAGGCAGTGCCAGAGGTCAGGGTGATCACCGTCATAATGCGGAAGTTCCATCCCGGATCGAAAATTACGGACCCGCCGCTCGGCGTGCGAATTTGCTCTAAGCCAACGCTGATAAAAAAGCCTTGGAGCAGTGCCAATCCAACGGTGCCGTAACGAGTGTATTCAGTGATCTTCCGTCTGCCTGCTTCCCCTTCTTTAGAGAGACGTTCGAGGGTGGGGACAACGACGGTCAGCAGTTGAATAATAATAGACGAACTAATGTAGGGCATGATGCCCAAGGCAAAAATCGAAAATCGCTCAAGCGCCCCACCAGAGAAGAGGTTGACCAAGCCGAAAACGGTGCTGCTCGCCTGCTCGAAAAAAACAGCGAGGGCCTGCCCGTCGATTCCCGGTGTCGGAATGGCGACACCGACCCGATAGACGGCGAGCATAATCAGCGTAAAGAAAATACGCTTACGGAGTTCCGCGATTTTCGCCGCGTTCTGAAACCCTGCGAGCATCGTTAGGCGACCTCGACCGATCCTCCCAGGGCAGTAATTTTTTCTCGGGCTTGTTTACTGAACGCCTGGGCTTTCACGGTTAATGGTTTGGTGAGTACACCGTCAGCAAGTATTTTGACCGCTCGTTTCCCACCGACGAGTCCAGCCTCGCGTAGTGTCGCGACGTCGACTACTCCCCCAGCGGAGAAGCGTTCGAGGCTGCTCAGATTCACGACGTCATATTCTTTACGAAACGGATTACGAAATCCACCCTTTGGGAGTCGTCGGGAAAGCGGCATCTGCCCGCCTTCGTATCCGGGAGGAGTGTTACCGCCCGAGCGAGAGCTTCGTCCTTTGTGACCCTTCCCGGAAGTCTTCCCCTGCCCTGATCCCGGACCGCGCCCAAGGCGCTTGCGATTCTTGGTTGACCCCGCAGCTGGGCGAAGGTTACTCAGATCCATTTTCTCTTACCTCAATCAAATGATCGACTTTACGCAACATGCCACGGAGACTCACAGTGTCGGCACGAACGGAGGTTTTACCGATGCGGGTCAATCCCAAACCGCGCAGGGTCTCGCGTTGCCGCAGCGTGCATCCAATGCCGCTACGTCTCAACGTAATTGTTAATTTTTTCGCGTCCACTGCCATATTTTTATCCCTGAAGCTCGGCGAGGGCCTTCCCACGTCGTTCCGCGACTCGTTGTGGAATCGAGAGGTTTCGTAATGCCTCAAGCGTCGCTCTGACCGAGTTATGCGGGTTGCTCGACCCTAAGCATTTCGTCAATGCATCTCGCACCCCGGCCAGTTCCATGACCGCCCGAACTCCACCACCGGCGATCAAACCAGTTCCTTGTGAGGCAGGTTTGATGAACACACGTCCCGCGCCATGCTTGCCAATGATCTCGTGCGGAAGCGTTCCTTCAGTCAATGGGACTTGAATTAAGGATTTTTTCGCCTGTTCGATCCCTTTACGAATCGCTTCGGGGACTTCATGGGCTTTGCCCAGACCATAACCGACGTGCCCAGCTCCATCGCCGGCAACCACCACCGCGCTAAAACTGAATCGTCGTCCACCCTTGACGACCTTGCTGACGCGACTGATGTGCACGACCTTCTCTTTGAGTTCAAGTCCGTCTGGACTCACACGATCCGTGATGATTGCCACGCGTTCGATCTCCCTTACTTACGACTGTGTCCAGTATTAGAACTGCAACCCAGCTTCACGTGCCGCCTCGGCCAAGGCGCGCACTCGACCATGATAAAGAAATCCGTTCCGATCAAAGATGACTTTGGCGATACCCTTTTCTTGACATTTACGGGCAAGTAGGGTTCCGACCTCTTTGGCGGCGTCGATATTCGTGGTTTTCTTCCCCTCACCAAAATCTGGGGAAAGGGTGGAGACCGCCACCAGCGTTTTTCCGCTCTCGTCGGAAATCACTTGTCCATACATGTGGAGTCCGCTGCGATAAATGGACAGCCGTGGCCGTGCATCAGTCCCACGGACTCGTTTGCGGACTCGTTGTTGACGAAGTGTTCGCGCGCGTTCACGCCTAAGTGTTCGTGCCATAACTCTAGAACCTTACCGTGCTCCGGCGGTTTTGCCGGCCTTTCTACGAATCTTTTCCTCCGCCAACTTCACCCCTTTTGCCTTGTACGGGTCTGGGGGTCTGAGGCGGCGAATGCCTACCGTCACTTCACCGAGTAACTGCTTGTCGATGCCTTCGAGGGTAATCACCGTTTGGCGTTCAATCTTCGCTTGTATGCCTGGAGGGAGTTGATACAAAATCGGGTGCGAGTAACCGAGACTAAACTGAATCGCCGATTTTCCCACCGCTTCAGCACGATAGCCAACGCCGCTGATTTCAACGGTGCGACTGAACCCTTTGCTGACTCCTTCGACCATATTCGCGATCATCTTCCGCGTCATCCCGTGGATGGCTTTCGCGCGACGAGACTCCTCGGATCGAACGACGGCGATGTTATTATCCGCTACCTTCACAGAAATGGCGGGATCGAAAGGCATTTCGAGCTGCCCTTTTGCCCCTTGTATGGAGACACGCCCATTCTGTATGGAGACTTTGACTTTATCTGGTACTGGCACTGGCCAGCTTCCGAGCCCCGCCATGGTGTTTTTCCTCTTTCTGCTTGCGAACTACCACATACTGCAAAGAATTTCGCCGCCGACGCGTAACTTCCGCGCCTCGCGATCAGGCAAAACCCCACGCGAGGTCGTGAGCACACTCACCCCCAAGCCATTTTGCACCGAGGGAATTTCATCCGCCCTGACATAAGTGCGGAGACTTGGTTTGCTCACACGTTTTATTCCACGCAACACTGGATGTCCCGCCGCATCGTATTTCAGCCAAATGCGGAGGAGTTGATGACTTTTATCCTCAATGGTGCTGTACTCTTTCAGGAACCCTTCTTGGATGAAGGTTTTCACCACCGCCTCTTTCAGTCGCGACCACGGCACGTCAACACGCTCCTTATGAGCATGGAGACCATTACGGATACAGGTCAACAAGTCGGCGACAGGATCTGCTCTCATAATGTCCTCCTTACCAACTTGCTTTCGTCATCCCAGGGATTTGTCCCTTAAGCGCGAAGTTTCGTAAGCAAATGCGACAAAGGCGAAAGCGCCGGTAAAAAGCGCGCGGGCGTCCACATCGGTCGCAGCGGTTGTTTTGCCGAACGGCAAATTTCGGGGTGCGTTTTGCTTTAATGCGTAAACAGGTACGTGCCATACAATCCTAACTCCGAAAGGGCATCCCGAGCGCACGCAACAGGGCGCGCCCTTCGACATCGGTTTTCGCCGAGGTCACAAACGAAACCGTGAACCCCTTCACTTGCTCTACTTTATCGACGTTAATTTCCGGAAAAATCACATGCTCGCGAATCCCAAGCGAGTAATTGCCCCGCCCGTCAAACGCGTTCTCTGGAATGCCACGAAAGTCGCGGACACGCGGTAATGCCACGTTCACCAGGCGATCAAAGAACTCATACATTCGCTCTCCACGCAGGGTGACCGCGCAGCCGATCGCAACTCCTTCACGGAGTTTGAAGTTCGCTATCGACTTGTGAGCTTTCGTCACCACGGGCTTTTGTCCGGTGATTTGCGTCAGCTCAGCCACTCCAGATTCTAGCAACTTGGGATTTTCCACCGCGCCACCTAATCCCATGTTGACAACGATTTTCTTCAATTGCGGGACCTGCATGATATTCGCGTATCCGAGGTCCTGCTTCAGGGTCGGAACCACCTTTTGGTAGTACAGTTCTTTCAGTCGTGACGCCATATTACTTATCCAATAATTCCTTACAGCGCCGACACTCGCGGGCCTTGCTCCCGTCTTGGAGAGTCCGCACGCCAATGCGGACGGGGGCATTACAGCGCTCACACATCGGCATCAGGTTAGAGAGATGAATCGAGGCTTCTTTTTCCACAATGCCGCCCGGTATTTGGGGACTGCGGGGTTTAGTGTGGCGTTTAACAATGTTGATACGCTCCACCATCGCTCGGTTTTCTTCCGGCAACACGCGTAACACTTTGCCCGTCGCCTTGCGGTGTTTCCCCGCGACCACCATCACCAGATCGTTTTTTTTCACTCGCGCTAGCATGGGACAATTCCTACAGTACTTCCGGTGCCAGAGAAATGATTTTCATAAACCGTTTCGCACGAAGTTCTCGAGCAACAGGGCCAAAGATGCGCGTGCCAACCGGCTCTTTTTGGTTATCGATCAGCACCGCCGAGTTGTTATCAAAGCGAATGTACGAGCCGTCGGGACGACCGATCTCTTTCGCGGTACGGACGATCACCGCGTGCATCACATCGCCCTTTTTCACCTTCGCGTTTGGAATCGCTTCGCGAATCGAAACGACGATTTCATCACCAACCGTGGCATAACGGCGGCGCGTTCCGCCGAGCACGCGGACGCATCGCACTTTCCTCGCACCCGAATTATCAGCCACATCAAGAATGCTTTCCACCTGAATCATAACGAATGTCCTTCTGTCGCCACGCTACTCCACCGCCGCTTGCTTGACGACTTCACGGACGAGCCAGCGTTTCTCTCGGCTGAGTGGGCGCGTTTCCACGATGGTGACGACATCCCCAGTTTTACAACGATTCTCCGGGTCGTGGGCTTTATATTTCTTCCGTTGTTTGACGTATTTCTTGTACTGTACGTGCTGCACGAGACGTTCGACAAGAACCACGACCGTCTTGTCCATCTTGTCACTCACGACGACGCCGTTGCGTACTTTCTGCTGTCCTGGCACCGTTGTTATTCTCCTGTTCCGCGCAGCACGCGCGCATGCTGAATAGTCTTGAGTCTCGCGATATCACGACGCAGTTGCCGGATACGCATGGGGTTCTCAAGTTGCCCAGTGCTTTTTCGCATACGGAGCCGGAAAAGCTCTTCAGCCATCTCTTGCTCCTTTTGGCGCGCTTCGGCGTCCGTTAGGTTATGGAACTCGTGGATTTCCTTGTTAGCTGGCATAGGTTGCCCCGCGGCGTTCACAGAATTGGGTACTGACCGACAACTTGTGGGAAGCCAACCGTAGGGCTTCGCGTGCGGTGTCGCGAGGTATGCCTTCCATCTCGAACAACATACGTCCAGGCCTGACTACGGCGACCCACGCTTCCGGGGGCCCTTTTCCTTTTCCCATCCGTGTTTCCGCCGGCTTTTTGGTGATTGGTTTGTCTGGAAAAATTCGCACCCATATACGGCCACCACGTTTCACGTGACGCGTGAGCGCGACGCGGGCGGCTTCAATTTCACGTGCCGAGACCCACCCCCGGTCAAGCGTTTTGAGACCGAAATCACCGAAGGCAAGCGAATTCCCACGCTGCGCATCTCCGTAGATGCGTCCCTTTTGTTGTTTACGATATTTAACTTTTTTCGGAGCGAGCATCGTTCTATTCCTTAGGCTCCCAACGCCAGCTTTTGTTGCTCTTCATCGCGCGTGATAATTTCCCCGCGGCAAATCCATACCTTCACACCGATAATACCGTAGGTCGTCTTTGCTTCAGCGGTTCCATAACTAATGTCCGCCCGCAAGGTATGTAAGGGGACTCGCCCCTCGCGGTACCACTCGGTACGGGCGATTTCCGCGCCTGCCAGTCGCCCAGAGCAGCGCACCTTGATGCCCTGTGCTCCCATGCGTACGGCTCGCGCGACGCTTTCTTTCATCGCGCGACGGAAGGCGACTCGGCGTTCAAGTTGTAACGCGATGTTCTCCGCCACTAACTGCGCGTCGAGGTCGGGGCGACGGACTTCGTGAATGTTGAGGTACACCTCGCGGTTCGACAATTTGGCGAGGTCCACTTTCAACTTCTCGATCTCGACCCCTTTCTTGCCGATGACAATACCAGGGCGAGCCGTGTGAATATTAATCTTCGCCTTATTGGCCGCGCGCTCAATCTCTATTTTCGCGATGCCCGCATGCTGAAGACGTTTCTTAATGAAGTCGCGGACCTTAATGTCTTCATGCAAAAGGTTGGCATATTCTTTTTCAGCGAACCACCGCGACTCCCAGCCTTCGATAACGCCGATACGAAATCCCTTGGGATGAACTTTCTGCCCCATGTTTTTCCTCTTATCCTCGTTCGTCGACGATGACGGTAAAATGGCTGGTGCGCTTGCGAATCGGGGTTGCTCGCCCATGCGCACGCGGCGTGAAGCGTTTCCACGTGGTTCCGCCGTCAACAAAGGTTGTCTTGACGTACAACTTGTCCGGGTCCAACTGTTGAGTTTCTGCTGCATTAGCGACCGCAGCCTGTAAAGCCTTGGTCAGGAGACGCGCTGCTTTCTTTGGAGTGAAGCGCAAGATCGCCAGCGCTTCCTCAACTTGTTTGCCGCGAATCATGTCGGCGACGAGCCGCCCCTTGCGGGGAGACATGCGCACATCTCGCAAGATCGATTTTGCTTCCATGGTCTACTTTCCTATCCCCTCGCCGCCTTCTTGACCTCACCCTTTTTATCGCCGGAGTGGCTGTAGAAAGTGCGCGTCGGAGAAAATTCTCCAAGTTTATGCCCGACCATGTTGTCGGTCACGTAGACTGGAACAAACTTCTTGCCATTGTGGACGGCAAACGTATATCCAATCATGTCTGGACTAATCGTCGAGCGACGGGACCAAGTCTTAATGACCTTTTTTTCTCCGCTCTGAATCAGCGCATCAACCTTCTTTATCAAATGGTCGTCGATAAACGGACCTTTTTTCAATGAGCGCGGCATAGACTCTTACTTCTTCCTTCGCTGGACGATATGTTTATCCGTGCGAGCGTTGTGTCGTGTCTTGTAGCCCTTGGCGAGCACTCCCCACGGGCTTTGAGGGTGATTACCTTTTCCTCGGCCTTCTCCTCCGCCCATTGGGTGATCCACTGGGTTCATCGCAACTCCACGAACATGGGGGCGACGTCCGAGCCAGCGGGAACGACCAGCTTTCCCTAGCGAAATGTTTTCATGGTCGATATTGCCAATTTGACCAATCGTCGCCTTGCACCGCTGATGCACCAAGCGGACTTCGCCCGAAGGGAGTTTGACCGAAGCGTAGTCACCTTCCTTGGCCATGAGTTGCGCCGAGGCCCCGGCACTGCGCGCCATTTGTCCACCTTTACCAATTTTGAGTTCGATATTGTGGATCATCGTGCCCAGGGGGATATGACTTAACGGAAGAGCATTTCCAGGCTTAATATCAGCTTCTTGCCCGGACGTAATGGTGTCGCCAACTGAGAGGCCAACAGGAGCAAGGATGTATCGTTTTTCTCCGTCTTGGTAATGGAGAAGCGCGATACGAGACGAACGGTTGGGATCATACTCGATCGCGACCACCTTCGCGGAGATTGAATCTTTTTCGCGCCGAAAATCAATAATGCGATAGCGACGCTTATGCCCTCCTCCACGTTGGAAGAGAGTGATACGGCCACGGTTGTTCCTCCCGCCACTCTTATTCAGCGGAGCGATCAACGAACGCTCAGGCGCTTTTTTCGTGATCTCGCTGAAGTCCGCGACACTCTGAAATCGCCGCGCCGCGGATGTTGGTTTATATTGTCGTACCGCCATGCACTATGCTCCCTCGAAAAATTCGATTTGATTTCCCTCTGCCAAAGTCACGTAGGCTTTTTTCCAATCAGACTTTTTTCCCAGTGACTTCCCAACCCGTTTCGCCTTACCGAGATATTGGACGGTCCGTACTTTCTCGACTTTCACCTTGAATAAGGTCTCGACAGCATTGCGAATCGCGTGTTTATTGGCGTCCGGGCGCACGCGGAAGACGACCTGGTTGCCTGCTTCCTTGACCAGCGTCGCTTTCTCAGTGATGAGTGGCGTCGTTAAGACGGAATATACCGCGTTATTCATGCTGTGAGCCTTTTCGTCACTTTTTGTAACGCTGCCTGGGTGAAGAGCACTTGGCGATAATGAAGAAGGTCGTAGACATTCAGTCCCTCGCATCGCAGGACTTTCACTCCAGGGATGTTTCGTGTGGACTTTTCAATGCGTTCGTTCGCTTCCGCAATCACGACCAGGACACTATCGCCCATTTGCAGGCGCGTGAGGAATTCTAGCATCCTCTTCGTTTTCATCTCCGGCAGCTCAATGTCGTCGACCACAAAGAATTCGCCCGCTCGGTACTTGGTCGCCAGTGCCGCTTGGAGTCCGGTGCGGCGTGCGCTCTTCGGAAGTCGGTAGGCGTACGAGCGTGGCTGAGGACCAAAAATCGTTGCTCCTCCCACCCAGATGGGAGAACGGCTACTACCAGCACGAGCCCTTCCCGTGCCTTTTTGTTTCCAGGGTTTTTTGCCACCACCACGAACAAACGCGCGCGTTTTCGTGGCAGCAGTCCCAGAACGTCGATTGGCACGCTGCATTTTTACCAACTCAAAAAGAAGGTGTTCGCGTGGAGGTTGCTGCGCGATAGCGGCAGGCAATTCGATCTCACCAACAGTTTGTCGATCCGGTGAAAACACCGGAATGCGGGATGCCGTCTGTGTTTCCATTGCTTATTTCTTTCCCACCGCTGCTTTACGGATAATGACGACGCCGCCGCTCGCTCCAGGAACCGCTCCGCGAATAAAAATCAAGTTGTCTTCACCACGTACTTCCACTACCCGGAGTTGAGTCGTTGTCACTCGAGTATTGCCATGTTGACCCGCCATCCGTTTTCCCTTGAAAATACGGCCAGGAAAAGAACGGTTACCGATAGAACCACCATGTCGAAAGTACTCGTGCGTTCCACGCGATCCAGGAAAACCGGCCATACCATGCCGCTTAATGACACCTGCGAATCCGCGTCCCTTCGTTGTTCCGATGACATCAACCTTTTCGCCAGCCATGAAGAGCGTGGCAACATTGACCTCGGCGCCAATTTCATACTTGTCAATGTCATCGGTATCGAATTCTCGCAACACGGCGAACGGGGAAGCATTGGCCTTCTTACAGTGTCCGACCAGCGCCTTCGAAGCGCGCTGAATCTTACGCGTCCCAAACCCGACTTGAACTGCCGTGTACCCGTCGCGGTGGGTGTTTTTTTTCTGGATAATGGTGCATGGTCCAGCCTGAATAACCGTGACGGGGATAAGAGTGCCGTCAGCGGCGAAGATCTGGCTCATACCAAGTTTTTTTCCAATCAGACCATTCATAAGACCGTATCCTTACTGGAGCTTAATCTCGACGTCGACTCCGGCCGCGAGTTCAAGTTTCCCGAGTGCGTCAATCGTTTGTTGAGTCGGATCAAGGATATCCAACAGCCGTTTATGGGTGCGAATCTCGAATTGCTCTCGCGACTTTTTATCAACGTGAGGAGAACGGTTGACGGTATATCGTTCAGTGCACGTGGGTAGCGGAATCGGGCCGGCAACCCGCCCACCAGTGCGTTTCACCGTCTCGACAATCTCCTTCACGGACTGGTCGAGCACTCTATGGTCGTATGCTTTGAGACGAATGCGAATTTTTTCGTTCATGGTAACCATGTTCTTATTGGAGGATTTTCGTGACGACGCCAGCCCCCACGGTGCGGCCCCCCTCCCGAATCGCGAACCGTAACCCGTCATCCATCGCGATCGGCGTCAATAACTCCACCACCATCCGCGTGTTGTCCCCCGGCATCACCAT
>JANMSE010000140.1:0-4500 GCA_031389045.1 Deltaproteobacteria bacterium | reverse complement strand
TGGCATGGGGTCGTACATGATCGACGCGATTCAGCGGCAGGACTTCGCCGTCGTCCAGGCGGTGCGTGTCCGGCGCTCTGGGCTGGGGTGATGCGAAACGCGAACTGTTGTGTGGTGACGGTCGCGGGGAGACTCAGGGTGCCTGCGGCGAACTCGGCTGGCAGAAAGAGTCTTTCGGGTTGGTCACTTTCAATCCGCACGGTACGTGCTTGCCCCACGCGTGGGGGCCCCACGCGGGGGGGGGCAGTCTTCTGGCCTGGCGGCGCGTCAATTGTCAGCGCATAGTTCCCCTCACCGGCAGTGAGGAGTTCCGCGGTACTCTCCGCCTTTGTCGCCACGACGGCCCCGATCCGTCGCCAGCCGGCATTGTAGAAATAGGGGAGATCAAGCGAGTGCTCGCGCTTCCATTGGTCGATTTGCTCCGGGGTGACTCGCTTCTGTCCAAGATGGGCGCGGGCCATGTCATCCGGCGAATTGACGAAGAAGAAGAGCAAAAAGACGATGACGTTCACGCCAATGAGGATGGGAATGGCGTAGAGGCAGCGGCGCACGATGTAGGCGATCATCCGAGAGTCTCTCCGTGCGTGCCGCTGGATGTCACGCTGGGCGTAACGCCCCGTTCGCGACGATAGAGCGCGAGGGTGGCGGGAATCGCGCTGACCACGAGAAGCGCCAAAGCGACCCACAGCGGTGTCGTCACTGGATTATTCCATGCGAGCTGGCGGGCTTCACGCAGTTGGGGATCGACCCGTTTATACTTGAGGGTGTTGGTGCCAAACGACATCGGCTTGGTATTCAGGAACCACTCGTGATAGAGCCCGTATGCGACCGGATGGAGGCCCCAAATCCACGGCGCATCTTCTTGCGCGAGGGTCAGCATCTCTTGAATGAGCGCGGCCCGTTCCGGCGAGTTGGTCATGTTCTCGACCTGTTGGAACAGGGCGTTGAAGCGGGGGTTATCATAGTTGGCGGCGTTTTCGCCTTGGGCTTTCACCTTGCCGTTCGCTCCATACAACAGGAAGAGAAAGTTCTCCGGGTCGGGATAATCGGCGTTCCAGCCCCAGCGCAGAATTTGGAAATCGCCTTTGAGCGCCTTTTCTTGGAAGCGGTTGGAGTCGGTCGAGCGCACCTGAAGTTGAATGTCGAGAGCGGCGAACTGTTTACGGAGCCAATCGAACTCGGACTTCGCGCCCGCGCTGGACGCGCCGGTATCAAAGAACAGCACCAGCGGTTTGCCACTGGCATCGCGCCCGCCGGGATACCCCGCCTCGGCGAGGAGCTGTTTGGCGACCTCCAGACTTTTGCGGCGTGGCGCGTTGAGCTGTTCGTCCCACTCGTAGACTATCGGGTTGATGCCCGTCCGACCGTCTTGGTAGCCAAAGATGTCCGGGGGGATCGGCCCTTGAGCCGCGATCCCGCGCCCATTGGCGAAAATCTGAATGTACTCTTCCACATTGAACGCGATGGAGATCGCCTGTCGCAGCTTGCGCTTCTTTTCGTCATAGCCACCCACGACATCATCCAACATGTTGAAGGCATAATAGTACGTTGACGGGGTTATGGCGGTGAGCAAGCGGAGGGCTTTCTCACGCATGACGGGCGTGAGTTCCGTGCCTCCGGCCTGAGAGACCTGAATGGCTTGGTCAAAGACCTCCGAGCCAATGCCGGAGTTGTCGTAATAGCCTTGCAGGAATTTGTTCCACTGCGAGACACTCTCCTTCTCCAGCACGAAGATGGCTTCCTCCAAAAACGGCAGGCGTTTGCCCCGGTCGGCGAGCAGTCCGAGTTTGTCGTCCTCGGCGGCCCCTTCATTGGGATAGACCTCTTCATGGAAGTTAGGGTTACGACGGAGGACCATGCGATAGTTGGGTTGATTGACCGCGAGGGTAAAGGGTCCCGTACCCACTGGAAAACGGTTCAACGTCATGTTCTGCTCACGCGCGGCGGCTTGGGTGTAGAAACGGTCCACCTCCCAAGGAATCGGCGTGAAGAACGGCATCGCCAGCCAGTAGACGAACTGTGGATACTTCCTGGTCAGGGTGATGCGCACAGTGTGTGAGTCCACCACCCGCACGCCCGGCAGCTCATACTGACGGAGGTCAAGATAGATGGGGTTGGTCTGTTCGTCGGCCTCTTGGTTATAGAAGACGCCGGCGGCCTGGCGGCGCTCGGCGCGAATCCGCGCGAGGTCCGTCTCCAGGGCTTTGCGCAGTTCGGCGAAGCCCGCGATGTAATTGATCAGAATGGGAAAGATCGGACAGTCCAACAACGGATGGGCGAGGCGTTTGATCTGATAGGCATAATCTTCCGCGCGCAGCTCGCGAGACCCTTTCTCAGGAAGCTCATCGGGATGCTCAATGCGCGGAAACGATGCGCCAGCGGACAGGTGCCAGCGATATTGTCCATCGGCGGTGCGCGCGAAGGCGGGATGTTCCTGGTAGCGGACATCGGCCCGCAGAGTGATCTCGTAGACCGCGCGGGCAACGGCTTCCGCTGGCGCATCGGCGGCCAAGAGATTGCCGTCTTTATCGTGGAGTCGCGCTTCTGGAACGGCGGTGGCGGTGAGGGAGGTCAGCTCATAGGGGCGTTTCAAGAAGTGATACTGCACCATCGGTTCATAGATTTGGTGCAAGATTTCATACTCGTCTGCCGCATAGGAACGCGCGGGGTCGAGGTGTTTGGGTTCGCTGGTGAAGGTGTCGTAATAAATGTTGCGCCCGGCTTCGCTGGGGCGATAGGGATTGTTGGTGCAACTCGCCAGCAAGAGACACAGGGCAATAATAGGGAACGCCCTTCCGAGCCGGAAAGCAATGCGGATATGGGAAACGCGCTTCATAAACGGTCTGCCTTGTATCGCAACTTGTGTCAGGTGGACAGCCCCGCCGTCGGGCAATGGCATTAAGTTAAACTAGGCGTTGCGCGGCTTGCGGACCGGGGGTCAAAACCCCCAGCTACCCTCAAATGCCGATCTGCGGCATATCTGGCCTCGCAGAGCGAGGCGATGAGGGTAGCCGGGGAGTTCAGTCCCCGGCGAGAGGTAGCGTGGGGGCGGTTTCTCTCACGCCAAAAATTCCCTCAGTCCTTAGTCCCTCAGTCCTCGTTACTCAGTCCCGTCTTTACTGCTAGACTCCCAGGCCGAAAACCGAACACGCAGGAGAACATATCATGGCAGGCGAATATGACATCATTATCATTGGTGGCGGGGCAGCGGGATTCACGGCGGGCCTGTATGCCGCGCGGGACCGCTGCCGCGCGTTGTTACTCGAACGCTTTTCCGCGGGTGGACAAGTATTGAACTGCCCCCATATCGAGAATTATCCCGGCTTTCCTGACGGCGTGGCGGGCTACTCGCTGGGGCCACTGCTTCAGCAGCAGGCCACGAACATGGGGCTGGAGATGAAGTTAGCCGAAGTCCAGAGCATTGCCGTGGATGGCGAGATGAAAGTCCTGCAAACGGACGATGGCGAGGTGCGGACCCGCGCGTTGATTATCGCCACGGGCTCCAGCTTTTCCAAGCTGAACATTCCCGGCGAAGAGGAGTTGAACGGCAAAGGGGTGTCACACTGCGCGTCCTGTGACGGTGCGTTTTTCATGGACCAGCCCGTCGTGGTGATCGGTGGCGGCGATGCGGCCCTTGATGAGGGAGTACATCTGACGGAGTACGTGTCCTCCGTGACGGTGGTCCATCGTGGCGCGGAACTCAGCGCCTGCCGATTGCTGCGCGAGCGGGCGCAAGCCAACGAGAAAGTGACGTTTCGGTTCAATACGGTCGTGACCGCCATCGAAGGAGCCGACGAGGTACAGCGGGTGCGACTCGCGGATGTGAAGACTGGTGAGCAGTCGCAATTGGATGTCACGGGTGCGTTTATCTTTATCGGCTTGACGCCCAATACCCAGTTCCTCAACGGTCTGGTGCCACTCAATGACAAAGGACAGATTGTGACGGATTTGAGTATGCGCACGTCAGTGCCAGGGATTTTCGCCGCGGGTGATGTGCGTGCGGAATCGTCACGGCAATTGGTGTCGGCGGCGGGTGATGGTGCGACGGCGGCACTGGCGGCGGTGCGGCATGTGCGAGCGTAGGAACATCCCCAGTGAAATAGAATGGGATCAATAAGGAGAACAGACTCATGCATGCGGTAAAATTACAGGTCGTCGTGCCGGAAAGCCGGGAGTTGCGGATTACCCTGCCCCCGAAGGTGTCGCCGGGGGACGCTGAGGTCATTGTCTTGACCGATACGCTATCGACGCCACTTCCCGGAAGCTGGGAACGCATTCGTCACTTTCTCGCTCACACCTCTCCCGCCCGTCCAGGACGAACTAAGGAGGAAATCGATCAGTATTTACGCGAGGAACGCGCGAGCTGGGAGGATGACGAATGAAGAACTATCTCGACAGTTGTCTCTTCCGTCAACGCAACCCCCGCTACCCCGCCACCACTCCCATCTGCCGCAACAGCGGCATGATCTCCTTGCCAAACCGCACGGTGTCCTCGTGGTA
>JANMSE010000078.1:0-9681 GCA_031389045.1 Deltaproteobacteria bacterium | reverse complement strand
AGCTCGAAACGATTTCCCTGCCATGTCACTTAGGCGGGTACACAGCGGAGGCGAGTCACCAATCCCGCAACTGTCAAACTTTGCGAGTCCCCCAGCAAAGCTGGGGGCTTACCCTTGGAGTCAGCGACCAGGACCGCGCGGTTGTCGCCGAGTTTGACCAGACACCAATTGGCCATCACAGTCCCGCGTTACAACGAGTCTTAAACGTCTTTCGCGGTGAGTCGACACAGAACAAGTATGTCCTCGTCTGCACGAAACCTCATCAAGAGTGGACACTCGGTCTGCTCCCCGGTGAGCCAGGCAAACCGGTCACACTCCTCAAAGGCGAAGTCTTCACCAACCTCGAAGACGCGGAACGCGAGGTCTTTCGGCGGCGCTGGAAAAAGCATACGGGGAGAGACTTGGAAGAAACGACAAAATAGGCTTTGGGCTCTGGGGAGGACGTTCTAAATCCCAGATCCCAAAGCCCAGAGCCTAAAGCCCAAAGCCCAAATCCTTTCCCTATCAGCAGTTTGAGGAACACCGATGAAAATCACCGGCTATAGCGACAAGATTAGCGCCGCGCCCGGCGAGACGCTCTCGTTCATGGTCAATTGCGAGTTGCCCACCTATCAGGTCGAGATCGTCCGTATTATTTGCGGGGATTCTAACCCCGCTGGCCCTGGCATGCGGGAGAAAGTCATCAAGACCGCCGCGAACAAAACCTACAAAGGCCGGAAGCAAGTTATCGAGTCCGGCTCTTACGTCTCCATTCCTCACTCTTCAGTGCTGGCGTACCTAGACAGCTTTTCTTGCCAAGCCATGATCTGGCCGACCACGCCGGATAAGGGCCAACAGGTCCTCATGGCGAAGTATCAGGAACGCACGAAAGCGGGCTTCGCCTTGGTCATCTCGGAACGCGATGGCTCGCTGGCGCTGCTACTCGGTGATGGTCGTGGCAATCAGGAAATCCTTTCGACCGGAAAACCCTTGCTGGCGCGTGAGTGGTACTTCGTCGCCGCCAGTTATGACGCCAAGACGCGCGCGGTCACACTCCACCAAGAGCCGCTGGTTAGCTATCCGCTCGCGACCGACGCGGGTGAAGTCCACACGAGAACGGCCATCACGCAACTGGGCAAAACCGATACGCCCTTGCTGTTCGCGGCATGTCGCACGGGCGCCGGAAAAGGCCAACTGAGCTACAAATACAACGGCAAAATCGACAGCCCACGACTCGCCAATCGAGCGTTGAGTCGCGCGGAAATGGAGATGCTCAAGAGTGGCCCTGTTCCCGCCACATTGACCACCGCCGTTGTGGGAGCGTGGGACTTCTCGCGCGACATCAACTCACAGCATGTCACCGACGTCTCGCCGAACCGCCTCCACGGCCACACTGTGAACCTGCCCGCCCGTGGCATGAAAGGGTACAACTGGACTGGTGAGTCGATGAACTGGAACGACAAACCGGATCACTACGGCGCGATTCATTTCCATGATGACGACATGTACGACGCGGGCTGGGAGGTGGATTTCACGCTGACGATTCCCGCCACGATGAAAAGCGGCCTCTACGCCGCGCGCTTGCGGTCTGGCGATGAAGAAGACTACATCCCGTTCGCGGTCAGCCCCCAGCCGGGCAAGGAAAAGAAGATCGCCTTCCTCCTCCCCACCGCCAGTTACATGGCGTATGCGAACGAGCACATGGCCACCAACGCGGGCCTCATTGAATTGGTCGCTGGCCGCTTGGTACCGCTGGATAAGTATGCGCTCTTCCTCAACGAGCACCGCGAGTATGGCTCCTCTTGTTACGATGTCCATTCGGATCACTCAGGCGTGTGTTACTCGTCCCGCCTGCGGCCCGTCTTGAACATGCGCCCGAAACACATCTCCAGTCTTGGTGGGCACGGCTCTTCACTGTGGCAGTTTAACGCGGATACCCACATCACCGACTGGCTCGACGCGCTGGGGTACGAGTTCGATGTCATCACGGATGAAGACCTGCACACGCGGGGCCTTGAGATATTGAAGCCGTACTCGGTGATTCTCTCCGGCACTCATCCTGAATATCACTCCCAGTCAATGTGGGACGCGATGATGGCCTATCAGTGGCAGGGGGGCCGCCTCATGTACATGGGTGCCAACGGGTGGTACTGGCGCATCGCCTATCATCCCGAACTGCCGGGGGTGCTCGAAGTGCGACGCAACGAAGGCGGCATTCGCACCTGGGCGGCGGAGCCGGGCGAGTATTATCACAGCTTCACCGGTGAATATGGCGGCCTGTGGCGGCGGCAGGGACGCCCGCCACAAATGATGCTGGGCACCGGCTTCACCGCGCAGGGGTTCGACATCTCGGCTCCGTATCATCGCTTGCCGGATAGTTTTCACCCACGCGCGGATTTTATCTTCGCGGGCGTCGGCAAGGATGAACTGATTGGCGATTTCGGCTTGATTGGCGGCGGCGCGGCGGGACTAGAAATTGACCGGGCCGACCGACACATGGGCACGCCCCCGCATGCGCTTGTCCTCGCAACCTCTCAAGGTCGTCACACAGACATCTATCTGGTCGTGTGTGAGGAGTTGCTCGCCACCTATCCAGGACTCGGTGGCACGGAAAATGAGCTGGTCCGAGCGGATATGGTTTTTTACGAGACCCCGAACGGTGGCGCGGTGTGGGCGTCGAGTTCCATCGCCTGGTCCGGCAGTCTTTCTCACAACAAGTATAAGAATAACGTGTCGCGCATCACCAAGAATGTGCTCGACCGGTTTCTCGATCCGAAACCGTTGGCGGGATAAAGGAATCTTCTTCTCCATTCGGGAGTCCTCCTACTGTTGATGGTCAATGACCCATTGCGTCCCCCCAATTCGCCTCGTGAGATGTGGCGACCGAGAAATCTTGCCTTGTCCCCCGAAAGGGGTTTATAGTGCCCCCTATGCACGAACTCGGAGCTGGCATTGTGGTGATCGGCAATGAGATCCTGTCTGGAAAGACGGTGGACTCGAATTCCGCGTTTCTGGCGCGCGAACTCCGGCAACTGGGAGTCACGCTCAAACGCATCGCCGTCATCCCCGATGATTTGGATGACATCGCGACGACCGTGCGCGAGTTTCACCAGAAGTTTGATCTCGTGTTTACCTCCGGTGGGGTGGGTCCCACGCATGACGATATTACGATTGAAGGGATCTCCCGTGGTCTCGGGTGCCGTGTGGTGCGGCACCCACTCCTGGAAAAGAAAATCCATGAGTACCTCAACGGCAAGACGCCGAACTCCGCCCACCTCAAAATGGCCGAGATCCCGGAAGGGGCCGAGCTGTTGATCCACGATGAGCTCCGCTTCCCGACGATCAAGATCGAGAATATCTACATTTTGCCCGGCATCCCGGAAATTCTGCAACAAAAGTTCCATGCGCTAAAAGAGCGCTTCGCGGTTGATCCTTATTTTCTCAAGATCATTTATAGTAACGCAGTGGAAAGTGCGATCGCGAGTTATTTGCATGAGACGCTGGAGGTCTACCCAGACCTGATGCTCGGGTCCTATCCCAAGATTGGCAATAGCGAATACCGGGTGAAACTCACGCTGGAATCGAAGAACAAAGACTACGTCGAGCGTGCGTTTGCCCACTTACTACAACTCTTACCCACCGGCTGTGTGGTGAAGACTGAAGGTTGATGAGGAGGATAAAGCCATGGGAAAACGTTTACGAAGGAAGTTCAGAACAGGAATGGTCGCCGCTCTCCTGCTGTTACCAGTGGGAGCACAAGCGGATTTCGCCGAGGATGCAGGCATGGGAATCGCCACCGTTCTCGCCAACGTGGTCTATATGCCGACTAAGGTCGCATACGCCGCGCTTGGCGGGCTGACGGGCGGGTTCGCCTATCTCCTCACTGGTGGCAACTACGCAGCCGCGGAAAAAGTGTGGACCCCTTCACTCGGGGGCAACTATGTTCTGAATACCAGTCAGGTGTGGGGACAAGAACCCATCATGTTTAGCGGAGAACTCGATCCAGCCCCGTCAGCTTCTCTCCGTCTGTCTGGCGAACGGGAGAGTCGGAACTACAACCAGTCGCATTACGGCCAGTGAGAAAATACCTCTGGGGTGCTCTCGCTGTTGTTGCTCTTGGGTTGATCGTCCTCGGTGTGCAGTATTACCGAGTGCGATCAGCCGCCTTGCAATGGGACAAGCCGGTCGCCGAAATTCTCAGCGAGAAGTTGGAAAAGGATGGTGGGACGATGACGATTGAGTTCACGTCCCGCCTTGATGCGCCCGTTGACGCGGTCTTTCGCGCTTTTACCGAGCCGGAACGCACGCAAGAGTTTGGCGGCGAGACGGTGCGCTACTCCAAACTGCTCAGCAGCGAGGGGAATAAAAAAGTCGTCGAATTCGAGATGGTCATCTTAGGGCAGCCGCAACGACTGTCTCTCGAATTCACCTTTGTCCCGGATGAACAGCGGATCGCGATACAAACGGTTGAGAGCCAATTTTCGGATCTCGCTGGTGAGTATCGTCTCGCTCCGTCTCCAGATGGAACCAAAACCCTTCTGGCCTATACCGGCACGGCGAAAGACAAGGTCAAAGTTCCTGTTCCCCTCGCGTTCCAGAAGAGTGCGTTACGCGAAACCTTCGTCTCGACCATCCGCGCGCTCAAGAAAGGGCTCGCCGCGCAACAAAGTGGCGGCGGGAATGCCCAGGTGCCTGCCCCTTCTGCTGGTCAATAAAAGAAAAAGGGCAGCCACATTGGGCTGCCCCTACACAATCAAATCAACAAGGGGAGGGAGGAGTGGGGAACCAACCCCGAACCCCCAGCCCCTATTTTCTCTACCCGCGCCCGTGGCGGAGGAGTTTACCAGGGGTCGCGTTGGTGCACTTGCCATCTTCGAAGGTCACGTCGCCGTTCACCATGATCCAGCGATAGCCTTCCGCGTACTGCACGCGCCGCCACTCCCCTGCTGGGAAGTCGTGAACAATGGTCGGCTTGTCTGGGGTGAGTTTGAGGTTCGGCAGATCGTAGACCACCACGTCAGCCGGTGCGCCTTCTTTCAACACGCCGCGATCCTGGAACCCAGCGCATTGGGCGGGCATCCCGCTCAAGCGGTAGTGGGCTTCTTCGAGGCTCATGAAACCGGCGTCACGTACCATCCAGGTGAGCATATCCGTGGGGTACGCACCAAGAGTGAGGAACTTAATGTGCGCGCCACCGTCCGACACCCCGGCGATGCTGTACTGTGAGGACATCAGTTCGGCGGCGTAGTCCTCACGCATGTTACGCGCAGGCGTTTCGAATTCGGTCTTCAGCTTGTCGGCGACGACAATATCAAGCATCGCTTCGATCGGATGTTTATTTTCCGTCTTGGCGATCTCTTCGACGGTCCTGCCCACGTACTTCTGCAACAGTGGGTCACCAACGGACTCAATGGTGAATTCCTTAAACGAACCGGTCACCACTGGGGTGTGGCCCGTATCGTAATCGGCGATCAGCGCTTGGCGCATGGCGGGATTCCTGAACTTCATCAGCCGCTCGGTCGGCGTGCCCATCGTCGCCTCACGCCACGCATCGTTGCCATCGAACAGGTTCATATCATTGAAGGTGAAATACAGACCCTGGCGCATGACGGCGGTCTGGTTGTAAATTTTGCGGCCCGCTTTGTTGGTCTTTTCTATCCAGCGCAGGGTCCGGCGATGGAGGGCTGGGCGATCATCGCGTACGGCGGTCGCGTTGAACAGAATGGGGCGCCCGGAGGCGTCGGCCAACTTGTCGTAGAAATCCATATCATTCTGGAATTCGGGGCTAGACTGGGTGAGTTGGATGAAGCCTTCTTTCCGTTTGGCGAGCACTTTCGCGAAAGACAACATGTCGTCGTCCGACATGGTATCCGTGACCATCGGGGTGCCATCATAATCCCGTTGCACCGAGACGAAGCCGTTCCCTAAGCGTTGCGCCGAGAGACCACAGCCACCGGCATCCAGGGCTTCTTCAATAATGCGGCACATCTCCTGCATTTCTTTTTCGGTGGCGCCGCGGCTCTTGGCGGCCTCAAGTCCCATCGTCCAAATCATGATGGGGGCGAGCGGCACGAAACTCAGGACGTTGATACCCTTCGGGGTACGATCCAGGAAATTCATCCAATCGGGGAAGGTGACCCAATCCCACTTCATGCCGGCTTTCATGGAATCGAACGGAATCGCTTCCACGCGGGACATGGTGAGCATGGCGCGGTCGCGCAGTTCTGGCCGACAGGGGGCAAAGCCGAAACCGCAGTTGCCAACGACAATCGAGGTCACCCCATGCCACCCGGAGAGCGTGCAGTATGGGTCCCAGTTAATCTGGGCATCGTAGTGCGTGTGTAGGTCAATGAAGCCGGGAGCGACGATCAAGCCATTGGCATCCAGCGTCTTCGTGGCGTCACTCGGATTGAGCTTGCCAATTTTCGCGATCTTACCATCCTTAATGCCAACATCGGCCATGTAACGTGGGGAACGACTACCATCGACAACGGTTCCACCACGGATGAGCGTATCAAAAGCTGCCATACAATTTGCCCTCCTTCTTTAGGGTGAACGTTCATTCAGAATTCCCCTAACCATGCCACAGAAACGGAACACCTGTCAATGAATGCCGAGGAGGGAAACCGTAGGGGGCTTCGGTACTTGTAGCAAGCAGAGGTAAGGTGCGTTTTGTTATCGCCGCGGAAGCAGTTATCACACGGCCAGCGCACCGCGGCATGGAGGAAGAACTATGGCGAACAAGAAGAAGGGGGGAGTGCCTGATGAACGGCCAACGTCCCCAGAACGACCGAGAGATGTTCAGGAAAACAAACGTAATCTGGAAGAACGTATTCAAGATACCAAGGATGCCACCTTACGCTTGTGGGAACGGACGCGGTCGCTGCAAGAAAAACAAGGACTGTTAGAAAACCGAGCGAAGCTGATCTCGTGGATTGCACTCGTCCTGTTGATTGGTAGCGTTGGCCTGTCTGCACTGATGACCAAACGCCAGCTCTCGCGGATGCAACAACAGCTAGCAGTCTTGCAAGCCGCAGCACCACAACCAGCTACGGACCAGAATGGCGATCTTGAGCAGCTCAAACGAGAGCTACTGGAATCCGTCAAACAGATGGCTCCAGAGTTATTAGCCGCAGCCATGAAAGAGGGGAAATTCTCCCCTCCAGCCAGTACTACTGGCACAGCCACAGGCAATGCCGTGACGCCCGCTGCCGCGCCCTCCTCTACTGCTGGAGTCGTGACAGGACCGGGGAATGAAGCCCTGCGCATCGTCGTTGGTCGAACGGACCCAAAAAAAACACGCTGGATACAGTACAGTGATGGTGGAGTGACGGTCGAAGTAGATACCGGACACGCTGGATTTTCCGCGCCTCCGTATTATTTCACCAGCCTTGGTGGACACACCAATAACTGGATGGCACAAGGAGTGACGAGCATCTACGAACCCACGGCCAAAGGATTTCGCGTGCACATCGGGCACCGGCAACTGACCACCATGCAAGCAAGAGAGTGGGGCTGGTACGTCAACTGGATCGCTATTGGGGAGTAAGCGACACGTCATAAGAGTAGCGCGCGAGCTATGCCCTTTACCTCGCTATCGCCTGCTTCCCCGACTTCGCCGGGTAAATGTGCTAAAGAGAAGGAGTGGAAAAACAGACCCGGCTTGAAGGAGCACGGCAAGCGCTGGCGGGAGCCAAGGCCCTCTTGGCGAGCAGGGATTTCCGTGGGTGTGTCTCACGCTGCTACTATGCGGCCTATCAAGCCATGTGAGCTGCCGTAGGAGACAGAGAAAAAACCACGGTGGGAACATTTCGGCATCATCCAAACCTTCGTGCGTGGAAGGTGGGTAGAGCCGCACGTTGCTCTGCGCGGGCCGGGTGTTTTTGAAGCCCATCGTTTTGCTCTTCGGAGATTGTACAATCTCCGACTCGACGCGGACTATCGGTTAGACGACATCAACCAGAAAGACGCAAAATGGGCAATCGAGACTGTTCAGGAGATTCTCTCGGTTATCGAGCAGAAAGGGAAGTAACATGGCACAAAGGGTAAAAGCAAAGGGACGAGTGTTAGCCGATGCGGCTTTGCGGCTGAGTCAACATGTCCACGAATGTTATCCCCAGGCAGTCATCACCACACTCGACGTGCCATACACGGACGAAGACCTCACGCTCGAAGTCGCGGTACCGGAAAAATACGAGTTGCGAGAGGTCAATGATGATCTCATTCACCTGTGTTTAGCCATTGAAGACGAGCTAGGAATCGCTATTCTCACCCAAGTGACGAGACTCGGAGCGGAGAAGAGAGCAGGGTAATCCTACCCTGCTACGGATTCTTGTTCCCCTTTAACCGTTGTTCGTTCTCCCGTCTTCCGCCACGGGCAGCTTGTCTGCCCGTGAGTCTCTTCCAACACTGCTAGACCAGCCAGCAGTGGCACCCGGCGACCTACCTTCTGAGATTCCCTGTGCTTATCCCAGCCTACGGCCCCGAAATCGCCTCTGCCGGAAGGAAGACACGGATATTTTCTCGGACTTGCCGCGCGAGGGTAACCGCCTCTTCAGCATCCGTTCGCGCCAGTGGCTCCCAGTTACCAGGATAGCGACTCACCACGGCATAATCAGTGAGCCGTTCTTGCTGGGACTTGTCCAAGGGAATGTCATGTCCTTGCGGGAGGAGTTGAGTAAGTTCTCCAATATCGTGAATTCTGGGGAAATCAATCGTTAAGGAAACAAGCAACGCTTTAATATACTTTTCGACACATTGTTGCGCATGGAAGCAGACAGTAGCAAAAGGACACTTCTCGCCCAGTGTCAAGGTATGCTCCGCGGTAAGCAGATCTTCCTCGGCTTTCTCCACCCACTGTCGAATCAGATCAATACCCTTGGGACGCTCGCTCATACAATACTCTTCCCTCGCGAAGAGCGGGACGGATAATCGTGCCGACAAGATCTTGGTACTCTTCCAGTTCCTCTGGAGTGACAACGATAATATCCTTGGCGAGACCGATCCCATGTAAAGCGATACGAATAGCAAGCTGATCCTGCCGCTTCGAGTTGGTCAGATGTTTGACCACTAAAAGATCCACATCACTATCCGGACCCGCTGTGCCTCGTGCGTACGAACCAAAGAGAATAATCTTCTCTGGGCGAAATCGTGCGACGATACGCCGCACCATCTCCTGAATTTTTTCCTGAGTGGTCATCTTCGTGGTTTCAGGGGCCATGTGAAAATCTTTTCAGGATTGGAAGATATCGATCACTCTACCTTTACGGATGCAGAGAGTCTAGAAGAGCAGAAGTGACCGCTTGCTTACGCGCGCGGCTCGGGTTTGCTGTGTGCCACGGGCAGCTTGCCTGCCCGTGAGTCTCGTCAAACACTGCTGGACAAGCCAGCAGTGGCACCCGGCGGAATTATCGTGTCAAGGGTGCCCACCGCTAAGGACGTGCGATTTTCCAGAGCGTCACAACGATAGTGGTGAGGATCGCGGCACTAATACCTAAGGCGAGCCATTCTGCTGGAGTCATATAACCTCGATTTGCGCGATGAGCATTCGTATGCGCCGATCTAAGCGCCAGCTCACCACTCCAAATGCGAATTAGGGGTTAAAAGTTGGGCCGCAACAAAAGCAGAGCGGCGGCGACTTTGCCAAAGACATGGACGAGCAAGCCCTGAGAAGAGCGGACCTTGGAAGCGATCTGAATGCCG
>JANMSE010000024.1:0-7446 GCA_031389045.1 Deltaproteobacteria bacterium | reverse complement strand
CACGGCCACCGCCGTATCACCAAGCAGCGTTTCAGGTCGCGTGGTGGCGATGGTCACCGATCCTTTGCCGTCGGTGCGGGGATAACTCAGATGATACAGATACCCTTCACTCTCTTGTGGCTCGACTTCGAGGTCGGAGAGCGCGGTTTGACAGCGTGGGCACCAGTTAATGAGATAGCGACCACGATAGATGAGCCCTTCCTCGTAGAGCCGCACGAAGACTTCGCGCACCGCGCGCGACAGCCCTTCATCCATCGTGAACCGTTCACGTGACCAGTCACACGATGTGCCCAAGGCTTTGAGCTGATGCACAATGTGACCACCCGATTCATCGCGCCAGGTCCACACGCGTTCGACAAACTTCTCGCGCCCCAACTGCCAGCGATCACTGCCTAGCTCCATTAACTGACGTTCGACCACATTCTGAGTGGCAATCCCGGCATGATCGGTGCCTGGCAGCCACAGCACTTGGTAGCCGTCCATGCGTTTATAGCGGGCCAGAATGTCTTGCAGGGTATTATTGAGCGCATGGCCCATGTGGAGTGAGCCGGTGATATTGGGCGGAGGGATCACCATTGAGAAGGGCTTGCCGGTCGGGTTTTGTTCCGGACGAAAATAGCCGCGCTCCATCCAGACCGGGAACCAGCGTTTCTCCACCAAACTTGGGTCGTAAATTTTATCGAGTGCCATATACATCAATAAGAAAGGGGGCCTGCATACTTCATTCGTGCAGCGCCCCCTTCATCCAACGTGAGTGCGAAAGGGGGGACTTGAACCCCCACGAGGTATTAGCCCACAGGATTCTGAGTCCTGCGCGTCTGCCAGTTCCGCCACTTTCGCATAAAGGAAAATCAGCTATTTAGCGGCGTTTCCACGTAGGCACCTTGGTCTGTGTGCCTAAAATTGTGCCCATTGAGAGTCGCAACCGCACGGTCGAGCTTCTGGGCGACTTCGCGGAGGTCGCCATCGCTGACAATGTGATAGCGATCAAACACGTCGCGCGTCTTGTGACCGCTTATCTTCATTGCCACGCGCTCGGAAATCCCTGCCCGCACCATGTTCCGCACTCCCGTCCGTCGAAAATCGTGCGGAATCTTACCCATAACCCCGGCATCTCGGCAAGCCCTCTCCCACGATCCACGCATATCTTTGATGCGCTTGCCGTTGCGGTGGAAGACGAGCAGGCATGTCGGGGACAGCGCGAGATGATCGCGCCACTGTTGCTCCAAGAGGACACGGAGGTCGGTCATCATATAGAGAAGCCGTCCTTCCTTGTTCTTGGTCGTTCCGGGCTCCAGCCGGACTGTAGCGGCGTCAAAGTCTATTTGGGACCAGGTCAGGGCCAGAATCTCACTCTTAAGCCGCCAGCCGGTCCAGTAGGCAATGGGTTTCGCTTGCCGTTGCGGGATCGGGGATGAGCAACAGGAAAGACAGAAGAACGGCGCTGCGCATGGCCGAACTCTCTCCGAATCGTGGACGAGAGTTAAGGTGTCGCAGAGAACGGTAGGAGTGGCTGCCTTAACGAGACCTTGTCTCTCCTTTTGGAGGGACTTCCAGAAAAGTTCCTATAGGTAGCCCGGCCCACATGGCTACATATAGCCGTATAGAGCTGGCTATATGTAGACCGTTCTGGCTATTCGTAGGAAGAAGTTCCTGCTAATAGCCAGGCAGGAAGCCGTTGAATTAAAGTTAGCCTGCCTAATTCTTTGACTCAAAAGTTGATCAACCTTGAGAATCTGCAAATGGCTAGGACTGGATTCGCAAAGGGCAACAAACTCGCTACACTTGCCGTGTGGAATTTGAGTGGGACCCCAAAAAGGAAGCGAAGAACCTTCGCAAACACAAGGTTGCGTTTAGCGAAGCCGCAACGGTCTTCGCTGATACGGTCAATACCACCGTCCCGGATCCCGACCACTCCGAGGACGAGGCCCGTTACCTCCTTATTGGCCTGTCGCAGCGCTCCCGTCTCTTGATGGTGGCCCATACCGAGCGTGGCGAGCGGATTCGGATCATCAGCGCACGGACACTGACCCCGGCTGAACGAGAAGCATATGAAGAAGAAAGTAACAGATGAAATGACCGATGAGTTACGGCCTGAATACGATCTACGCCACCTGCTCAAGGGCGGGGTACGGGGCAAGTATGCCGCCCGGTATCGGGCCGGAACCAATTTAGTGCTGCTCGCCCCTGATGTCGCAAGGGCATTTGCGAACGATGCCGGAGCGATCAATGAAGCGTTGCGGTTGGTCGTTCAGATGAGCAAGCTGCCGATGAGCAAGAAGCGTCGACTGGCAAAAGTCTGAGTAGGGCAGCTTCCTATAGTTTTGATGGCACAGGGGCAGGCTAACCGACCCACTGCACCGTATTGCTGCCCACGGGCGGATGCTGCTGAACCTGGAAAGTCTCGGGTTGGGCAGCAAACGGTGACTGGGAGCGTTAGGCCGCTGTGCCCGTACACTCCTTGACAACCGCCGGCTTTCTGCTCGTGGATTGCCCGACAACGGAGGAAAGTGGGTACTGGAATGATCAACGATGACAACGCGTGACGAATTTAGGAAGTCGGTTGTTGCCCGCCTGGCAAGCAGGGCCGGTCATTGCTGCTCAAATCCTGATTGCCGTCGGCCAACCAGCGGACCGGAGGCGACGGCTGACGGCGCGGTCAACATCGGTGTCGCGGCCCATATCTCAGCGGCTGCCTCTGGTGGCCCACGCTTCGATCCTCAGCTGACCCCCGATCAACGTTCGGCGGCTACTAACGGCATTTGGTTGTGTCAGTCCTACGCCAAACTAATCGATAGCGACGAGACGCGTTTCATGCCAACGCTGCTCTTGGGCTGGAAGGCGTCTGCCGAGAGCCGCGCGCAGTCCTACCTACAGACGCCTGAACGACCGCAGGGGGCCGATGAGCCTATCCTGGTTCTCCCATCGACAGACCCTACTGTATCGTGGCTACCCTTTTCCGCACGTGCCACAACCTTCGTTGGGCGCGATGCCGAGCGAGCACAGTTGACCACGTTTCTTGAATCCGGTGGAAAAGTCTCGTGGTGGCTGCTCACCGGAGCAGCCGGTACCGGCAAGAGTCGTCTGGCCCTTGAACTCTGTCGCGACGCCAGGCCCGGGTGGAATGCAGGGTTCCTGAGCCGAACCGACGCTTTCACCGGATGGTCGCATTTTCGTCCTTCGCGTCCCACGCTTGTCATCATCGACTACGTTTCGAGTCGCGCTGCCTATGTGAGCGCGGTGGTTCTGCATCTGGCCCGCTCAGCTGACTATCTGCCCAACCCTGTGCGGGTGATTCTCCTTGAGCGCGATCAAGGGTCATGGTGGCCACGATTTCTCCGTGAGGAGAGTCATAGCGAATCCACCGAGCTCATCGAGTGCCAGCATGACAGCCCGCTGCAGCTCGGAAGTCTCGCGCCTGAAGCGCTCCGCGCTCTCGCTGCAGACGTCGCACGCTCGCAGGGCAAACCGTGGACCGATTCGATAGCTCGCACCTTCGAGATGCGGATGCGCACATTGGACCCGTTTGGCCGGCCGCTCTTTGGGATGATGGCAGCCGCCTACCCAGAGAACGAGACGGTCGATGCGGCAGTGGATTCCACCCTGTTGAGATTCATTCTGAAGAAGGAAGCAGGCCGGCGGCGGGAAGGCATTGCCGACGCCGACCAACTTCGAAGGAGGGAGAATCTCGTCACCCTCGCTAGGTGGGCGGCCTGTTGCCGAGGTCCGGCAGCTTTGCCTTCCTCGCAGATACCGACGTCGCGTCACTGCTACCAGACTTGGCCGTCGTCGATCCCCAGGTTTATCGCGACTTGGTCGCAGCGACGAGCGATGAGTCGATTCTGGCAGGCTTTCAGCCGGATATTTTGGGAGAACGCTTCGTTCTTGATCAACTGGCGGTGAGAGGCGGATTTGTCGAGAGTGCGAAGAGGCTTGTGAGAGCCGCGTGGGCCTTCCAGCCCGACGATTTCTGCGATTTTGTTGTGCGCGCCGCGTCGGACTTTCCTGGAGACGCAGGTCTCGACACGCTCTGTGACGTACCCCTCATGTCTGCCGAGGCCTGCGGACGGTGGGGGCGCCTAGTGGGAGATCTTGTGCGGGTAGCAAACAGTAGCACCGAGAGGATAACTTCGGGACTGCTCGAAACGTTGCGGGAGATGGCTAACACGCATCCAGCGGACGATATGCTTCGAGCGGCGGTTGCCCGAGCTGAACTTTACCTCGGGAACATCTTTCTCTTCTCCGAGCACGACCACGCGCGAGCCGCTGCTCAGTTCGACGTCGCGATCGCCCGCGCTGGTACTGGGACCGAGATTGAGGCGGCAGCGATCAACAATCGCGGGATTCTACATGATGCGGTTCAAGACGAAGACAAGGCATTTGCCGATTGGAGCGACGTGATCGCGAAGGGCGGAATCTCCGACGAGGCACGCGCCTGCTCGTTGAACAACCGAGCCGACATCCTCGCGCGACGCGGTGCGCACGAAGCCGCGATTCGTGATCGGTCGGAGGTGCTCGCCCTAAGGGAGACTTCTCCCGATCGTCGGTATATAGCGCTCATCAGGCGAAGCCATTCGTATCTCGAGCTCGGAAGGAATGAGGACGCCTTGCGCGATATCGAGGGCATCCTGAGCACTGAAGACATCTCTCCGGAGCAGAAGAGCGAAGCACGAATGACGCGGGCTGCGCTCTTAAAGGATCTCGGACGTTTAGTCGAGGCGAGGAATGACCTGGAGGCGGTCCTCGCCTCGGAGGAACTGTTTCCTGGCGCAGCTCCGAGCGCGCTTGTTGAGTTGGGGGAGTTGACCCGGCTGGAGCATGAGGCGGATCGCGCACGCCAGTACCTCGAGATGGCATCGGTGTCGAGCGATATCGACGCCTCCACGCTCGTGGAGGCCCTCATAGTGCACGCGCGACTTCTCACGGACGAGGGTGATGCTGTAGGTGCGGAGAGCATCTGGCAGAGCATCCTCACGAACCCGAACGCCAGTGTTCGACAGAAGTCGATCGCGGCGAGCCGGGGAGCAGCGTCCACCTCGACCTCCCCACATGGAGAGGCGTGACGAGCGCGTCGATTGGCAAAAGCATATTGTGGTGCCTGTTCAACCAGGCGAACTTACAGCTTCCGGGCGACCTAATCGGGTAGCCAGGGAGGTTGCCCTCCCCAGCCCCCACATCACCTAGCCTGCGGGTCCGCACTAGGCGGTTCAGGTTGGATAGTTGAAGAGCGATCCAAAAGGCACAAACGGAGAAAGGGCTGAGGGGCTCTCGGAGTCCTTCAGCGAGTGTGCCTACCCCTGTGCCTAAAGGGTAATAAGTGGGAATAAGGAGTGCGATAGAGTGAGAGGCGACCGCAGGACACGCGCGGTTTCTTGTGTTGTATCGCCTCTCTTCGCACTTAGTCGCACTTCATATCACAATCAGTGTTCGTATTCTGAGTCCTGCGCGTCTGCCAGTTCCGCCACTTTCGCAAGTGGTGAGGCAACTATGTAGCCGAGCGTCCTTTTCACTGTCAATCCCAGCGATGGCGAGAACGAGTTGCGAGCTGTGGCCAAGCCCACCCAGCCGCGGCGGCTGTGCCTTGTGAGCAACATCGGCGAATCACTTTGATACCTCCTCTGCCATTCCAGAGGAAACCTCACTCTCTACGTATCCACAAAAAGTGAGCAATATCACCTCGTTCCTACGCCCACACTTGCTCCGTCGCGGTGGCACGCTCTGTGGAACTACTTGCATAACAGTGACGCAAGCTTGTGAACCCTAACAACAACCCTTCACCAAAAAAGGACTCGAAGATGAAAACATTTCGCTTTACCCAATTCGTACGCATTAGTATGGCCAGCTTCATGCTGCTTACCGCCGGACTGCGGGGCACGCCCGCTTATGCACTTCCGGCGACAGACCCCCCCCAGAAGGAGAAGGCGATCGAGTGCCTTGGCGACTTGCAAGGCACTCTCTCTACTACACCCCAGAGCGTCAACCTTTGGCAGACCGCGACGCTACGCTGGAACGTCACAGTCCCCAGCAGTTGTACGGGCGTCGGCCTTAAGCTGTATGTCGATAACCAAGCCGTGTCACCCATCGGAAGCCGTAGCATTCAGCCCATCGCCAACACTGGCTATAGGCTGCACGCCGCGTTACCCGCCGTGTTGGGAGGCGGGAGGCGCACGCTGATTACCACCGCTATCAAGGTCATAATGCCCCAACAAGTGACGATCACCGCGAATTATATGGTGCCTTTGCTCCTGCAGGCGCTGAGAGATCCTTTTATACCAGGGACAAGCAGTAGGTACATTTACATTGAGAACCATGTCGAGTTGGACCTGAGCGGTCGGGAGTCTATCCCTATCGCAGGAGGAGTCACTTTGGCGGGTGGCCGGACACCCCGGCAGGCAGGCCCCCGGCTCTTCACTACGATTCGTCCGAAGGCGTTGTTTGCTATTAATGGCGATAACGTACGTATTACCGGCGTACGTATTGAAGGACCCGATCACTCCAGGGTGGTACCCGAAGATGAAGAGCCCAACAAAGGGATCGGAATCTTGGTTGACCGTTTCATCAACATCAAGATTGATCACAACGAGATCTACGGCTGGAGTCAGGCGGCAGTTCGCGTGCTCGACTGCGATGGGAATGGGTGTCCTTCTGGTGGTAGGATGCTTCCCTCGGAGAACCCTACCGCGGTGCGTATCCATGATAATTACATCCACCACAACCAGCGTGCGGGCAGAGAAGGATACGGCGTATCCGTAGATGCAGGGGCCTACGTGTTAATCGAGCGCAACGTGTTCGATTGGAACAGACATGCCATAAAAGGCGCTGGAGAATCCGGAACCGGATACGCGGCGTACCGCAACCTGGTGCTCAAGAACGGTGGGTACCATGACACGTACAACGCCTGCGACTTGGATTCGAATTGGCTCGCGCTTGTGTCGCCGGGCACGTGGTTACTCGTGAAGGCACTCTGCATCCTCCCAACTAGCAACCTCGCTTATGTTCATTACACGCATCAGTTCGACATGCACGGGACGGAGACGTGCGGAATCGGGCATTTGAACTGCGGCGACGCTGGGCATTCGATGTACATCCGCCACAACACGTTCCTATACACCGCTGGGAACGCGATTAAGCTACGCGGCATACCCGAGGTCGGGATGTTCATCGGCACTAACGTCTTTGCCCATGACAGTTTCTATGATGATGCCGTGGTGCAGACCGAAAACTTCGGGGCGTATGCGGAACCCGGCAATGTGGTTGGCAATGAAGTTGACGTCGTCGCCAGCACGGAGCCCGGCAGCTGCGATTTCGACGGCGACGGCTCCAAGGACTCCTTCATGGCGACCGGCGCAACCTGGTGGTATTCCAGCGAGGGTAAGAAGCCCTGGGTGTACCTCAATACCTCGCTCAAGCGTCGCTCTCAGGTGACTCTGGGTTTCTTCAATGCCG
>JANMSE010000019.1:0-2225 GCA_031389045.1 Deltaproteobacteria bacterium | reverse complement strand
TGTTTCGAGCAGTCGTACTCCGGGGTGGAAGGGGATAGCGCCTCGTCCACCGAGTTGTACGCGCTACTCTCACGCCTCACGGAATTGCCGATCCGGCAAGATTTGGCGGTAACGGGGTCGGTCAATCAATGGGGAGAGGTCCAAGCCATTGGCGGCGCGAACGAAAAAATCGAGGGCTTCTTTGATATTTGCCGGGTGCGGGGGCTCACTAGCCAACAAGGAGTGATGATTCCGGCGGCCAACGTGCGCAATCTGATTCTCCGGCCCGACGTAATTGATGCGGTTGAGCGCGGGCAATTTCATATTTATCCGATCCGCACGATTGACGATGGTATTGCCTTGCTGACCGGCGTTCGTGCGGGGAGCAGCGAAGAAGAAGGGACGGTCAATGGAATGGTGAACAAGCGGCTACGGGAACTGGCCATCAATCTCAAGGCATTCGGCTCCAGTGGGAATGGCGCGGAACCCAAAAAGCCCACAAATGACGAACAACCAGAGAAAGACAAGCCGAAGGACCCGCCAGCATGAAAGCCATGAGGGTAGTCGCCCCACGCTCGGTAAGCGAACGTCCGCTCGAACTGGTTGAGATCCCTACGCCGGAACCAGGTCAGCAGGAAGTGCTGATCCGTGTTGAGGTCTGTGGCGTCTGTCGAACAGACTTACATGTGACCGAAGGAGACTTGCCCCCACACAAAAGTCCGATTACCCCAGGTCATGAGGTCGTTGGGGTGATTGCCAAGTGTGGACCTGATACGCACCTTCTCAAAGAAGGAGACCGGGTTGGTGTTGCCTGGTTGTACGCCTCGTGCGGGGTCTGCACCTATTGTCAACACAGAGCGGAAAATTTGTGTACGGCTCCGCGTTTTACTGGCTACGACGTTGACGGTGGCTATGCAGAGTATCTGCTCGCGCCTGAAGCGTTTGTCTATCCGCTGCCGTCAGGAGTCACACCAAGTGTTGTAGCTCCCCTGCTGTGCGCTGGAATTATTGGGTATCGAGCATTGCGCCAGAGTGGTGTTCGTCCCGGAGAACGGCTCGGATTGTATGGGTTTGGAGCTTCGGCTCATATTGTCATCCAAATTGCGCGGTATTGGGGATGCAAAGTGTATGTTATGACCCGTGGCGACAAGCATCGCGCGCTGGCGAGCAGTCTGGGCGCAGTCTGGGTTGGTGAAGCAACTGCCCAACCCCCAGAAAAGTTACATGCGGCAATTATCTTTGCACCTGCCGGAGAACTCGTCCCATCCGCGCTGACAGCGCTTGATCGTGGCGGGACACTGGCATTAGCGGGAATTTATATGACTCCTGTTCCAACGCTCGACTACACTACACATTTGTTCTACGAGCGGACGATTCGTAGTGTGACCGCCAACACACGACAAGATGGCAGGGAGTTACTTGAGTTAGCGAGGATCGTGCCGCTTCAGACTCATGTCGAGGAATTTCCACTCGCCCACGCCAACGAGGCGCTGTGGAAGTTGAAACATGATCAAGTCCAAGGGGCAGCCGTGTTGCGCGTAGCTGAGTAACCATCAGCGTATCAACTGAGGGTCCCTCGTCCGGATGGGAGAGGAACAAGGTGTTTTCCGAGGTAAGTTTTTGACCGTGCGTTCCGTCCTTGCGTCGCCTGGATGCCTGCTTTCGCAGGCATGACGGGGATTCTTCCAGTCGGGCAAGGAGAGCAGCTTGTCATTCCAGCACAAGCTGGAATCCAGCAATCCTCATGATTTTTTGCGATACTGACGAAAAACCTACACCTCACGTGAGGTCGGGTTAAGAAGGTGAGTAAGTAGTTGAAATCAAAGGAAAGGAGAAGTGAACTATACGGGCTTCGTCGAGACAGCGAGTGTCCTCCTGAAAAAATCGCAGAAAAAGTAACTGTCTTTCCTTCTTCCGTTTTTGATTTCTTCTCTCCTTTCGATTCTATTGGGCAATTATCCCGAACTGACATTAAACGGATACTGCGGCGGCTCTTTCCTGGGATCGGGGCCTCCGTGTTTCAGGTGGGCCAGTCTGAAGAGGTCAAACAGGCGTACGACGTAGCGACGGGAGTCACAGGGGATGACTGAGGCATTCTGCTAATGGACGGCGAGCCTTTGGCCATCGAGACCAGCGCAGTAGTCAGTCGGTAACTAGAGGTGGTGAAGGTCATCGTGTCGTGCCGAGACTCTCCAGTGACATTTTTTGAAGTTGTAGCAATCGAAGGGCCCCGTTCAGGCTGTGTC
>JANMSE010000702.1:0-16566 GCA_031389045.1 Deltaproteobacteria bacterium | reverse complement strand
TTGTCCGCGAGGCTTCGTGATTTGACATATCCCCACTTTTCGTTACTAAGTGAGGGGCCATGAAACGTTTTCGCCACCGTGGCATTTCATTGGTGAGTTGCATTACTATTTCCAGAATCGAGGACATCGAAATGAAGAACTGGCTCAAAATCGCGCTCGTACTGTGCGCCTTGGGACTTGTGGTGATCTCATACGCGGAGAAGCAAGAAACGACACCCCCAGCGGAGACGAAGGGGTTGGCCATCGCCACCTTTGCCGGCGGCTGCTTCTGGTGCATGGAACCACCTTATGACGAATTACCAGGCGTGCATTCCACGACTTCTGGCTATACGGGGGGATTCAAGAAAGACCCCACCTACCACGAAGTGTCCGCTGGCGAGACCGGCCACACGGAAGCGGTCCAGGTCGCATACGATCCGACAAAGATCAGTTACAAAAAACTGCTCGAAGTCTTTTGGAAGAATATCGACCCCACAACCGCGAACCGGCAGTTTTGCGATGGCGGCTCACAGTATCGATCAGGCGTCTTTTTCCACGACGGGGAGCAGAAACGCCTGGCGGAAGCCTCGAAGCAAAAGATCGAACAATCGGGGCGCCTCACCCAACCGATTGTGACGGAAATCACACAGGCCGGCGAGTTTTACCCCGCCGAAGACTACCATCAGGATTATTACCAAAAGAACCCGCTCCGGTACAAAGCCTATCGCTATAATTGTGGGCGCGATGCGGTGCTGGAGAAGATTTGGGGGAAAGGTGAATAGGCACATCGTGGAGGGGAAGCACCGTCAGAGAAGATGGACAAGGACTTCACCGCCGCGAGCACCGATACCCCACGAAGCCCTGAGACTGAAGCCATGCGCAAGCGGATTCAGGATGGGATGAATCACGAGTAGAACAAGGGGCGCACTCCGGTGCGCCCCGCCATCAGTTCCCCCAGAAACTCACTCAACCCGCCCACCTTCAGGATGCGCCAGCGCGACCTGCAACATCCAGTGATGTCGGGGAGGCATAGGCGGGAGCATCGCGAGGTCAAACCAATCCGCCGCTAACGTCTCGGTTCCATCCGGTATCGGTGTTCCCTCAACGATCTCGGCGCGAAACAGCGTGGCGGCCAGTTGGACTTGGTTGCCATCGGGGTAGGTATGAAACATCGCTGGCCCGGTAAACACGCCCACGAGTAGGGTCGGGCGAATCCGCAAGCGCAATTCTTCGTAGGCTTCACGTACGATCGTGCCGGCGGGAGTTTCCCCCAACTCCATCAATCCCGCCGGGAGTCCCCAGGTGTGCGTATCGGATCGTAACCCCAGCAACACCCGCCCTTGGGTATCCTGGATCACCGCGCCCGCCGACATCAGAATAATGCGACCCGCGCCGACCGCCTCTCGTAATGGCCATACAAAGCTGTCTTCCGATGCGGTTATGATCGGGGCATCAAAGTAAGGAACGCTGTTGTTCTTGAGGTCACGGATCATCGCCGCATACCACGGTGGGCACGCAGTTGGCAGCTCCTCGAGCGAGAAGAACTGTCCCAGTGTGGATTCCCGCCCATCTGGTCGTAGTTGTCCACCGACTACACGGCACTCAATCGCGACCGTGAACTGCTGCACCTCATCGCCAGTCGGATACTGAAAATCCCACTCCGGCGACGCATATACACCAATGAGGCGGTGGGGCTCGACGTGAAGACCCGTCTCTTCTTCCGCTTCGCGCACGGCACAATCACGAAATGTTTCTCCCAGTTCGACGATGCCACCTGGCAGTCCCCACCAGTCGAAATCGGTCCGCCGCTGAAACAACAGCCGACCATCGGCGTCACGAATCAATGCCGTCGCGTAGGCGAGGAGCGTCTTGCGGGGGCCGATGCGGCCGCGGAGCCAGCCAATGTAGTTGGTCATAAGAGTGACGGGAACTCAACTCTCTCGTAAATGTCTCGGAGGACTACCGCGCAGTTGATTGAGGACAGATGGAGCGCACCAGTCAAAGCGCTGGCTTCAGAGAGCACCCACTGGTCGCCCTGCCGCGCATAATGCTCAACTCGCACCTGATTCTGCGCGATAAGAACGTAGTCTCTCAGGGACTCTAGCCGACGGTAGTGCGCAAACTTCTCGCCACGGTCGTACGCTTCGGTCGAGTCGGACAACACCTCCACGATCACGCTGGGATTGAGTAGCGTATCGACATGCGTGTCCTCAAAGTTCGGTTGACCACAAAGGGCCACCACATCTGGATAGGTATACAAGCCGGTGACGCTGACTTTGACCCGCATATCGTTAATGTAGGTTTCACACGGCAGGCCTCTCAGTTGAGCGCGCAGTTCGCCAAAGACATTGCCCGCAATCAGGTTATGTTGCCGACTGGCTCCGGCCATCGCGAAAATGGAGCTGTTGATATACTCGCTCCGGTGTTTCGCTTGGCGTTCGAGGGCAAGGTACTGTTCCGGGGTCAGGCGCGTCTGGACCTGAGATGACATGGGTTCCTCCGCTTACCATCAATGGCAAAGTGGGACGCTTGGGTGGTCTTTCTTTTCTTGGCTCAGGAAGAGTCGGCTCGCTACTCGTCCTGCGTCACGCGCAGCACTTCCGCGACGGTAGTCGAACCTTCACGCACTTTCCGCCAGCCATCTTCACGCAGAGTACGCATGCCTTGGGCGACGGCGGCGTTTTTGATGGCATCGGAAGCGGAGCGTTTGAGAATGAGCTGGCGCACCCCTTCGCTGATGGTGAGTAACTCAAAAATGCCATTACGTCCGTGATAGCCGGTCATGTCACAGGCTTCACAGCCTTGGGCTTCAAACGCCGTGATTGGAGCGCCCTTCACGCCGTTCGCCGTGGCTCCATTCTCATTGGGCAGGACACTGCCCTCGGCCGGACGGCGGCACTGTGGACACAGGGTCCGCACTAACCTCTGCGCCATCACCGCCAGCAGCGATGAGGCTAACAGATAGTCCTCAACGCCCATTTCCAGTAGACGAGAGATGGCACCAGCCGCGTCGTTGGTATGCAAGGTCGAGAACACCAAGTGACCAGTCAGCGCGGATTGCACGGAAATTTCCGCCGTCTCGTAATCGCGGATTTCACCGACCATGATCACATCGGGGTCTTGCCGCACGATGGACCGTAACCCATTAGCGAAGGTCAACCCGATCTGCGGCTTGACGTGAATCTGGTTCACGCCAGCCAACTGATACTCAACCGGGTCTTCAATGGTGATGATCTTCTTGTCGGGCGAGTTAATTTTATCGAGTGCTCCGTACAGGGTGGTGGTTTTCCCGCTCCCAGTGGGTCCCGTCACCAGGATCATCCCATACGGACGATTGATATGCTTCTCGAACTCGCCCATCGTGTCGGTAGGAAACCCAAGCGATTCGAGGCTGACGATGATACTCGACCGATCAAGAATACGCATGACGACGCTTTCCCCGTACAGGGTTGGGAGCGTTGACACGCGCAGATCGATTTCACGTCCGAGCATGCGCAGTTTGATACGTCCGTCTTGGGGCAAGCGCCGCTCCGCGATGTTCAACTTCGCCATCAGCTTCACCCGCGAGATCAGCGCGGCTTGCAACTTCCGTGGCGGCGCATCCACATCGTGCAAAATGCCGTCGATACGGTAGCGGACATGCAACTCTTTCTCGAACGGTTCAATGTGAATATCGGAAGATCGCCGTTCTAATGCACGCGCGATGAGCACGTTGACCAAGCGAATCACTGGGGCTTCGCTGGCCAGGTCTCGCAGATGTTCGACATCTTCCTGGTCGTCTTGGAGATATTCAATCTCGTCGGCTTCAATCTCCCCGACGCGCTCACCTGGTTCATTGGTGCCGTCAGCATAGTAGGTCGCGAGGGCTTCAAGAATGTCCCGCTCGCGGGCAATGCGCTTCGACAGTTGCATGCCCGTCGCCTTCTGCAACGCTTCAATGACATACGGGTCCCCAGGATCGGCCATCGCCGTCACCAAGTACCCATCTTGCACGGCCACCGGACACACCCGTGCTTGGCGAAAGAAGTTGGTATTGATGTTATCGAGCGTCGGGGGTTGTTGGGGAAATTCTCGCGCTCCCAAAATCGGCGCGTGATAATACTCGGAGAGCAACGACAACAGGTCATCTTCCGAAAGGAAGCCCAGTTCCACTAGAAGACGTTCGAGCGGTTCGCTACGGTCCAGTTGCACCCGCTGTACTCGGCGCAGGTCGTCCGCCGACATTTTTCCCGTCCCAATGAGGAGTTCTTCGAAATGGGTCATAATAATAAACTCGTCGCCTTAGCGAATAAGACTGCCAATCCGTCCCCACCGTACCCACGTCTCCTGGCCATCCCATGACCAATAGATCAGGAACGCTTTGCCCTTCACGTCATCCAGATCGACATACCCCCAGAACCGACCGTCGTGGCTCTGGTCTCGGTTATCGCCCATCACAAAGAGTTTGTGCTCTGGCACGGTGAATGTGTCGAGATTGTCACGCGGGCCAGGGGTTTCCCGGTCCCCTTCGGCGAAGGTCGCGTAGGGGTCCTCCACTTTGGCGCCGTTGATGTACACCGCTTTGTGACGCACCTCGACGGTGTCGCCGGCAACCGCGATCACTCGCTTGATGAAATCCTTGGTGCGATCCTTGGGGTAGACAAAGACAATGACATCGCCACGTTGTGGCGGGTTCCACTCCCAGACGGTCGTGTCGATGGGATAGGGCAAACGAAACCCATACAGAAATTTGTTCACCAGAATATGATCGCCGATTTGGAGCGTGGACAACATGGAGCCGGAGGGAATCTTGAAGGCTTGGACGATGAAACTGCGAATAAATAAGGCAAGGAGCAACGCGACCAACAGGGCTTCGGCATATTCGCGGGCGACCGATTTCTGGACGCTCCGTTTGCCCGTGCTGGCTCGTTTCTCCACTTGTTCCTGATGTCCAATGGCAACGGCGGATTCGTCAATGCCTGACATTTTGTTTCTCACAGACTCCCCTTTTGGCTCACACGCAAGATGACTAGGACTCTCGGACTCGCAGCAGCGCGAGAAATGCCTCTTGTGGGATTTCCACTCGCCCAACTTGCTTCATCCGTTTTTTCCCCTCTTTTTGTTTTTCTAGCAGCTTTCGTTTTCGGGAAATATCCCCGCCGTAGCATTTCGCGGTCACGTTTTTCCGCAACGCCTTGACGGTCTCGCGCGCGATGATCCGCCCACCCAACGAGGCCTGAATCGCCACGTCATACATCTGCCGCGGGATCAGTTCACGCATCTTCTGCACCAACTCGCGCCCCCGTGCGTAGGATTGATCCTGATGAACAATCAGTGACAGCGCATCCACCAGATCGCCATTGATGCGGATGTCAAGCTTGAGCAATTTGGCCGGTCGCAAATCGAGATAGTCGTAATCAAACGAGGCATAGCCCCGGCTCACGGATTTGAGACGGTCGTGAAAATCAATGACGATCTCGTTGAGCGGAATCTCGTAGAGCACCAGCGCCCGGTTGATCCCTGGATACTTGAGTTCGCGTTGCACCCCGCGCCGTTCCTGACAGAGTTGGAGGACATTACCAAGGTATTCGGTCGGCACATGAATGGTCGCGAGAATGAACGGCTCTTCAATGTGATCGACTTCTTGCTCCGGTGGCAACAGCGAGGGGTTATCGATCAACAGCGAATCGCCGGTGATCGTCACCACCCGATATTCCACCGTCGGCGTGGTGGTAATCAGGTCCAAGCCAAATTCGCGTTCGAGTCGTTCCTGCACGATTTCCATGTGCAACAAGCCAAGAAACCCACAGCGAAAGCCAAAACCCAACGCCAACGAGCTTTCCTTCACGTAGGTGAACGAGGCATCGTTGAGCCGCAACTTCTCCACGGCATCGCGCAGGTCATCGTAATCAACAGAATCCACCGGATACAGGCCGGCGAACACCATCGGCTTGACCTCTTTGAATCCAGGAAACGCCGCGGCCGTCGGGTTGGTCGGGTCGGTAATCGTGTCACCAATGCGGGCTTCAGTCACGTCCTTAATGCCCGCCATGACGAAGCCGACTTCGCCCGGTCCCAGGGCATCCACTACCAGCGGCCGAGGCGCAAAGACTCCTAAGCGTTGCACGTCATACAGTTTATCGCTCGACATCAGTTGGAGTGTCATCCCCTGGCGCAGCGTCCCTTCGAACACCCGCACTAGGATGACAGCCCCTTGATACGAATCGAACCAGCTATCAAACAGCAGCGCCTTGAGTGGGGCATTGGCTTCGCCACCAGGAGGGGGGACGGTACTCACAATGCCTTCGAGCACCTCGTGAATGCCACGCCCTTCTTTCGCGCTGGCCAAAATCGCGGTGCTGCCATCAAGCCCGATAATGTCTTCAATCTCCTGCCGCACGCGTTCCGGTTCAGCACTCGGCAAATCGATTTTATTGATAACAGGCAAGAGTTCGAGGTGATGATCAAGCGCCAAATAGGTGTTGGCCAGGGTTTGCGCTTCGACGCCTTGGGTGGCATCGACGACCAGGATCGCTCCCTCACAGGCGGAGAGACTGCGCGACACTTCGTAGGAGAAATCGACGTGGCCAGGCGTATCAATGAGGTTGAGGGAGTAGTCCTCGCCGTTGTCGGCTCGATACAGCAGGCGAACGGTCCGCGCCTTGATGGTGATCCCGCGTTCCTGTTCGAGGTCCATCGTATCCAGGAACTGAGCACCACTCTCCCGCTCACGGGTGGTCACGCCGCCGGTATACGACAACAGTTTTTCGGCCAGGGTCGATTTCCCGTGGTCGATGTGGGCAACGATGCAGAAATTACGGATGTGGCTGGTATTCATTATGCGCGTGTGCGGAAATACTCGATGGTCCGATGTAATCCTTCCTCAATGTTCATTTCCGGCTGCCAGCCTAGAAGTTGCCGCGCCCGGTCCCATGCCAACACACTGCGGCGTTGTTCTCCAGCTTTGGCGGGGCCATGCGTTTCTGGTGCGCTGGAGCCGGTAAGTTGGCGCAGATGCCCGAACAGTTGGTTCACGTCCGTCTCGATCGCCGTGCCGATGTTAATCGGACCCGTGTACTCGGTCTGTAATGCCGCCAAGTTGGCGCGGGCCACATCGCCCACGAAGACATAGTCCCGCGTCTGCTTGCCATCGCCGTTCACGACCGGTTGCTCACCAGCCAAGAGTTTGAGCGCGAAGATGGCCACCACACCCGCCTCGCCATGTGGGTCTTGGCGTGGCCCGTAGATATTGGCGTAGCGCAGCGCGATGTATGGCATGCGATATTCCACGTTATAGAAGTAGAGGTAATGTTCGCCGGTCCGTTTACTCACGCCATAGGGACAAATCGGATGCGTCGGATGATCTTCCGTCGCCGGAAACGTTTCCTGCTCCCCATACACCGTCCCACCAGATGACGAGAAAATAATCTTCTTCACTCCCGCTTCTCGTGCGCCCTCAAGGAGATTGAGCATCCCCAAGATATTGACGCGTGCGTCAAACATCGGATCGGCCACGGAACGACGGACATCCATCTGCGCGGCATGATGGTTCAGCACCTCGACCTTGTCCCGCACGATCAACTGCCGGACAGTCGGGTCTTGAATATCCGCTTGCACGAAGTGGGCTTTGGGATTGAGATTCTGTCGTTTGCCGGTCGACAGGTCATCGACCACAATCACGTCATGGCCCGCGTTGATGTAGGTATCGACGATGTGTGAGCCGATAAAACCCGCGCCGCCAGTTACCAGTATACGCATAGCATCCTCAGTATGAATCCAGTTACGCGACCTTATCTTGAAAATAGGCAATCGTCTGCCGGAGTCCATCCTCCAGCGAGACCTGGGGTTCCCAGTTATTGAGCACCCGACGCGCAAGAGAGATATCCGGTTGGCGCTGTTTCGGGTCGTCAACCGGCAGCGGGTTGAAGGTGATCTTACTTTTACTCCCAGTCAGTTGGATGATCGCCCGGGCAAATTCGAGGATGGTCAGCTCGCGGGGATTGCCGATATTGACCGGGCCAGTATGGTCCGAGCGCAAGAGACGGACAAGTCCTTCCACCAGATCGCTCACAAAACAGAAACTGCGCGTCTGCCCACCGTCGCCATACACGGTCAAATCTTCCCCCCGTAGAGCCTGCGCGATAAAGTTCGGGACCACACGTCCGTCTCTGAGCCGCATCCGGGGACCGTAGGTATTGAAAATCCGCACGATGCGGACTTGCACCCCGTGGGCGCGGTGATACGCCATCGTCATCGCTTCGGCGAATCGCTTCGCCTCGTCGTACACGCCACGCGGCCCAATCGGGTTCACATTGCCCCAGTAGTCTTCTTTCTGGGGATGCACGAGTGGATCCCCATAGACTTCAGAGGTCGAGGCGAGTAAGAGCCGTGCCCCTTTTTCCTTTGCGAGGCCCAACGCCTTATGGGTTCCGAGCGAACCGACCTTCAGTGTCTGAATCGGCAACTCAAGGTAATCGACGGGGCTGGCGGGAGAGGCGAAATGGAGAATCGCATCCACGGACCCCTTCACGTAAATGAACGTGGTCACGTCTTGCGGAATGAAAGAAAAATTCTTGTTGGTAAAGAGGTGAGCAATGTTATCAGGGCTGCCGGTGATGAAGTTATCCATGCAGATGACTTCGTCCCCCTCCTTGAGAAAACGCTCGCAGAGATGCGACCCAATAAAACCCGCGCCGCCAGTGATTAACACACGTGCCATATTCGTTGCCTCCGTCCCTTCGGCTCGCTACTGCGTCACCGAAGGGCGACCAATAGGATAATACGAGAACCCTTCCTGCTTCATAACCGCCGGTTCGTACAGGTTCCGACCATCTAAAATGAGCGGGGTCTTCATCAGTTCACGCATCCGCGCGAAATCAGGCCGCCGAAACTCGTTCCATTCGGTCACGATCAGCAGCGCATCGGCTCCCGGCAGGGTGTCGTAATTGGCGCGGTGATAAGAGACACGGTTGCCAAAGACTTCCTGCGCGCGGGCGAGGGCTTCAGGATCATGCACGGCGATTTCCGCTCCGCCCTTGAGTAATTCCTCGATAATGGTGACCGCTGGCGCTTCGCGCATGTCATCGGTGCGCGGCTTGAAGGCGAGGCCCCAAATGGCGAATTTGCGGCCACGCAGGTCGGTGCCGAAATGGGTGTGGACTTTGTCGACCAGTAAGTGTTTTTGCTTCTCGTTCACCACTTCGACTTCCTTCAGTAACGAGAAGTCCATGTGATGCTCTTCCGCCGTGCGAATCACCGCACGGACATCTTTCGGAAAACAAGAGCCGCCATACCCAACACCGGGAAACAAGAAGTAATGACCGATGCGGCGATCAAATCCGATGCCCCGCCGTACCTCGGCGACATCCGCCTCGACTTTTTCGCACAGGTTCGCCACTTGATTGATGAACGAGATGCGCATCGCCAGAAAAGCGTTGGCCGCGTATTTCGTCATCTCGGCGCTCCGGTTATCCATCACCAAAATGGGGTTCTCGGTGCGCACAAACGGCGCATAGAGTTCTTTAATCAGCGACAACGCGCGGTCGCTGTTCCCGCCAATGACCACCCGGTCGGGTTTCATAAAATCCTCGACCGCAGCGCCTTCCTTGAGGAATTCGGGATTGGAAACGACATCGAACGGGTGGGTCGTATTGGCGGACATGGTGGCGCGCAACTTATCCGCCGTGCCCACGGGCACGGTGCTCTTGAGCACCACGATACGATAACCAGGCATCGCCTTGGCGATATCGGCACCGGCTTGCAGCACCATACTCAGGTCAGCGGAACCGTCCTCATCTTGCGGCGTCCCCACCGCGATGAAACACACCATCGCCTCTCTCACCGCGCCAGCCAAGTCGGTCGTGAAATGCAAACGCTTGTCTGTCACATTGCGACGAATGAGTTCTTCCAAGCCTGGTTCGTAGATCGGAATTTTGCCATTACGGAGGTCGGCGACCTTGCGCTGGTCAATATCCACACAGGTGACCTCATTCCCGCTTTCCGCGAAGCAGGTGCCAACAACCAGTCCAACGTATCCCGTGCCAACGACACACAGTTTCATGCCTTCTCTTCTCCTATCAATTCAATAGTGGTCAATTTTTTGGGGATGGTTCGCGAACCGCGAAAGATTAAGCGTTCCGAGCCGGGGCACTGTAACACAGTGCACTGAAAAACCCTATCGGTTATTCGAGGACTTCCTTAATCAGATAGACGGACTTCTCTTGGCTTTCGTGGTAGGTGCGTGCCAGCATTTCGGCCAGGAGTCCGGTCGTCACAAACTGCACCCCAACCACCACCAGCAAAATACCAAGCCACAAGAGCGGGCGCTCGGATAAGCGCATGCCAAAGAAGAGGCGCTGGACACCCAACACCGTGGTAATGGCACTGCCGAGGAAGAAGGCCACAAGCCCGACGAAACCAAACAAGTGGCTGGGTCTCGTGGCATAGCGGGACAGGAACTTCACCGTCAACAGGTCCAGAATCACCCACAAGGTGCGAGTCAGCCCGTACTTAGAAGTGCCGTGTTTGCGTGGGTGATGCGTTACCGGCATTTCCGTGATTCGCGCCCCCACATCACCCACGAGCGCGGGAATGAATCGGTGCATTTCTCCGTAGAGTTTGAGATTTTTGACGATGTCCCGCCGAAAAGCCTTCAAGGTGCAGCCGTAATCATGGATTTTTACTTGCGTCGTCAACCCAATAATCCAATTGGCGATTTGCGACGGGAGGCGGCGGTTCAGAAAGGGGTCTTGTCGGTCTAGCCGCCAGCCATTGACGAGGTCGTAGCCTTCGTTGAGCTTCGCCACGAGTTTGGGGATATCCACGGGATCATTCTGCAGGTCACCGTCAAGCGAGACGACAATATCGCCGTGGGCATAATCAAATCCCGCCGCGAGTGCCGCGGTTTGGCCAAAGTTACGACGGAAGCGGAGCACTTTGACCCGCGTATCCTTGGCATGGAGGTCCGCCAGCATGCGGTCACTGCCATCGGTACTGCCATCATCAACGAGGATAAGCTCGTAGGTCCAGCCGGTGGGGTCCAGCACCTCACGCACACGTTCGTACAACGGGGTGAGATTTTCCACCTCGTTATAGACGGGGACGACTAGGGACAAATACATAGTTGTCAGTTTTTAGTTATCAGTTGTCAGTAGATTAAGGATGAAGGAACGCAAGGCGCTTTTCGACTACTGACTACTGGCTACTGACTACTTTCTTCAGAATTCGGTGAGGCTCACAAACTGTCGGTAGCGACGTTCGATGTCGTCGCGAGTGAGCGTCCTCAAGCGCCGGAGACTGAAATCCTCGACAACAAAAGAGGCGACCACGCTGCCATAGACAATGCCCTTGCGGACATTCGCCTCGGAGAGGTCGTTCGACGCCGCCAGGTAACCGATCAACGCACCCGCGAACGAATCTCCTGCTCCCGTCGGATCAAACACTTCTTCAAGCGGGTACGCGGGGACGGCAAACACAGAGTTAGGAGAGAAAGAGAGCACGCCGTATTCTCCCCGTTTCACCAACAACGTGTGTGGTCCCATGCCAAGAATCTTGCGAGCGGAGCGGACGACATTTCGTTCGCCACTGATCAGCCGGGCTTCTTCATCGTTAATCACCAGCATCTCAACGCGCTTGAGTAATGCTTCTAACTCTGGCCGAGATCCTTCAATCCAATGCGAAATCGTGTCACAGGCGATGAGCTTCGGTTTGGTTGTCAGTTGGTCGAGCACGCCATCTTGTAAGCCGGGGTTGATATTGGCGAGGAAGACAAATGGGCAGTCCCGATAGCTGGGCGGAAGGACAGGCTTAAAGGTGGCGAAGACGTTGAGTTGCAGGTCGAGCGTATCCCGCATGTTCATGTCTTCGTGATATTTGCCAGTCCAGCGAAAAGTCCGCCCTTTTGCAACCGACAGGCCCTCCAAGTCAATATCACGCGAGGCCAAGAACGCCCGCTCCTGTTCGGGAAAGTCGTCCCCAATCACGGCGACGAGTTTGACCGGAGCAAAATAGCTCGCCGCGACCGCGAAGTAGGATGCCGAACCACCGAGCACCTCATCCGCATTGCCATGCGGAGTCAGAATCGTATCAAAGGCCACCGAACCAACAACCAGAATACTCATGCCACCCTTCCCTTACTCTCCAAGATATTTCTCAACCAAAATACCGAGTTCTTGTTTCACCGTCGCCGGAATCAGCGCACGGTCCGTAATGATCGCATCCTTGAGCGCGTGCGCGCATGGACACGCGCGCGTCGTCGGCAGGCGCGGAATCGTGTGAACGATGATGCGTTGCGCGGTCGCCACGTTCTGCGTGAGAATCCGCAACACGTCTTCGATCACCACATCGCCATGTTCCGTGTTCCAGCAGTCATAATCCGTCGCTAACGCCACCGTCGCAAAGCATATTTCCGCCTCACGCGCGAGTTTCGCCTCTTGCAAGTTGGTCATCCCGATAATGTCGGCTCCCCAACTGCGATAGAGAAACGACTCAGCCCGTGTCGAAAATTGCGGCCCTTCCATGCAAATATACGTTCCACCAACGTGGAGCGTCGCTCCGACCTCGCGGCCCGCGTCTCCCAAGAGGCGGATCATCTCACTACACATCGGATCGGCGAACGATACGTGAGCGACAATCCCCCGCCCAAAGAAGGTGCTGATGCGCCCGCGCGTACGATCAATAAACTGATCGGGTAGGACGATATGGCCGGGCACGATCTCTTTTTTCAAGCTGCCGACGGCGCTCACCGCGATAATCCGCTCAACCCCAAGTTTCTTCATGCCGTAGATATTCGCGCGGAAATTGAGTTCCGAGGGAAGCAGCCGATGGCCGCGCCCATGACGCGGCAAGAAGACCACGCGCACGCCGTTGAGTTGTCCAACAAAATACTCATCCGATGGCGCGCCGAAGGGAGTTTCAACCGTGATCCACTCACCCCCCTGGACATCACTCATCTGATAGAGGCCACTCCCACCAATGATACCGAGTACTGTGGTCACGCTGTGGTTCTCTCTTCTCGTCGTTCGCTCTGGTTCGCTTGCACATCAACTGGAAATGCCGCGGCCAACTGTCCACAGGCGGCCTGCGCGTCTTGTCCGCGACTCTCACGGATGGTGGCCATGATCCCTTTGTCGAGGAGAGCCTGACGAAAGTATTCAATCCGCGCGCGCGGCGACGGCTCAAACTCGGACCCGGGGAAGGGATTGAAGGGGATGAGGTTAACCTTGAGACGAAATCCTTGCAACAGCTTGGTGAGCCGTTTGGCGTCCGCTTCGCTATCGTTGACGTCCTTGAGCATGGTGTAGGCGAAGGTCACCCGTTTCCGTGGGGCGATCGGCAATGTGCGGCACGCGTCGAGGAGTTGTTCCAGCGGAAAGCGCCGATTCACCGGCATGAGATCGTCACGCAGGGTGTTCGTGGTGGCGGTGAGCGAAACGGTGAGGTTCACCGAGGTCTCTTCGAGCAATCGCTTCATCTGTGGAATCAAACCGACGGTAGACACGGTCACGCGACGTGGAGAGAAGTTGCACCCCCACTCGGCGGTAATGATCGCAATCGCTTTCACCAATTGCTCGTAATTCGCCAGCGGCTCGCCCATCCCCATGAACACCAGGTTTGTCAGTCGGCGCTCAGGTGGCAGTGTTTGCTGTACTTCCCACACCTGGCTGACGATTTCTCCAGCCGTAAGATCACGAACGGGACGAACGGTCGCCGTGGCACAGAAACGGCACCCCATCGCGCAACCAACCTGTGACGACACGCACAGGGTTAAGCGGTCTTCCATGGGAATCCGCACGCTTTCAATGCGCCGCCCATCGCCCAGCGCAAACAGGAATTTCCGCGTGCCATCGGCTGCCGAGGTTGTCCGTACGCACTCCAGATTCTGAATAACAAACTCCTGCGCAAGCCGTGTACGTAAGGCGGTGGCAATATCAGTCATGGCGGCGAACGACGTTGCGCCGCGCTGATAGAGCCATTTGAGCACCTGGCGCGCGTGGAACGGTTTCTCACCGTGTTCCAGCATCCACGTTTCAAGATCAGCTTTGGTGAGTTCTTTGATATCCATATCAGGAGTCTGGGAGTCTGGGAGTTCGGAGTCAATAAAGATCGGACCATTAGGAGGGAGAAGCCCGCCCTATAAGCCATAGGCCATGAGCTATAGGCTATTCTGAATCTCCATCTCACTGAAGAAGTAGCCAATTTCCCATTTCGCGGTGTCTGGGCCATCGGACCCGTGCGCGGCATTCTTTTCCACGTCCGTGGCCCAATCCTTCCGAATCGTCCCCGCATCAGCCTTGGCGGGATCAGTCGCCCCCATCAAGCGGCGGTTGGTTTGAATGGCATCCTCGCCTTCGAGGACAGAGATCAGCACCGGACCAGATGACATAAAGGTAGTGAGACTATCAAAGAACGGGCGTTCTTTATGGACAGCGTAAAAGCCCTGGGCCTGAGCTTTGCTCAGAGCCGTCAACCTAGCGGCAACAATTGTGAGCCCGGCATTTTCAAAGCGACGGAGAATATCGCCAATCGCGTTCTTCTTCACGGCATCGGGCTTAATGATCGATAACGTACGTTCCTTCATGCGGTTCCTTTCTTACAGTCGCGGCAGTGTATCGGTGGTCTGAAAAGGGGTCAACGAGGCCACCTTCGTAGAGCAGCTTCTTGCCGCCTTGCCCAAGACGGCTTCAAGAGAGCACGTAGGAGGAGTGAGCTCAATTCGACGGAACGTCCGAATGATGCGCAGGCATCACTTCGCTCGCCGCAAGTGCGATCGAGGCTTACCCGCGAACTTCGGCTTATATTGTCGATAATGAAACGCCCGCTCGTAGTCGTGCCCCCGCTCGAAGTGTTCCGCCAATTCGGACGCATGGGTTCGCACCTGCTCTCCATAAGCTCCTTCGAGCCATAGGCCGATTTGTCGATGAAGCTCAATACGCCTGGAGGTTGGCACCTTAGTGTACAGGACGGCACGAGCGAACGGATGGGAGAAGACATGGCGGGCGGCACGTCGTCGGTCTGGGAGAAGATCGGGTTCGCTTGCGTCCAAGAACGAGTGTCGGTGCACGAGCTGCAGGCAACAGGCTTCTACCTTATCCGTTCGCGTGTCGAGCAAGGCGGCCACCGTCGCCGCCGAGAACTCCAGGCCGATGATGCTTGCCACCGTCAGGAGCTGCCGCTCGGCCTCGCTGGTCTGGTTAAACTGCTTCTCGATCACCTGGCGAATGGAGGTCGGGACTCCGATCTGTTCTATCGAAGGAGCCAGCAGCCAGCCCTTATCTCTGAGAGAGAGATAGCCTTTCGCTAAGAGATGCTCCACAAACTCCGTCATAAAGAAGGGATTTCCTCCAGCTTGGCGGTGAATCAGATGGACGAGCTGGGGTGGAATCTGCTCGCTATCGAGCTTTTTCGCCACATACTCCGCCACCGCTTTTTCCGTCAGCCTCTCTAAAGCCAACTCTGTACAACCGTTGTGGTCCTGAATCTCTCGCGGCATCTGAGAAGCGGAGTCGCGCGTCAGCAACTCCGCTGGCCGATAGGAGCCAACCACTAAAACCCGCAAAACCCGATCGTGTCCACGATGGCGTGCCAGTGCGGCAAGCAAATCCAGCGTCGAGTCGTCACTCCAGTGGAGGTCCTCCAACACCAGAATCAGCACTGGGGCCATACGAGTTGTCGCGGCATCCGTGAAAGCACTAACCGCATCGAGAAACTCTCGCAGCATGCGCCCTTGAGTACCCTTGACCAACCCCCGTTGGAGCTTGCCACGGGCTGACTGGTGGACCAACGCCGGTAGTTGAGCCAACCACGTGGGTGCATATTTTTGGAGGACAGAGACTACATGCGTCCGCTCAGCGGAACGGCCGAGTTGGCCGAGCGCTTCAAGCACGGGAAAGTAGGCTTCTCTTTCGGCATGCTGGTCAACACATTGCCCACGGGCGATCCACACAGTGGCAGCAGCACCGACATCCTGCAGGAATGCCTCGATCACCGCCGTTTTACCTATGCCTACTTCTCCGGTGACAAACACAACCCGCGGGGTCCCGGCTTTGGCTTGCTCAAACCATTTTCTCAACTGCGCGAGCACTCCTTCTCGCCCGAATAGGGAAGTACGAGGCGAGACCGCGCGAGGCAAGACAGAATGAACTGGCATCACCAATTGGTGCTGGCGCCTCTGTTCAAGACCGGCAGCAGGGAAAGCAGCGAGTGCCGGATGGAGAAGAACGGTCGCAACATCCTTGGTCCGCTGAATTGCTCCAATAAACCAATATCCTCGCCGGGGGAGAGTACCAATGAAGGAAGGTGTTCGCGGGTGGTCCCCGAGCGCCTGTCGCAATTCCCACAGGCAGGTTTTCAGTGCTCCTTCGCTCACTGTTGTCCCCTCCCACACGGTGGCCAGGAGCGTCGCCTTATTCACCACCTGTTGGGGGCGTTCAATGAGAAACGACAGCACCGCGAGAGCTTTAGGAGTGAGCACGCGCACCTCCCCTTCTCGTCGCAGATGTCCGGTATTGAGGTTCAGCCGAAGGACGTGGGAGGTCCTGCAGGGAGGCGGCGCTACTGTCATGATTTTTTCCTGACCGAAACCTGACCGAAACCTGACCGAAACCTGAC
>JANMSE010000642.1:0-3283 GCA_031389045.1 Deltaproteobacteria bacterium | reverse complement strand
GCCGCGGAGAGAGGCGCGCCCAACCGACACGACCGACGAGCACGATCGACATGTGCTTGGTGACCTGCTGCTCCAAGCTTATGGAAAGAATCTCGTTGAGTTACATGTCCATGCGCCACAATTCGCCACGACTCTCAGCGAACGACCAGTGGCGAGTCCAGTGGCACGACTGCAACTCCAACATGGCCCGATGGTGACGAACCTCTGCCACGGCTGTGTCAAGTTGGAAGGAACACTCGCCCAACACTTGTTCCAACTCTTTGATGGCAGCCGTGACCGCCCTGCCCTTCTGGAAGCATTATCGACGTTAGTGAAGTCAGGAAGCGCAACCATGCAGAAGGACGGCAAAGAAGTGACTGACCCTCAACACGTCCGTCAGCTCCTGGCCGAAGCACTCGACCAAAAACTCGCGGAATTAGCTGAGCTTGCGTTGTTCGTGGCGTAGGGAACAAGGGGACGACAATGACAAAAGACGTACAACACTCCGCCGCTGAAACGGTCACCGCCAAGGTGAAAATCTCTGGTCCTGATTGGGATTTGCAAACAACCGTCTCCGTGCCCCAAGGACCAACCACCGTGCGCGATATACTGCCATTAGCTCAGTCGTTCTCCGACGCGGTCGTCAATGCGGTTGTGAAAACGAATGAAGAGAATGGACAGAAAATTTCCTGCACGAAAGGTTGTGGGGCCTGCTGTCAGCAACTGGTCCCTGTCACCGAGACCGAAGCTCGACACATTCACGCGGTGGTCGAGCTTCTGCCCGAACCGCGGCGAACCACTGTACGTGCGCGTTTCGCCGACGCACGCCAGCGTCTGGAAAAATCCGGGGAATTGCAACAGCTCCTGCACCCAGAAGAAATCCCGCTCGACAAGAAACAGGCGTTCGCTTTGCAATACTTCTTCCAAGGAATTCCCTGTCCTTTTCTGGAAGACGAATCGTGTTCGATTTACGCGGACCGGCCACTGGTTTGTCGGGAATATCTCGTCACCTCGGCGGTGGAACACTGCGCACGCCCCACTGCTGAAACCATTCGGGCGGTTAAAATGCCCGTCAAAGTCTGGACCGCCCTCGCCCGGTTAGACGCAAGTTCCGCCGCGGAAGGAAAGTTGCCGTGGGTTCCGCTCATCGTGGCCCCGGAATGGGCTGAAGCCCATCCAGACGAACCAAGTCCCCGTCCGGGCCAAGCGTTACTCCAAGAACTCTTTGAGCACATCAACCAAAGCGGACGTGCGCTCACCGAACCGGAACATCTGCCCTTGGATCAAGTTACCTCCGCCACCCTTCCTGAAAACTCATAAGATAACCGCGACCAAAGTCCTCCGCCTGAAGTGGCACTTCTTGCCCCTTTTTTTATGCGCTGCCCTCAATCCGCTGCTTGGCGGGAATGCCAATCGCGGTCAGAAACATGACACTCTTCCCTGTCGCGGATGGTGAGAAGAATGTGGTCACCTCGTCGTCAAAAAACGTCAATCCGCTCGCTCCGAGACGCTGCCCATACGCCGCGAGATAACATTTGCCGCCGATAATCGCCGCTTCCAGTTGCGCCGCGCGATACCCACGATTGCCAAAGCGTTCGAGGATTGGGGGCAGATTGGCTAGACAGAAAATAGCGACACTCGCATCCGCAGGGAGGTCCTGCCCTAGCCCAAGAGCCCCCGCTTCACGCCGAAAGTTTCCCGCGCGGAGCAATTCGAGAGCGTTGAGATGCCGACGGAACACATACGTCCCCGCCGGAATTCCCTCGACCGCATTCACAATCAGATACAAATCAATCAGTGTCGTCCCGACGGGGTGCAAAAAGTCGGCGGCGATCCCCCGCGTCGCGGACCACACGATAGTCGAAAGCTGCGCAAAGGTGATTGACTGACGTGCGAAAGCACGAGATGAACCACGACGGCGAATCACGTGATCGAGTGACAATGGTGCAAGTCCGGAGTCGTCAGGCCCCAGGGGAAACAGTTGACCGTGCGGTGCCACCTCGGATGTTTGTGGTGGGACTCCTCTCCACGTCATAACATCGGCTTGCATTGCCAGAGACGAAGCCGCGTGCATCGTACGAATGGCGGGATACTCAACTTCACTCGGGGAGAGCGGCACAGTTGGGAATGCGAGCGGTGCGATTGGCGAAGGCGGGGGTGGCGCGAGGTGCGCCGTCCAGCCAACCGGAAGTACCGCTAAGGCCACCTCACGGTCGGTATCGAGGTCAAGCAACTGATTCACGGTGGCATCAACAAACCCACCGACCACCTGCGTCGGGAGGTGCAACCCCGCCGCCGCCGCGAGAAAATTCGCCATCAACGTCCCAGCATCCCAAAAACAGTGGCGATAAGCTCGCGCTTGATATTTCCAGGCGTTCCGCCAATACGTGCTGGTGCACATGATGCTCAATGGCGCATGGAGTACGGCATGTTCATTCCCTGTCGCTTCGGCCAATATGCCTCGATAGTCTCCCGTCCGCACACGGCGCAGCGAGAAGTCGTGTGGGCCGAAGTGGTAGACTCCGGCTGGCAGTCCAGGCAGCTCTCCACACACTAAATACAGGTCAATGTGGTAGAGCGCTCCGGTGCAAGCGGCGGCACGGAAGTAGATTTCACCACGCGGATAGGTGCGCCGCTTGGTAATTCCCGCTGAGAGAAACAGCAACGTCGCGAGCATGGGAAGCGTAGGCAGACTCTCGATCCCCGGCGTCTCACCCGTGGCCGCGATGGCTGTCAGTGCTGACAGCGAGACCGGAGAAAAATCCTGGGGAAGCGGGAGCGGGTCAAGCGAAGAGTATATCTTGAATGCGAGCGGTTGATTGTCCCAATCGAGAGAGTGGCGACTACTGCGAATACTGTGCTGCGAGTGCTTCGTGTCATTATGATATGTCCACGTCGCGATCAGATCGGAATTGGTGGTCATGGATACCTCGGTATGCTAGGTTGCGTGGGCGAATTCTACTGTTTGAATAGTATTATGCCACAGATGGCTTTCGTTTCTCCCCTTAAGTGACACGCGCATGACTTCCGTAAAAATTTTCCCTTCCATTCTTTCCGCAGACTTTCGCCGTCTCGGCCAACAGATCGAAGAGATTGAAACCGCCGGTGCCGATGGCGTGCATCTTGATGTGATGGACGGACGCTTTGTTCCCAACATCACCATTGGGCCGTTCATTGTCGAAGCCGTGCGTCAAGCGACAACATTGCCCCTAGATGTGCACTTGATGATTGTGGAACCAGAGCGTTACATCGGCGACTTCGCGCGCGCCGGAGCGGATATGATCTCCGTGCATCAGGAAGCGTG
>JANMSE010000625.1:0-2560 GCA_031389045.1 Deltaproteobacteria bacterium | reverse complement strand
TCAGCCAGACCAGGTGCCACGCCGCGCATTCTGGTCGCCGAAGACAATCTCGTGAACCAAAAACTGGTGACCCGCGTCCTCGAAAAGCTCAGCTATGATGTCCGTCTCGTGTTCAATGGCCAAGAAGCGGTCCATGCGATTGAGCAGGGCGCGTATGCCGCTGTCTTGATGGATTGTCAGATGCCTGTCATGGACGGCCTCACGGCCACTGAGACCATCCGCGCCTGGGAATCCGCGCATCAGCAGCGCCGTACGCCGATTATCGCCCTGACCGCGCACATGGTTGCTGGCGACAGGGAGCGCTGTTTGGCGGTCGGGATGGATGATTATCTGACCAAGCCGCTGAACCCAGACAAGCTGGCGCCAACCTTGAAACACTGGTTGCAGCAGCTTCCGCCCCCAGAAGAAGCTTTTTTACGTGTTCCACCGACAACGCCAGAGTCCAAAGGTCCCATTGCGGCTCCGGTCCCCACCGCGACGAAACAATCGCCTCCTCCCGCGGCACAGGAGTCCCCCTCTGCTCGAGTTGCTCTGGATCGCCCTCCGGCTCCGCTTGCCCTTTCAGACCCGCCATCGACAACGCTCCCGGTTGATCTGAGCGAAGCACTCGACCGCGTCGATGGTGATCGAGAGCTGCTGGGAGAACTCGCCGAGATATTTTTGGATTCCTGTCCGGCCTACCTCGATAGCATTCGGCAGGCGCTCGCGCAAAATGATGCGGCGGCGCTCACTTTCGCGGCCCATGCTCTCAAGGGCTCGATCGGGAATTTTGTGAAAATTGGCCCCTTTGAAACCGCGCGTGCCCTCGAAGCTCTGGGCCGACAATCCACGCTCACGGGAACATCGGCACTCTTCCAACAACTGGAAAACGAAATCGCGGCTCTCCAACCGGCTTTGGCTAATCTCCGGTTGGAGGTCGCGGCATAATTCAAAATCGGCACGGCAACGCCCAGAAAGCGGAGTAACTTGGACATGGAAAGTCAGACGAAATCTCGTATTCTCTGTGTGGATGACGATAAAGTGACCTTACGCGCGATTGAGCGGTCGCTGCTCGGCAATGGGTACTCAGTCCTCACCGCGGAAAACGGCCCCCGGGCGCTGCAAACCCTGCAAAGTATCCGCCCCGACCTGATTCTGCTTGATGCCATGATGCCCGGCATGGATGGCTACGAAGTCTGTTCTCGGTTGCGTCAGAATGAAGAGCTCAACAGTATCCCCGTGATCTTTGTCACTTCCCTCGAACAAAAAGAAGATAAGGCCAGAGCTTTCGCCCTGGGAGCCGCGGACTATCTGAATAAACCGATCCAAAAAAACGTCCTGCTGGCCAAAGTCGCCGCGTGTCTGGAAACCCACGCGCGCTGGCAGGAACTGGATGAAGAAACCACCCAAAAACCTGGCGAGAACGCCCCCGTCGAGACCTCCGCCGAGGTTGCGCCACGAAACGTTGGCCTGCGCGCGGACTTCCTCCAGTTCAAGGTCTTTTTGACGAAACAACCCGGCATTCCACAAGGCAAGCGAGAGCGGCTCTTGGCCCTCAATTCACGGGAACTGTACTCGCTCTCTTCCGAACTCGGCGTGAGTGATGAACAGATCGCCAAGTGGATCGCGGAATTTCTCCAATTGCCGTACCTGCCTCAAGTGGGACCGGAAAAAGTGGCGCTCGGAGTCCTGCCTCCCCCCTTCTGTAAGACCAACCTCGTCCTCCCCTTGACCGATAGCACGGGGCGGGCCTTCGCCTTGAGTAACCCGTTCAACTGGGAGTTACTGCGACTCCTCAAGAAGCATGAGGACCCCAAGAAGCATGACGACCCGGCGCAGGCTCTCAAGCTCCATGTGACCGAGCCCCGCAACATCCTCGCCTTCTTCAAAGGGAGCACGCAACGCGATGCCCCGACCTCGAATGTCTCGATTTCCGATATCGAGATGAAACTACGGGAACGCTACCAGCCCGCGGAGGATACCTCGGCCACGATGCTCGATGGGGCCAGTGAGGAGTCCGAACCCCTCATTGTCCTCGTCAACCAGGTTATCGAGAACGCGTATATCATGGGCGCCTCCGATATCCACATTGAGCCGTGGGAATATGATATCGTGATACGCTACCGGGTGGACGGCGTCCTGCGCATCGTCAATCGCTTCACCCCACGGGCCCTGATTCGTCCCATGGTCGCGCGCATCAAAGTCATGAGTGACCTCGACATCTCCGAGCGACGCATGCCGCAAGATGGTCGGATTATCTTCAAGAAATACACCAACCGCGGATTTGATTTTGACCTGCGGATCGCGACGGCCCCGATGAACCACGGCGAAAAGATCGTCATGCGTATCCTGGACAAACAAAAAGCGGTCATGCCGCTGATTCAGCTTGGGCTGTCTCCGCGCCACATGAAGCTCTATCGGGAAAAGATCGACACGCCCTACGGCATGATCTTACACGTGGGACCGACCGGATCGGGCAAGTCGATGACGCTCTATGCCGCGCTCAACGAAGTCCAATCTCCGGAGGTCAACATCCAAACGATTGAAGACCCGATTGAGTACACCCTCGCGGGCCTCAATC
>JANMSE010000172.1:0-6783 GCA_031389045.1 Deltaproteobacteria bacterium | reverse complement strand
GCAGGCGAGACGCCTGCGCTCCCAGCACTCGTCATGTGAAAACCGCTGTAACATCCACAGAGACTGACAAGGAGGACGCGTGGAGGAATCTTGGGTCGGCTGGCTCTTGGTGCAGGTCAAAGTCGCCTACGACTTTATCAGAGCGGATCAGTTACTCTCCAACTTCGTATGAAGCCCTGACCACCCAGCTCCAACTGCAAGGGGCGGTCGCCATCCAGCCGCTCACGGCGGAGCAGGTCAACACGTACCTCAAAAAAAGCGGCAAGAAACTCGCCGCTATCCAACGTCTCCTGCGCGAGGAACCCACATTCGCGGAATTGCTCGACACCCCGCTGATGCTCAACATTGTTACGCTCGCATACGCGGACCAACAGGAAACGATCTTGGCAACGGGTGGCACGGTGGAAACGCGTCGCTATCATCTCTTTGCAACATACGTCGATCGGATGTTCCAGCACCGCAGTGGGGCGGCGCGCTATCCCCGCGAGCGGACGGAACACTGGTTAGTATGGCTCGCGGATCAGCTCCGCCAACATAGCCTCTCGGTATTCTACCTGGAACGACTACAGCCAGATTGGCTTCCGCAGCGGCAACGTCAGTGGGTGAGAAGAGGAAGCGGGGTACTTGTCATTCTTTTCTCGCAACTGCTCTTCGGGTTGCTCGCTGGACTAAGAGGAGATGGCGATCTGCCCGGTGTTTTGTTCCTTGGACTGTTGCTTGGACTGATCTTTGGGCTAGGGAACAATATCATACACAGCACCCTTGACGGAGTAATTCTGGGGCTTGTTGGCGGACTGGGCATCGGGCTGGTTGAGAATTTGGTTGCCTCGCTGCTGGGCGGGCTGCTGTTCGGGCTGCTGTTCGGGCTGGTCGGCCGATTCCTTAGCCGCAGGGAATCTTCTTCTACGGAGCCTATTCGTGTCGTGGAAACTCTGCGCTGGTCATGGTCAGCGTTTCGCTCAACCGTGTTGCCTAGACTCAGTGGTGGGCTATTCTGTGGTCTGCTTTTGGGGCTAGTAGGGCTAATGGGCGAGCCGGGCAACGGTCTATTCGGGCTAGTCCTTGGACTGTTCTTCGCACTGGTCGGCGTGGCGACTGGTGGCTGGTCCAGCGATAAAATTGACAAGAATCTCGTGCCCAATCAGGGCATACGGAGATCCGCACGCAACGCTGTCATTGGCGGGCTCGGTACCGGATTAATCACCGGGTTAGTTGTCTGGCTGGTCACGATGCAAGACGCGCTGGGCTTCGGACAGAAAGAGATACTGTTCTTCGGGCTGTTTGCCTTACTGTTTGGCGGCCTAAGTATGGGAGGCATCGCGTGTCTACAGCACGGTATCCTCAGGTGCTTGTTGGTCTGGAACGGCGTCGCGCCGTGGCGTTATGCCGCGTTTCTGGACTATGCGGCCGACTGCCTTTTCCTCCGTAAGGTCGGCGGCGGCTACATTTTTATCCATCGGATGTTGTTGGATTACTTTGCGTCGCTAGGGAACTCAGATGAGGAAGAGAAGCCTTCCGCGGGCGCAGCCGACGTCATAAAGTGAAGAGTGGAGCTTTCATTCTGGATTTACAGAGTCCCGAGAGATCGCTAAGACCTGAGGGTGAGCGCAAGGAGAACAACAGATGAAAACGATGAACAGTGTCAGCTTACGGAAAGACCTTGGCCGAGTCCTTGGCGAAACAGAACAGAGTGGCGAGGAAGTGATTATTACCCGCTCAGGGAAATCCGTTGCTGTTCTTATCGGTATGGCCCGCTGGGAGGAGATCGAGTCGATCCTCGCAACCTGGGAACAACTGCAAGACCCGGAAAACAAGCACAAACTCCGGGCTGCGCAAAAAGATATCGCTGCGGGCCGGACCCTCTCCCATGAGGTCATTGCCGCTCGCTATCTCCAACGTCGTAGTGCCTGATGCCTGACATTATTTGGTCGCTTACGGCGGAGAGGGACATCAGCAGAGTGCCTGACGTCATTCGCGAATCTCTTATCCTCAGAGTGGAACTGTTACGAGAGTATCCGCTCCTTGGAAAAGCGCTGCAAGGCGAATGGCGGGCCTTCCGGCAACTCGTCGTTTCTGGTTACGGCGTTGTCTACCAGTTACTGCCCGAGAACCGGGGAATTTGTATCTCGTACATCCGCTTCCCACGCTCACGTTAGACCACACAACAGAACGTTCGCTATGCTACGTCATCTCCACATTAAGAATTTCGCCCTGATCGACGAACTGGAATTGTCGTTTGACCAGGGCTTCAATGTCATCACCGGCGAAACCGGCGCGGGGAAAAGTTTGCTCATGCAAGCCCTTGGCCTCACGGTTGGTGGCCGGGCGACATCCGATGTGATCCGCCACGATACCCCAGAAGCGGTCGTCGAGGCGGTTTTCGATGCCGATGATGCGCGCATCACACGCCTCCTCGAAGAAAGTGGATACTCGGCTGAAGACGAACTCTTGGTGCGCCGTGTCGTCTCGCAGAATGGGCGCGGACGCGTGCATCTCAATGGCGCGGTCACCACCGTCGCCGTGCTGCGACAACTGGGCGAACGGGTCATGCACATTTATGGCCAACATGAGCAGCAAACATTACTCGAGCCTGAAGCCGCGCTCCGATTGCTCGATGACTTCGCTGGATTGGGAACGCGCGGTAAAGAGATGGCGACCCGCTATCAGTCCTTGCAAAAAAGTTGGTCCCGTCTCCAAGCGCTGACGCAAGGCAAGGAAGCCGCCCGTGCGCGCCGGGAACTATTAGGCCTCCAGGTTGACGAGGTGAAACGCGCCGCGCTCCAACCAGGAGAAGAAGAGCGGCTGCGTCAAGAAAAGGCGATTCTCCTCAACGTGGAAAAACTCGCGCAGGGAGTGGCCGCCAGTGAAGAAGTGTTGGTGGCGGGAGAAGAAGCAGTCATGGATCGCATCGGACGCGTGATGACCCGGGTGCGCGACCTCGCACGAGTGGATGAAAGTCTGAAAGAGGCGATTGTCCTGCTGAGCAGCGGCCTGGCCCAAGTTGAAGAGGCAGCGCTCGTCCTGCGCAAATATGGGGAACGGCTCCACGTCAATCCCGAACGGCTGGAAGAGATTGATGCGCGGTTGACGATCATCGCGCGCCTGAAACAAAAGTACGGGGGCAGTGTCGACGCAATCCTCGCGTTTCAAGAAGCGGTTGAGCAGGAATTGCAACAACTGGAAGGGGGAGAAGAGTCCCTCACCACGCTACGCCAAGAAGTGGACACCGCGGCTGAAGCCGCGTGGAGCTGGGCGCACCAATTGTCCCAGGACCGGCGGACCGCGGCGCGGACCTTGGAAGTGAAGATGGTGCAAGAACTTGCTGGCTTGGGGATGAAAGGGGCGACATTCAAGGTGGAATTCCGCACCGCCGCTATTCCATTGACCGGCGCGGTCGCGGACGATCCCTTATATCGGTCCGAGCAGCGGCTCCATGATACTGGGTGTGATGTGGTTGAATTCGCGCTCTCCGCCAACCCTGGGGAGCCACTCCTGCCACTCGTGCAGGTTGCTTCTGGTGGTGAATTGTCGCGCCTGATGTTGGCGCTGAAGGTCTTGGGCACCGCGGCCGAGGAAGCTCCCACGCTGATTTTTGATGAAGTCGACGCGGGTATCGGTGGCGCGGTGGCTGAAGTGGTTGGGCGACGACTGAAAATGTTGGCGAAGAATCGTCAGGTGCTCTGCATCACGCATCTACCGCAAATCGCGGCCTTTGCCGATCATGCCTACACAGTAGTGAAGACCTCAGTAAAAGGGCGTACTATCTCCTCAGCCAAAAAACTGACCAAACCTGAACAGGTCCAGGAACTCGCCCGCATGCTAGGAGGCGTGGAGATCACGACCGAAGCCCGCCGACATGCGAAAGAAATGATCGAAGGCGCACGGAGAGTTGAGAGTTGAGAGTTGAAAGTTGAAAGTTGAGAGTGAAAAGGAATTTCCATGAACAAAGAGCTAATGATTTCCCTGTATCGCGATATGGTCCGCATCCGCCGGTTTGAAGAGGAAGCGGCGCGGCAATATACGCGTGGCAAGATGGGTGGATTTCTCCACCTCTATAATGGCCAAGAAGCGGTCGCGGTCGGCGCGATCTCCGCGGTGGAACCGACGGACTACATTTTGGCGACCTACCGCGAACATGCCCATTACCTAGCACGGGTGGGCGATATGAACGCCGCGATGGCCGAATTGTTCGGCAAAGCGACTGGCTGCGCCAAGGGCCGGGGCGGGTCGATGCACTTCTTTGATGTGAGCAAACGCTTCATGGGCGGCCACGCGATTGTCGGTGGCCACGTCCCGATCGCGGCTGGTATTGCGTTCGCCGCGAAGTATCGCGGCGAACCCGATGTGACGCTGTGTTTCTTTGGTGATGGCACAGCCAATATGGGGGCGTTTCACGAAGGGCTCGCGTTGGCCTCATTGTGGAAGCTGCCAGTGATCTTTATCTGTGAAAATAACCTCTACTCAATGGGCACCCCCCTTTATCGGACTCTCGCAGTCGAAGACATCGCCGTTCGTGCCAAAGGGTACCCTATGGCGCAAGAGATAGTGAATGGCGACGATGTGTTAGAGGTGCGCGAGGCGGTCCGCCGGGCGGCCAAGCGTGCCCGCACCGAGAGTCTGCCGATTTTGGTCGAGGCCAAGACCTACCGCTTCCGTGGCCATTCGATGTCCGACCCGGCCAAGTACCGCACCAAGGAAGAAGTCGAAGAGTGGATGAAACGGGACCCGATCCGCAATTTGGCCCAACGCATCTATGAACTCGGGGCGGGGAATGAGGCGCAGCTCACCGCCATTGATGAGGAAGCGAAGCGGGACGTCGCGGCGGCGGTGAAATTCGCCGACGAGTCGCCACTGCCTGATCCGGCGACGCTGTTCGACGATATCTATTCCGACTCGCCCCCGACCGAAGAGCCTGAGAAAGTGGTGGCGTTGCCGCGCCGGGCACGGGCGGGAGCCTGAGGGGAAGGAAACGGAGAAACGGGGAATCGGGGAATCGGAGCAGGAGCGGTCTCTGATTGATCTTCAATGCTGATAACTGACAACTGATGACGTTTTTGGGAACTATCACTATGCGTGAATTAACCTATCGAGAAGCCTTACGAGAAGCGATGACCGAAGAGATGGCACGCGACGAGCGTGTCTTTCTCATGGGAGAAGAAGTTGGCCATTACAATGGTGCCTACAAAGTGTCCGAAGGCATGCTGGAGCGGTTTGGCGAGCGCCGCGTAGTGGATACGCCGATCGCCGAAACGGGCTTTGCTGGCGTTGGTATTGGCGCGGCGATGGTGGGGTTACGCCCCATTATTGAGTTCATGACCTGGAATTTTTCGCTGTGTGCGTTCGATCAACTGGTCAATAATGCCGCCAAGCTCCGCTATATGTCCGGTGGGCAAATATCTATACCAATGGTGTTTCGCGGGCCAGGAGGAGCGGCGCATCAGCTTGCGGCGCAGCACTCACAAGTCGTCGAAAACCTGTACGCCTACGTCCCTGGGCTCAAAGTCGTGACTCCAGCCACGCCGTATGATGCTAAAGGGCTGCTCAAGACTGCGATCCGCGATAACAACCCGGTCGTGTTTATTGAAAGCGAACTGCTCTACGGTCGCAAAGGCGAGGTACCGGAAGAGGAGTATCTGATTCCCTTCGGCAAAGGCGAAGTGAAACGCGAAGGGAAAGATGTCACCATCGTGGCCTGGTCCAAGATGCTCCAGGTCGCGCTTGATGCCGCGTCGGCGCTCGCGAAGGAAGGGATTGAGATCGAGGTCATTGATCCGCGCACGATCCGCCCGTTCGACGAAGCGTTGATTCTCCGCTCAGTCAAGAAAACCAATCGCTGTGTGATCGTGGAAGAGGGCTGGCCGTTCGCTGGGACTGGGGCGGAAATTTCCCATCGGATCATGACTGGTGCGTTTGATGCGCTGGATGCCCCGGTGACTCGGGTCACGGGGGAAGATGTGCCAATGCCATACGCCAAGAATTTAGAGCATCTCGTGATCCCCAGTGTCGAAAAAGTGGTCGCGGCGGTGAAAAGTGTCTTATATCGGTCGTGAAAGCACGCGATGAAAAGACTCCTTTTTGCGACCCTGCTGGTGGTCGTGGGACTCACGCTTCCTGGGTACAGTGAGCAGAAAGGATCGCCAGGTGGTGGTGAGCCCTCTGGCCGTCCGATTGCACGATTTTCCTCGTGGGTGTTGTTCAGCGGTGGCAGGACCGTGCAAGGCGCGCCATTCCTCCTCTACGGCTATCTTTCGGAGATTGCGGAGTTCCCTCAGCTTACCCCATTGCTCAACAATGAAGCGTCCGCCGCACTGACCTTTGTCGTTGAAGGCACTGGTCGTGATATGAGACGAAGAGAAGGCGCGCTGATGATTGAGAGTGAAGGGACTTTGCACGTCTTTTTTGATCCTCAGGCCAAGCGCGACTTTAGCGACCCGCGCAGTTTCCGTACCGGAACGGAGGTGGCCACCTACACGCTTCAACGCCAAGTGTTGTTTCACCCTGAAGGGGGCTGGCTCTTCGACCGCAGCTTCGCCCAATTGACGGCAAGTCAGGATTTCACGCTCGACAAGACGGAAATCAATCTCTCACGGTTATGGGGAGCACGCTTAACCTTGCGCTCGCAAGCGCGTACTGGTGATGGGCTGCCATCGCCAGTGCCGGAATTTTCTGGAGCCATTCCGTATCGCGGCCAGATTTTTATTGATGCGGAGCGCACGGAGCGCCAGGGTCTTCCTCCGACTATCGTAACGCATCGAGATTCTTCTGCGCACGGGAGAAATTAGG
>JANMSE010000549.1:0-2017 GCA_031389045.1 Deltaproteobacteria bacterium | reverse complement strand
ATGTCCCGCGGGCGATAGAGCTTGGCGGACAGGAGTCCTTTAATCAGTGCGCCAGCCATGTTGCCGGCACCAATAAAGCCGATCTTCTTCATAATGTCCTCGGTTACTGACGTGAGCTACAGGCGTTCGCCAAAGATGGCGCGCCCAATACGGACGATGGTTGCCCCTTCTTCGATAGCAACTTGATAGTCATCCGTCATGCCCATCGACAATGCGCGCAGGGTGATATTAGCGGTCTGGAAGTGGGCGTACCGTTCTCGCAGTCGGGCCAACTCTTGAAAATAGGGGCGCGACGCCTCGGCGTTGGGGCCAGGGGGAGGAATCGTCATAAAGCCGTCTACCCGCAAAGTGGGGAGGGCGGAAACTGCTTCGAGGAGTGGTTCAACGTGCGCTGGTGCGATGCCGCCTTTGGTCTGTTCTCCAGCGAGATTGACTTCAATCAATACGTGGACGATTTTACCCTGCTTTTTTCCCTGGCGGTCCAATTCTTGAGCGAGCGCTGCTGTATCAAGCGAGTGGATCAACGTGAACAGTCGGACCGCCTCCTTGGCTTTATTGCGTTGCAAGTGACCGATCAGATGCCAATGCGCGGGGGCGGGTACCTGGACGATTTTCTCGCGCGCCTCTTGCACATAGTTCTCCCCAATATCGGTTGCCCCAGCCGCGATTGCCGCCCGTACCGCCTCTGGTCCCTTGGTCTTGGCGGCGCACACAATCGTGAGGTCTTCCGCGCGACGGCCACAGCGCTGGGCTACGATTGCGACTTGGTCACGGACTCGGTTGTAGTTCGCGGCAATATCCATCATGCGCGCGGGGCATCTTTCTGGTGCCACAAGCCCGCGGAGCGCAAGACGGCCAGCACTTCATCAAGCGGGAGGCCCACAACGTTGGTGTAAGAACCTTCGACCTTCTCAACCAATGCGGCTCCGAGACCTTGCACGGCATACGCTCCAGCCTTGTCGAACGGTTCTCCGGTAGCGAGGTATTCTTGAATCCGCGTATCCGTCAGTGTCGTAAATTCGACGTGGCTCGTGACGATCTGTTTGGCGTGAACATCCCCATTGGGATCAAGGAGCACGAACGCCGTCATCACGCGATGAGGCTGACCGGAGAGCAGCCGTAACATGCGTAACCCATCCGCGGCATCGCGCGGTTTACCGAGGATCATGTCGTCGATGGCTACGATCGTATCCGCTCCTAGCACCCAGTTTCCCGGCTGATGAGCGGCGATTTCCGTTGCTTTCTCGCGTGCCACACGCAAAGCATAGACTTCTGGTGATTCCCCTGGTCGAACCTGCTCATCCGTATTGCTGGGCATAACGGTGAACGGCACGCCCGCCTGTTGGAGCAATTCCCGGCGGCGTGGCGACGCGGAAGCGAGGATGAGGGAAGGGGTGGAGTTTTGCTGTGTCACAGTTGAGCCAGGCATAAGACGTAGAGCGTAAAACGTAAGGGGACGGAGCGGTTCCGTCTTACGTTTCATATCTTGACGTTTTACGCTGTACGTTTTACTTCCGCCTTCTTCGCCTTATAGCGATTCTTATCCGCGAAGAAATCAATGACAAACGTCCGCTCGGTAAACCGAGCCGAGTGCACGGTGCCTTTGGGGATAAAGTAGCTGTCCCCTTTGCGAAAGACGTGTTTCTTGCCACCGATGGTGAGTTCCATCTCGCCATCGACGACAATTCCCCACTGCGCTCCGTGGGCATGCGGGGCGACCTCGCCAATGGGCGCGATGTCCATGAACACGAGTTGATGATCTTTCGCCTGCGACAACCAGCCTTTCACGCCCTTAAAGGCGATGTCGGCCTGCGGCAATGACGTGATGGTTTTGTGAAACGGAGATTTTGTTGGCATAGCAATTCCTCTTGGGGATTGGGTGTTGGGGGCTTGGGGTGGGGGGTTGGGTTTCTCACCCCAGCCCCTAACCCCCAACCCCTAGCCCCTAGTAAGATTTTGGTAAGCCGAGCACGTGCTCGCCGACGTAATTGAGAATCATCTCTTGTGAGATGGGCGC
>JANMSE010000500.1:0-5905 GCA_031389045.1 Deltaproteobacteria bacterium | reverse complement strand
CCACTCACGTATGCCCCAACGATTGACGAGATCCAACGCTACGGCACTGAAGTCCGCATGGTCGATCAACGCTTCCTGAGTGAGGAAATCGCGCGGCAGCGGGGTTTCCAACACGCTGTCGTGCCGGGGCCGCTTAGCGCGACGTTTCTGGTGCGGCTCCTGACGGCGCATTTCCTTGGGTGGCGGCTCCAGATGCTCACCATCAGTTTTCGCGCACCTGTCCGACATGGCGACACGTTGACCTGCGTCGCGACGATCACTCAGAAAGAAGAGCAGGGTGGCACGCTTCGCATTCACTGTGACCTCGTGGCCGAGAACTCCAGTGGAGATCGCTGCCTGGTGGGAACCGCCATTCTCTGTCCACGTCAGCCCGCGAGAGATGCGCGCTTCATCCCTCCCGTTTCCGCAAACGCATAAAGAGATCGTTCCGTAGGAGAGTAATTCATGTCAACAAGTCCGACTCGTCCCACCACGATGGCCGAAGTCCGCGCGCGCCAAGGCCGTATGATGACCAAGGAAGGGATACAGCGCGCCCTTGCGTTTCAACCTCAGCCGACCGATGTCATCATCACCCCGTACGCGAAGTCAGGCACCACGTGGGTACAACAGATTGTGCATGGCTTACGCACGCGCGGCGATATGAATTTTGATGAGATTACTTCCGTCATTCCGTGGCTGGAGATGGCCCACGATCTGGGCATGGATGTGGAGCACCCACAGGTTGCACAGCCTCGTGCGTTCAAGAGTCATCTGCGCTGGGAGCTGGTCCCCAAGGGCGCGCGTTATATCTACGTGATCCGCGATCCCAAGGATGTCGCGGTCTCCATGTATCATTTCATGGCGGGATGGTGGTTCGAGTCCGCGTCGATTCCCCTCTCGGTCTTTGCCCGCGAACAGTTCTTGCAGCCCCAAAGTCCCAACGCCTATTGGGCCCACATCCGCTCTTGGTGGCCACATCGTGATGACCCGAATGTGCTGTTTTTATGTTACGAGGACATGAAGAACGATCTGCCGCTGACCGTGCGGCGCATCGCCGCGTTCATCGGCTGCGCGCTCGACGACGAGTTGTTGGCGCTGGTGGTGCGACAGTCCTCAATAGAGTTCATGCGTACCCACCAACAACATTTTGACGATCACCTGATTCGCGAGGCGCGGGATGCGCTGTGTGGGCTTCCTCCGGGAGGCGATTCGTCCAAGGTGCGAACGGGGAATGTTGGCGATCATGCGCGCGAATTGCCGCCAGAGATCAGCGCGGAGTGCGACCGGCTCTGGCGCGAGGAAATCGAGGCCCCGTTGGGATTCCCGTCCTACGAGGCCCTGCGCGCCGCGCTCAGTCGCTCAAGCAGGTCATAACTGCCGCTTTCGCGCACTTACAGCGGTTTGCACTTGAACGAAGAGAGAAAGAAAGTAGGCCGGAATAAGCGGAGCGTTTCCGGCATGCACGCTCGCGCCGGGAACGGCCTGCGGCCTTATCCCGGCCTACGGAAAGGGATGTTTCCTCGCTCCAATGAAAACCGTTATAGAGGTGAATCCCCGGTCGGAAGTATCATCCGCTTTACGACCGCAGCACCTGCCCTGGCAACGCGCCTGTGTGTCGCTGCTGGTTGTAGAGCACAACACCGTTAACAATCGTGCTCTGAATCCCCTGCGCGGGCATGAGCAAGCGGCGGCCATTGCCGGGCAGATCGTAGTGCATCTCTGGTCGCCGGCCAGAGCCCACCGTGTTGTAGTCAAACACGACCATGTCAGCCGCCATGCCCACGGCTAAACGGCCACGATCCCGCACACCAAAAAAGTCGGCGGGCTCGGACGTGAGGCGCTGCACGGCATACTCCAGACTCAAGGCTTGTTTCTCCCGCACCCAGGTGCCCAGCAGGTAGGTGCAGTACCCCGCGTCACACAGCATGTCCACGTGCGCCCCGCCATCGGAAAGACCAATCATTGTTCGCGGGTCGGTAATCAACGCGGGAATGAGATCGTCATTGGCGTTGAAGAGCACGATGGTGTACTCGATCTTCAGCTCATCTTCGATCCCCAAGTCCAGGAACGTGTCGAGACCATCCTTCCCACGCATGCGGGCGATCTCGGCCACGGTCTTGCCTTCCATGGCTTTCATGGCTGGGTTGTTCACTTCCTTCACTTCGAGTCGCTCCCAACGACCAGAAAAGATGCGCGGCTTTTCCAGTTCGGTGCGGAACGCTTGCCGAAAGGCGGGGTCACGATAGACACGTATCTGCTCTTCCGTTGAACGGTTGAACACCGGGTTCCACGATGGATGATTGGCGAAGATGAAGGGGTTGCGCAAATTGATCTGAATGACGAAGGGGCGACAAGTGACTTGGGGAATCCCGCCGCGTTTAATCAACGGTTCGGCGCGACGCAAGAGGTCGGGACCCGCCTCCGGTTTATCATCCCGACTCACCACGCCGAGCCACGTCACCGGACGCCCACTCTCAGTGAGCAAGAAATCGAGCAGCGCATATTCTTCCTCCGAGAGTTCCGCTGCTGTCGCGGTGAGCGCTAATTCAATGGTGCCCTTGCCGAGTTCCTTGAGTCCATTGGCATACGCCTTCAGCTCCTCGCGACTGGCTTGGCGACACGCTAGCGGCCGGCCTTGGTAGCCAATGTGCTGTGGAATCGCCGTGGTGGAGAACCCAAAGGCTCCGGCTCGTACCGCTTCCTGCAACAAGGCTTTGATTTGCACTATTTCCGACGTGGTCGCGGCGCGGTCCATTGACTCCTCACCCATGACGTAGTGTCGAAATGGGGTGAGGGGCGCCATGAAGCCGAGATTGATTCCAGAGCCCCGTTGTCGCGCGGCTTCGAGATATTCGGGAAACGTCTCCCACTCCCAGCCGATGCCGCGACTGAGCACGTCGAATGGAATCGCTTCGACGTTCACCAGGTCCCATGCGGCGATGTCCCGCACCGCTGGTTTGCACGGGGCCAGTCCAACCCCACAGTTCCCCATCATCACTGAGGTGACTCCATGCAAGGCGGAAGACGACAGCACGGGGTCCCAGCAAATCTGCGCGTCGTAGTGCGTATGGGGGTCCACGAAGCCGGGCGCGACAATCAGATCCGACGCATCAATGGTCTGTTTCGCGCCCTCGGTGATTTTGCCCATCGCCGCGATTTTCCCATTGGCGACAGCAACGTCCGCGCGAAAGCGGGGAGTGCCGAGGCCATCAACGACGGTCCCATTCTTAATCAACAGATCGTATGACATTGCGTGATGCTCCTTTCTTGTGGTTCCTGCTTAAAGGATGATCAGACTCTCGTCGAGTGGTTTGCAGACACACTCTTACGGATTTTTCCCGTTCCGCTCAAGTTCTCCAAGCTTCGCCTTCAAGAAGTCCTCGCTGTTTTGGACCTTTCCGTCCGGAAATTTGATCTGGTAGGGCATGCCGGTCGTGCTGGATTTGGCCGCGCACTTCTCGATGAACTCAGTGGCGGTGGTGAGGGAGGGTTTCTCCTTGTGGTATTTGTATTTGATCAACTCCACGGCTTTGGTGGTGTCGTATTCTTTACCGTTGCGAATAAATTTCTCGTCCCGCATGGAGCGGACAATCTGAAGCAGCGCATCGACCTTTTGCTCTTCGGCGGCATCCAAGGCAAATGCGAGTCCAGGAATCAGTAAAAAACTCCCGACGACGAAAACTTTGCGGATACTCAGTAATTTCATGGCTTCCCCATCCCGGTGCACAGTTAATCACAGTCAGACTGGCTTGCAACGGCATGGCGTGAGCCGCGCGTTGCTCTCCCCGGCGCGCTGTGTTAGGGACTCACACAGTCAACAAGAATTGATGAGGAGTGTGTGAGTGAAAAAGATTCGTGCGAGTGTTATTGGCGCATCGGGCTACGGAGGAGCTGAGACGGTTCGGCTGCTCACCATGCACCCCCAGGTTGAAATCGTGCATGTGACCGCGGAAAGCCAGCAAGGGCAGACCATGTCGAGCCTCTATCCCAACCTGCGCGGCTTCGTCGATCAGATTATGATCGCGGTCGATGCTGACCGTATTGGACGCGACTCCGATGTCACTTTCGTTTCTCTTCCCAGTGGGAAGGCGATGCACCTGGTGCCCGCGCTGCTTCATAACGGAAGCAAAGTGATCGACATCGCCGCCGATTTTCGCTTGCGGGACGCGGCACTGTATCCCACGTGGTACAAAGTCGAACACACCGCCCCGTCGTATCTCGCGGAAGCGGTGTATGGCCTGCCGGAGCTGCACCGCGCGGCCATCGCGAAAACGCGACTTCTCGCCAATCCCGGGTGCTATCCCGCTGCTTCACTCCTCGCCCTGATTCCTCTCTTACGAGCTGGGGTTGTTCAGACCAGCGGCATCGTGATTGATGCGAAATCCGGGGTCTCCGGAGCTGGCCGTGGCGGTGGTGGAAGCTTTGGTTTTTCCGAAACGAATGAGAACGTGCGGGCGTATAGCGTGACCGGCCACAATCATATCGCCGAGATTGAACAAGAGCTCTCTGGCGTCGCGAAAACCGCTCTGCGCGTGGTTTTTACGCCCCACCTGATTCCCATGACCCGTGGGATTCTCGCCACTGTGTACGCGCCGTTGGCCAAACAACTGACTGACGCGGACGCCATGCGCCTCTATCAAGAGACCTATCGCGATGAGCCATTTGTCCGCGTGTTGCACGACACGCTGCCGCAGACGAAAGCGACGCTGAGTTCCAACTACTGCGATGTCTCGGTCAAAATTGATACGCGGACATCGACCGCCATCGCCATCGCCGCGATTGATAACCTTGGCCGTGGCGCCGCCGGACAAGCGGTCCAGAACATGAATCTGATGTTCGCGCTTCCCGAAACCACGGGCTTACATTTCCCCGGCCTTTTTCCGTGAGCTATGGACGGCAGTTGCGATCTCACGATTATTGGCGGTGGCATTATTGGGCTCGCCACCGCGATGGAGGTTACCCAGCGGTACCCGCGCCTGCGTCTCGTGGTGCTGGAAAAAGAAGAGCGGCTTGCCGCGCATCAGACCGGCCACAACAGCGGCGTTATTCATTCCGGCATCTACTACAAACCAGGCTCGCTGAAAGCGCAAACGTGTGTGACGGGCGCTCAAGCGCTCGTCACGTTCTGTGACCAACACGGCATTCCTTATGAGCGGTGTGGCAAGGTGGTCGTCGCGACGATGGCTGAAGAGCTGCCACGCCTCGAAGAGCTGTATCGCCGGGGCACAGCCAATGGTGTGGTAGGCATGGAGATGATTGGCCCGGAGCGATTGCGCGAACTCGAACCGCACGCGACTGGCATCAAAGCGCTGCATGTCCCTTCCACCGGCATTATTGATTTCCCACGGGTGGCGCGGACCTATGCAAAACTCGTTCAGGAACATGGTGGTGAGATTCGCCTCCGCCATCAAGTCAACCGCATCGTGCAGACCAACGAAGGGCTCATGGTCGAAACTTCTCAAGGGACGGTGGCGACGCAATATCTGGTGAATTGTGGTGGGCTGCTGTGTGATCGCGTCGCGCGCATGACGGGAGCTTCTCCTGATATGCAAATTGTCCCGTTCCGTGGCGAGTATTATACGATGGCTCCTCATCGACGAAGTTTGGTCAAGAACCTCATTTATCCCGTGCCCGACCCCGCGCTGCCGTTTCTTGGGGTGCATTTCACCCGCACGATTGACGGACTCGTTGAAGCTGGACCGAACGCGGTGCTCGCGTTCGCGCGGGAAGGCTACAAGAAAAGTGATTTCGTCCCGCGCGACCTGCGTGAGACATTGACGTTCCCTGGCTTTTGGAAAATGGCGCGTCGGTACTGGTACACGGGGATGGGAGAAGTCGTGCGCTCGTTTAGCAAGGCGGCTTTCGTGAAAGCGCTGCAACGGCTGTTGCCGGAATTGACCGCTGACGATCTCCAGCCAGGTGGCAG
>JANMSE010000486.1:0-9764 GCA_031389045.1 Deltaproteobacteria bacterium | reverse complement strand
CGAACTCAAAGCGATTCAGGAGCGGCACGGCTATTTGCCAGAGGCGGAACTGCGCGCGTTCTCGCAACGGGCGATCATTCCCCTCTATCAGATTCAAGCAGTCGCCAGTTTTTATCCTCATTTCCGCTTACAGCCAGGTCCCAAAATAGAGGTCAAAGTCTGCGCGGACTTGTCCTGTCATCTCGCGGGAGCGCGGCCATTGCACCAAGCCGCTGAGCGACACGCGGCCGCCACACTCCGAACCGCCCCCGACTCCGAACTTTCCTGCACCGTGGGCAGCGTGTCGTGTCTTGGCCGGTGTGACCAAGCTCCCGCCGTGGCGATCAATGACACGATTTATTCTGGAGTGGACGAGTCCCGGCTCATGTCATTGCTTGACGCCTTTGCCCGTGGGCAAGTGCCTGACAATCCCTTTGTGCAACAGGGAGCCGAGTCGCCAGTCCTTGATCCGTACGGCACGGAGTCCGACCGCTTCGCCGCGCTCCGACAATTATTCACCACACGTGATGTCGCTCCCGTGATCCAGACGCTCAAGGATAGTGGATTACGTGGCATGGGCGGAGCAGGGTTCCCGACCGGGATGAAATGGGAAATCGTGCGCAACGCGGCGGGTGATGAGAAATATGTCGTGGTCAACGCCGACGAGAGCGAACCGGGAACCTTCAAGGATCGCTTTCTGATGGAGAAGTTTCCTCATCTGTTGATCGAGGGGATTCTCTTGGGCGCGTTCGTCGTTGGTGCCAAGAAAGCGTTTATTTTTCTGCGTCACGAGTATCCACATCAAGAACATGTACTCGCGCACGCGCTCGACGTCGCGCGTACCCAAGGCGTGATCGGCACCAACATTTTTGGTTCGGACTTCTCGTGTGACATCGAAATTTTCGTCAGCGCCGGTAGCTATATCTGTGGTGAAGAAACCGCCTTGCTCGAAGCCCTGGAAGGGAAGCGCGCGGAGCCACGCAACAAGCCGCCATTTCCTGGAACGCATGGACTCTGGGGCAAACCCACGCTCATCCACAATGTGGAAACGCTGAGCATGATCCCAGGGATTCTCCAACGTGGCGCGACCTGGTTTAAGAGTCAGGGGCGTACCAACAACGGACTCAAGTACATCGGCCTCAGTGGCCATGTCGCGCGACCCGGTGTGTACGAAGTGCCGTTGGGGTTATCGGTCAACGAATTCATCACTCAATATGGTGGAGGCCTCAGCACGGGTAAGAAGTTGAAAGCCTTCTCGCCGGGCGGCGCGTCGTCGGGATTCTTACCCGCATCGATGGTTGATGTCGCGCTGGATTTCCAAGCGTTGGCGCAAGTCGGCTCGATGCTCGGCTCCGGCGCGGTCGTCGCGCTCGCGGAAGGGACGTGCATGCTGGATGCCGCGTTGAACGTGGTCACCTTCTTCCGCAATGAATCGTGCGGCAAGTGCGTGCCCTGTCGAGTCGGGAGTGACAAGCTCGTGCAGATTCTTGAGCGAGCTACTCGTGGACAAGCGGACATCAGCGAAATCGACCTGATTGGCGAACTCGCGGAGACGATGCAACTCACCTCCATCTGTGGTCTCGGCCAAGCCGCGCCACTCCCGATCACCTCCGTGCTGAAATACTTTAAGGATGAGGTGATGTTGCATTTGACCGAAAAACGCTGTCCAGAAGGCGTCTGCTTCCGATAATCGGCAAAGCAAAAATCAAGAGGAACGAACCATGCGAGCTGTAGAAGTGATCGGGACCGTGGATGCGCGGCACCGGATTCAAGCCACTGTCCCCACCGAGGTGCCGCAAGGGCCTGTGCGACTGATCGTGTTGATTGCCGAAGAAGAAGCCAGTACGACGGACGCGCTCACCGCGGCGATGGACCTTGTCTGTGCCGAAGTGGAGACAAGCCCAGAACCCGCGTGGCAAGGAGCGGCGCGTCGAGTATTGGAACGCAGTGAATGGTAATCCAGCAGGGAGAAGTGTGGTGGGCGGAATTGCCAGCTCCGGTCGGTTCGGGACCAGGATTCCGGCGGCCAGTCCTCATTGTTCAAGGAGAGGCCCTCAACCGCAGTCGACTTGCCACGGTGGTTTGCGTGCCTTTAACCAGTAACGTGCGCTGGGCCACGGCTCCGGGAAACGTCCTCCTATTGTCGCGGCATACTGGCCTTCCCAAGGACTCCGTAGCCAACGTCTCGCAAATTGTCTCTCTGGATCGCAGTATAGTGACTGAACTGGTTGGTCAGATTCCGCCCGCTCAGATTGAAGCCGTGCTCAAAGGCATTGAGAGCATTCTGCGGCGAGAGCCCAAGCCCTGAACAGAGAGCGATGCCAACGCACCCTACGGGACTCTGATGGCAAGACAGGGCTCCCGACCGCCGCTTGAACTCCCCAGAAGAAATCACGGGAATTTTTGTATGTCTCTTCAATCGCAAAATTCCGCCGTCATTCTCGCCGGCGGCAAAAGCTCACGCATGGGCCAGCCAAAGGCGTTACTCCCGTTCGATGGCGAGCCGCTGATTGTCCACACTGTGAGAACCCTCTCTCGCCTGTTTTCGGACCTCGTGGTCGTCGCCGCGCCAGAACAACAATTGCCCACGCTTCCGGTCACGATGGTCCATGATGACGTTGCCTACCAAGGACCGGTCGGGGGCATTTTGTACGGCTTACGCGCGGCGCGCTCGGAGCTATGCTTCGTCACCTCCTGCGACGCACCGTTTCTGAATCTTGACCTGATTGCGTTTCTCGTCGCCCAGATGAACGACCACGATGTCGTGGTGCCTCACTGGCAAGAGCGGCTGCAACCACTCCATGCCGTCTATCGCCGCGGCGTGGTGCCGTTACTGCAAGAGCAATTAGCACGTGGCGAACTGCGCCCGATTTTTCTCTATAAGAAGGTCCGCACCCGTGAGGTGAGTCCCGAAGAGATTCGCCGCGTCGATCCCGAAGGCCTGAGTTTCCGCAATCTGAATAGTCCAGAAGATTATCAGGCCGCGCTTGAGCTGTGGCGCAAGAGACAGCTCAATGAATAAGAGAGCGCTATGAAAGAGCCCACCCCTGTCGCAACTCTTTCGCTTGTCGTGGAGCTGTTCGGTGTCGCGCGACTCAAAGCGAAGGCGGCCACGATTCCACTGATACTGTCGGAGGGCGAGCGCATCCAAGACGCGCTCGCCGCATTAGGAAAAATGCTGCCGGTATTAGTCGGTCCAGTGCTCACGCTGGATGGACACGCCCTGGTCAACGGATATACCTGTAATGTGAATGGCACGGATTTCACTCGCGATTGGCATCACCCACTACGGTCAGGAGACCATCTGCTGATTTTTTCGAGTGATGCGGGAGGATAACTGAGGCAAGTCAAAAGTCAAAGTGCAAAAGGCAAAAGTGGGGGAATTAGAATCTCGATTTTGACTTTTGACTTTTGACTTTTGACTTTTGACTTTTGACTTTTGACTTTTGACTTTTCTTATGAACGGCTTCCACGGCAGATTCCTTCATATTGACCTCACGAGCGGCGAGCATTCGTGGCATGAACTCACGGAGGCACGGATGCGGTCGGTCCTGGGCGGCATCGGTCTTGGCACGAGCCTGCTCTATGAGTTCGCCCCGGCTGGTGTTGAGGCATACGCTCCGGCCAATCCGCTGATCTTCGTGAGTGCCCCGCTCGTCGATACCGGGGTCACCACCACCGCGAAATTCGCCGTTGTCACCAAATCGCCGTTGACCGGCTTCATCGCCGACTCGCTGTCCTCCAGTTTCTTCGCGCTAGAACTAAAACGCCTGGGCATTGATGCCCTGGTTGTCACCGGAGCAGCGACAACACCCGTGTATCTCCACATCACGGAAGACACGGTTACGGTGAAGCCCGCCGCTCATCTCTGGGGCCAGAGCGCGAACGCGACCGAATCGACCTTGCGAGAAGAACTGCGCGACCCCGCTGTCCGTATCGCGGCGATTGGTGTGGCTGGAGAGCAGCGTGTGCGCTTCGCGACAATTAGCAACGAAGGCCGCCATGCCGGACGCGGTGGGGTCGGCGCAGTGATGGGCTCGAAGAATCTGAAAGCGATCGCGCTGCGTGGTAAGTGTCGCGTGCAGGTGGCCGACCAACGGGGCGTAGAGGCACTTGCGGATGCCCTCCGGGCTCGCAGCCTCAGCTCCGTGACCGCGAAATATCGAGAACTCGGCACCGTGGCCAATCTGTCCGTGTTCAACCGCCTCGGCGTCCTGCCGACGCGCAATTTTCAGGACTCGACCTTCGAGCACAGCGAGCAACTCAGTGGAGAAACCTTAACGGAAAACCATTTTAGTCGTATCCACGGCTGCGCCGCGTGCACCATTCGCTGCGAGCGGCTCTTCAAGGTGATGAACGGGGCCACGAGTGGCGAGGAGCAACGCTTGGAGTATGAGACCCTGTTCGCGCTTGGGTCCCTGTGTGGGGTCGAGAAAGCTGACGTTGTGCTGCGCGCGGCCCAACTCTGCGATCTCTACGGACTCGATACCATCAGCACCGGCGGCACGATCGCGTGGGCAATGGAATGCGCCGAGAAAGGATTGCTGCCAGAGGCCGCTCGCTTCGGCCTACGGTTTGGCAGTGGCGAGGCGCTGCTCAAGGTCATTTCAGCGATTGCCCACCGCACCGGCATCGGTGAATTGCTCGCCGAAGGATCAAAAGGGGCGGCGGCTCACATCGGTGGAGAAGCGCAAGCGCTCGCCATGCACGTCAAAGGCATGGAATTACCGGGCTACGAACCGCGTGGCTTGAAGACGATGGCGCTAGGATTGGCGGTGAGTCCGCGTGGCGCGTGTCATAATCGGTCCGGTGCCTACGAAGCGGATTTTTCCGGTCAGGTCGATAGACTGCGCGCCGAGGCGAGTCGCGGCGGATTGGTGGCCGCCTCCGAGGATTTCTCCGCCGTGTTGGATTCCCTGATTGTCTGCAAATTCCTGCGCAAATGTTTTGATGATTTCTACACCGAAACCGCCGAGCTGCTGGGTGCCGTGACCGGTTGGAATTTTTCCGCCACCGAGATGCGCCGCATTGGCGAGCGGATCAATACGGTGAAGAAACTCTTCAACCAACGCGAAGGCTGGCAGCCACAAGACGACTGGCTCCCTCCGCGACTCCTGAGCGAGGCATTATCCACAGGTGTCGCCCAAGGGGTGAGCCTGACTCCCGCGGAGTTGCGAGAGATGATTCAAGGATACTATAACGCTCGTGGATGGGATGAACACGGGTTCGTGTCCGTGAAGAAACAACAGGAGCTGAACCTCATGTAACACGTGATGCGTGGTGCGTGAGATGCAAAAGAAGAGGCCACTCGCGATGACCAACACCGAAACCCAAGAAACAAAAGCCATTACCCTCACTATCGACGGCCAACCGATTACCGTGCCCGAAGGGACAACAATTTGGGATGCCGCGCGCAAACTGGGCATCGACATCCCCGTCTTGTGTCACGACCCGCGACTCGCCCCGGTCGCGGTCTGTCGGGTGTGCGCGGTCGAGGTCAAAGGCGCGCGCGTGGCGCAGGCCGCCTGTATCCGTCAGGTCGAAGCCGGCATGGAAGTACAAACACAATCCGAGAAAATCGAGCGCTCACGCAAGATGCTCACGGAACTCCTGCTCGCCGATCACCCGATTCCCTGCGTCAAGCACCAGAAGAACGGCGACTGCGAGCTGGAACTGCTCGGCGAACGCTACGGGTTGTTGAAAGCTCCCGCGTCCAATGGACAATCGAGACCGGCGATTCGCTTCCGTCCTCACGTGTCGGAAAATGGGCATGACGCCTCCTCACCGGTTATCGCCGTCGATCATAACGCCTGCATTCTCTGCGACCGCTGCATTCGCGGCTGCGACGACATTCAGAATAACGAAGTGATTGGCCGCACCGGCAAAGGGGCGCAGGCCCACATCGGCTTTGATCTCAATTCGCCGATGGGCACCTCCACCTGTGTCTCATGCGGCGAGTGCGCCGCCGTGTGTCCCACGGGAGCCTTGTTCAATAAAGCACTCACCGTCAATGTCGCGCTTCCTGAGACCAAAGCCGTCAAATCGGTCTGCCCGTACTGCGGCGTCGGCTGCGCCATCACGTATCATGTGAAAGACAACAAGATCATCCAGGTCAGTGGTCGCGAGAGCCCGGTCAATCACGGACGGTTATGTGTCAAAGGACGCTACGGGTTTGACTATGCCTTGCATCCGCAGCGCTTGACCGTGCCGTTGATTCGTCGGCCTGAATTTTACCCACGCGGACCGCTCTCAGATGACGTACGTGGTGAAGATGGTCAGTGGAAACGCAAACCCGGCGGCATCGTCGATTACGCCGAGGTCATGCCAGCGTTTCGCGAAGCGACCTGGGAAGAAGCGCTCACGCTGGTGGCGTCGCGGTTGAAAGGCATTCGCGACCAACACGGACCTAACGCATTGGCGGGTTTCGGGTCGGCGAAATGCTCCAACGAGGAAGCCTACTTATTCCAAAAAATGATTCGTACCGCGTTCGGCACCAATAATGTGGACCACTGTACGCGCCTGTGTCACGCCTCGTCGGTCGCCGCCCTGCAAGAAACCATCGGGTCTGGCGCGGTGTCCAACGTCTTTGGCGATGTCCAATACGCGGATGTGGCGGTGATTATTGGCTCCAACACCACGGAGAATCACCCGGTGGCGGCGACCTTTTTCAAGGAGGCCGCCGAACGCGGAACCACACTCATCGTGATTGACCCACGTCGCCCCGGCATCGCCGACCACGCGCAGCATTACATTCGCTATAAGCCGGGTACGGATGTCGCCTTTCTAAACGGTCTCATGCACGTCATTATCAAGGAAGAACTCACCGATCCTGATTTCATCGCCAAACGCACCGAGAACTTCGCCGCGCTCCAAGAGACCGTCAAGCAATATACCCCGGAATTGGTCGAGAAGCTGACGGGCGTGCCCGCCGAGCAGGTGCGCACGATTGCTCGTGTATACGGGCGCGCCAAGAACGCGATGATCTTCTGGGGCATGGGCATTTCCCAGCACACGACTGGGACGGACAATGCCCGCTGTCTGATTTCGTTGTGTCTGATGACCGGCAACATTGGGCGACCAGGAACGGGGCTTCATCCTTTACGTGGACAGAACAACGTCCAAGGGGCTTCCGACTCCGGCCTAATTCCGATGGTCTACACCGACTACCAGCGAGTTGATGTGCCGGCCATCCGCGAGAAATTCGAGAAAGCCTGGGGCATCGCGCTTGATCCCAAACCAGGCCTCACGGTTGTCGAGATCGCCCACGCGGCGCTGCACGGGACGATCAAGGGCATGTACATGATGGGCGAGAATCCGTTTCTCAGCGACCCCAACATCAACAAAGTACGCAAAGCGCTCTCGAACCTGGAGTTCTTAGTGGTCCAGGACATCTTTCTCACCGAGACCGCCGAGTTCGCCGATGTCATTCTGCCCGCGACCAGTTTCCCGGAAAAAGAAGGCACCTACACGAACACCGACCGGCGCGTGCAGATTGGCCGCAAGGCCATTGATGCGCCAGGGCAGGCACGGCCAGACTGGCAGATTATCTGTGAGGTCGCGACGCGCATGGGTTACCCCATGCACTACAACGCACCCGAAGAGGTGTTTCGCGAACTCGCGGCCCTTTCGCCCAGCCTGGCTGGATTAAGCTATGAGAAATTGGGAACAACTGGTGAGTTGTGGCCGTGCCCGGACCCCGACCAACCTGGACAGTCGGTGATCTTCGTCGACGACTTTCCCAAAGGCAGGGGAAAATTTGTTCCGGCGGAGTTCGCCCCGGCCAATGAGTTGCCGGACGTGGAGTATCCACTGGTGTTGAATACGGGCCGTGTGTTGGAGCACTGGCATACGGGCACGATGACCCGCCGTTCCAAGGCGCTCGATGCGATTGAACCAGAGGCGTTTGTCGAGATTCATCCCGAAGACCTCTACGCCCTCGGGGCGCAGGATGGCGAGATGCTACGCGTCAGCTCGCGGCGCGGGTCGATTGTGCTCAAGGCACGTATTGGGATACGCACGCAGAAAGGCAGCATCTTCATTCCGTTCCATTTCCGCGAAGCCGCCGCCAATCTCCTCACCAACGACGCGCTTGATCCGGTTGGCAAAATTCCCGAGTTCAAGTTTTGCGCGGTGAAAATGGAAAAAGTGGAGTCGCACGCTGAGAGACAATTGGAACACCAAGAAACAGCAGTGTAAAGAAAACACAGGACCAGGTGCCGTATGTCACAGACCGTTCTTACTCCAGAGCCCCACGAGCCATACCGGATGAATATCCGTTCGATGAGCCTCACGGATGAGCAGTTTCTGCGACTCTGCGCGGAGAATCCAGAGATGAGACTCGAATTGAATGCGCAAGGAGAGTTAGTGATTATGCCGCCAACGGGATCAAAGACAGGTTTGCGAAACGGCACCCTTACTTACGCACTCGTCGCTTGGAGTCAAACCGATGGAACAGGGTTAGCCTTCGATTCTTCCACACTTTTCGCCCTGCCAAACGGAGCCCGACGTTCTCCAGATGCGGCATGGGTCCGACAAGAGCGGTGGAACAGCTTGACCGAAGATCAGCAAGAAGGACCGGCGCCCCTCTGTCCAGACTTCGTCGTCGAATTACGGTCCCGCACGGATCGTTTAACTATCCTGCACGAAAAAATGCGGGAATATCTCGATAACGGCGCACGACTCGGGTGGCTCATTGATCCGTCAGAGAAGCGAGTCTACGTCTACCGCCCAGACCAGCCCGTGGAGACGCTTGACAATCCGGCCACCGTAAGTGGGGAGCCTGAGTTACCGGGGTTTACACTGAACGTGCGCGAGTTATGGGCGTTGTAGAGACGCCGCGTTGGGGCGTCTCTTGTGCTCATAAGCGACACCTCACGCGCTCCCTGACTGGAAAAATCATGCTCCAACATTCCCAACGCCATTACAGTGAAGACGATTACTTCGCGGTCGAGGCCAGCTCCGGCATCAAACACGAATTCTACCGCGGCGAAATCTTCGCGATGGCGGGGGCGTCCGTGGTGCACAATCACCTCAGTGCGAACGTCTTGACCTTGTTACGCGGCGCTGTGCGGCTGAAAGGGTGTAGCGCCTTCGGTTCGGACTTGCGCGTGAAAACTCCGGACGGGCTGTTTACCTATCCAGATGTGATGGTGGTGTGCGGTCCGATTTCCCTGACGCGTGACCGGCCCGATACCGTCACGAACCCGAGTGTCATCGTGGAGGTCCTTTCGGGTGCGACCCGTGATTATGATCGCGGAGAGAAGTTCACCCTCTACCAAGCCATTCCCACCTTGCGCGAATATCTACTGATCGAACAAGACCGCGTATGGGTCGAACACTGGCAACGCCAGCCCACCGACGAGTGGACGGCCCAAACCTATGACACCCTAGACACTCACATTGCGCTCCCGACTTTGGGCGTGCCTCTGTCTCTCCGCGAGATGTACCGGCAAGTCTTCGACTCTTAGGAAGCGCGCGCGGCTCTCACGATGAACCCATCAACCTTCATACCAGCCGCCCGCGGTCGGTCGTCATAGAGTGGCCAGACACCAAATTGACCACGGAGGAAGAGTGGAGCGCGGGGAACGGGTGATCGAAGAACTCGCGGTAATACAGGAAGGTGCACCTACAAATCCCCTCTGACTTTCTTACCAAGCCCAGTGTGTCCTGACATGATCTAGCAACTCGCACCTGCGTTCTCGAGCAAACTACAATGTGACATTCTGCCGCTTGTCTTCTTTCAAGGCGGTCACTACCCGCAGTAAGAAATCGCTACTCACGAACGG
>JANMSE010000473.1:0-1557 GCA_031389045.1 Deltaproteobacteria bacterium | reverse complement strand
CTGTCGAGCGGCAAACCGGAAGACGACACGTTCCGCGATTTTGACAAACTGCTGCCCATCGCCAAACGCTCCAACGTCGCGGTCAAGGCCAGTGCGCTGCCCTGCTATCTGAAGGAGCCGTACCCGTTCACCAAAGTGCAGACTTACGCCCAGCGCGCTTACGAGACTTTCGGCCCGCAGCGCCTGTTCTGGGGCAGCGACTGGTCGCGCTCAACGGTGCCGTATCGCCAGCACATCGACATGTGGTTGAAGGATGCGCCGTGGGTCAAGGCAGCGGACAAGGAATGGGTGCTGGGGCGCGGGGTTTGTGAGTGGTTGGGGTGGAAAATGCCGTGACGCAGGACGAGCGTTAGCGAGAACATGCATGGCCACGAAGCCCATCGCAAGAAAACATCATTATTTGCCACAAGCCTATCTGGCAGCATTTACTGATACGAGCCAAAAAGATGGCCAGTTCAACGTATTGGATATTCATAGCGGCCGCTCATTTCGCACCTCCCCAATCAACGTTGCAGCAGAAAGAGATTTCAACCGCATTGACATTGAAGGACATCCGCCAGACGCGATTGAGCAAGCACTAGCACCATTCGAAGCGCAAGCCGTAGCCGCAATTCGAAAAGTCGTCGAAACCAAAGAGTTTCCGAACGACGACGATTGGAACTGGATACTGAATCTCCTAGGGTTAATTGCTGTCCGGAACCCGCAACTCCGGGAAGTCTTCAACCATTCACATGAGCAGGTGATCCATCGCATCGGAAATCTTCTCGTATCTGACAAGAGTATCTGGAATCACCACATAAAGAAGGCACGAGAGTCTGGAGAAAACATTGATGACAACGTGTCGTTTGAGGACGTCAAGCAGTTCGTCGAGGAGAAAAAGTATCAAATTGAGTTCTCTTCAGGAGGAAATCTGAGTGTTGAATTTCATGCTTTCGGCAAGCTCTTGCCGATTCTTGGCCAGAGAACGTGGTCTGTACTGGTAGCGCCGCCTGACGGGCCGGAATTCGTTTGCTCAGATCACCCCGTGACCCTAGTATGGAAAAGTGGCAGATCTGGTCCGGTAGGATATGGCGTAAGAGAAACAGAAGTTTTCTTTCCCCTCGGGCGACACGTGGGATTCTACGGCGTTTTTGAAACGCCTTTGAAACCGGTAGTTCAGTGTAAGCCGGGGCACGTCGCAACAATGAACAGACGTGTCACGTGGAATTCAGAGCGTCACGTTTATTCGACTCTCGAGAGCTTCTACATATGGCACGAGGGCCAGATTCGGGAAGTGCAATGCGTTCAACCTTAACGTGTAGCAAGCGTAGGATGGGCGAAGTGCAGCGCGCCCACCCTACATAATAAACTCGCGCAACAGCCATGCCCTTCACCCCCCTCCACATGGGCCCCGCCCTGATCATCAAGGCCGCCGGCGGCCGCCACTTCAGCGTGCTGGTGTTCGGCATCGCGCAGGTGACGATGGACATCGAACCGCTGGTCGGCATCATCCGCGGCGCGGATGTGCTGCACGGCTGGACGCATACTTACCTGGGCGCAACGCTGATCGGACTCGCG
>JANMSE010000471.1:0-2548 GCA_031389045.1 Deltaproteobacteria bacterium | reverse complement strand
CGCCAATCCCGACATAGAGAGCCACGAAGCAAAGGCAAAGCGGCTGTCGGGGAAACTGTTCGCCGAGGCGGCTGCGGCCGGCTTCACAAACTTCGAGACCGAGGAGGAGCGGGAGCGCGTTCCGCCCCTGATACTGGCCGCAGTCTCGGACAGCACCGACTTTGACATCAATGCCTACCATCTCAAGTCGCAACTTGCGCAGGAGAACGAAGATGGCGACTGAGCCCGCATGAAGGACTGTTCTTGTAACGCCTAATGGGGGTGCGCGAGGTCGGGGGTGCGCGGGGTCAGGTCTTGCTTCTTGCCAGAATCCCCGCTACGCTCCCGTTTGATCGCTGTGGCGGAAGCGGTTGGAGGTGGGTTGGGGGCAAGAGGCAAGACCTGACCCCGTGACCTCTCGTGACCTCCGTGACCCCGTGACCTCCCCTGACCCCGTGACCTCCCCGGCGGGCATCGTCGATGACCTGCGCCGCTTGGCCATCGTGGTTGCACCGACGAGCGTGCCGCGAGTGGTGCCCACCGATCCCGATGACAATCATGAGCTGGCCGCCGCACGGGCCGGCCAAGTCGATCTCATCGACTCCGGCGACAAGCGCGATCTGCTTCCTCTGGGCAGCTATCAGGGAATCGATATCGTCACCGCGCGCGAGGCGATCAGCAGGCTTGAGACAAGAGGCGAGACCCCAGTACTCAGTACTCCCTTACACTCCCCCACGCCACTGCCGGCCCAACGGTTTAGTCCAACAAGTTTTATCTGACGTCATGCGAAACCAGCGTGCTTGTTCACCGTCGGCTCGGCGTCAGATAAACGCCATTGGTTAGACCTCGCGGCTACCTCGCCGGACCTACTCCACTCGCCATGCAATGGACCTGCCGCTTTCTGCCGACTTCGGTCAACTTCTAGCAGGCGCAGCAAATGGACTGTGGCTCTACGCGAGTATTTTCTGGTCGCTACTGTCATTTATCCAAGCTGCAGTTGTTGCAGCAGCTTCTTGGTTTCGCTCTGCCACCAAGACGCTGGTTCACATCCACCGGCGATATGGCGCTTATAGCCTTATCAAGATGGCGACCATTGGCTCAACGCTGTGGACTGTGAGTCCGCTCCGTGATGCAGTCGCCCGGATTCGGGCGCGGTTTCAGCGCCACCGCGTCAACAAACTAGTTGTCTTGCGACAACCCTCGTCTCAGCCCACCCAACGACTAGTGTGGGTGCACGGAACATGGGGCGCACCATTCCATCGCTCATCTCATTCGTTGATACAGCACCTTGCAGAGTCAGATCCGAATGCCGTGATATACGGATTTTCGTGGGACGGGCAAAATAGTCGAGTTTCTCGACAGAATGCGACTCGTGATCTAGGGAAGTTCGTTGAAGAGATGCTCAGTGACGATGTTCCCACAGTTTTAATAGGACATTCTCATGGTGGCACTATGGCGTATGAAGCCGCATGCGCGCCAAATTTATCGAGAAGAGTAAGAGTAATTACTTTGGCGGCGCCGTTCATCGATGTTAGTAAGCTCATGCGGAGTGAAGGGGCATTTCTAACTGGCATTCCCTTTCTACACTTGTTTTTTGTTTACTATGCAGGGTGTATTTACTTCTTTTGGCTTCTAAATCTAACTGGGTATCTTCTATTCGACTCGGACATCGCAAGCGTCGAGGTGGAGCGGTTTGCAACAGCAGCGCTATTGGGCTCTATACCTGCCATTTTGGGGTTGACATTGATTCTCCTAATTGCATCTTGTGGACGCGCGCGGAGCGCCAACTCGGCGCTGCCGCAATATCCAGTACGTCGCCAAGTCTATCCACATACTATTTCCATCCGTACCAAAGGCGATCCTTTGCTTAATTCGATGATTGCTTGTTCAAAAGCTCATCTTTCTCGCATGTCGACCGCTGAAATGCTCAGACGCACTGAGGTGCCAGATGAAGGACCGGTTATCATCGACCTTCTAACTAAATCTGCCTTAGGTTTTATAGTGGGTTTATTTATATTAAAAAGCGTTACGGTAGTAAGATATATAGCCGACCTGGAAATAATTTCACGCGGCTTTGTGTTCTGGCTTTGGTTTATAGTTTCATCAGCTATTCCGACATTCTTGTACGTTAAATACCCAATACGTCTCGGAATAAATACAGCGCGATCAATCGGACGGCTCCCAGCAATGCTATCGCCAATCCCGACCGTTCTGGCCATTGCACAGTCTGGGCTCACCGGTTGGTCGATTCTTGATTTGATGTCCAAACGGCTTCGAATCTACGACTGCCCGCTTGGAGCTACTTTGGAGCATGCGGCTGAAACTGAGATCGTCAAAAACGCTTGGGCTTGGCAGCGCCACTCCAAGATGTTGTGTGAGCCAGACGTACTCACTCGCGTCGGAATGAGGATTGCCGGCACAGAGCTGCGGTCTTGAATCTTCCACTCATCGCGAACTGCAGACGAGAACAACGACGCTTGCTGAGATCAAGCTCGCTGGCGGTATCTGGGTCGCTGCGGTCAGGTCTTGAGTCTTGCGAGACGTTTGACGATTCGCCGTCATCACGCTC
>JANMSE010000051.1:0-5076 GCA_031389045.1 Deltaproteobacteria bacterium | reverse complement strand
AGCACTTCCGCCCCGATATTGGCGTCCCGGAAACTAAACACCGGGGACAGCGCGGCCACTTCGCGGGCGACGTAAGCGTGCAGTCGCATTCGTGCCCCTGGAGCGGACAGCATTGGGTCCACTTTGAGTTTGAGTTGCTCTTCGGAGAATGTTTGTCCACCTTCTTCAAGCGCATACTCGCGTAACGCCTTCATCACGATGGCGGGATCGGGTTTCCCCTCGGCCTTGCGTAAGTCTTCTTGTAAGCCGCGGAACCCCTGATAGCGACGAATCTCGCCCCGCAGACTCCATAACTGCTTCTTACTTGCTGGTGCGTACACACGCTTGACGGTAGCAAAGACCCGCTCAATGATGTCCGCGTTTTCGCCGAGGAGTTTCTCCATTTCCGCGAGCGACTGCGTGATTTCCAGCAACGCATACGAACTCACATACTGCGCAAAGGAGGGGCGCTGCATCCGTTCACCGGCGGCCTCATGTAACACGCTTCTCAATTGCGCGCGAGAAAATGAGGTTTGGGTTCCGATCTGTTGCCGCAGATTTTTGAGCGCTTCGTCGGGAATAAAGGCAAGCGCTGTGGACGGAATGTCTTGCTCCGCTTTGCCCAGCACGCGCCCGACGCGACCAAGCCGTTGCCAGAACTGATCTTCCCGTTGGGCTTCAAAGCCGACAAAATCAAGGTTCTGGCGTGCTTTGGGGTGCCCCTCGAAATTGAAACCGATGTCCACTGTCGGAGTGGCAAGCAGGATCGGTTTGTAAGGAGCCCGGTGCCGTTCTTCCTGGCTGAGTGGCCCGGTGATGCGCCCGACATTCTCCGTGCCCAATGCGCGCTCAAACTCCCGGGCGACACGATTCACCCCGTATAAACTGTTGAGCAGGACCGCGCCGTCTTTCCCTTGGGCCACACACTCCGCGATCCGTTTGACGTGAGGAAGAAGCTCTGAAGCCGCGTCCCGTGTATACGGGTGCAGTTCCAGTTCGACTTCGGTGAGACTCTTCGTGGCCAGGGGATCGTCTGGACTGACAGGCTGTGGGTCTAACCGTTTAACGCTCACGCCTTCTTGTTCCAACCGTTCAATAAACCGGTTGAAGTCCGCGTCGGGAGTCGCGGTGAGCAGACAAATCTTGCGGCGTTCCGGCAGGTCAGGAGAAAAGTAGCCAAACTCCTTGGAGAGCAAGATGAAGAACAGCAGGTTGGCGAACTGCTTGGCGTCATAGTAGTGGACTTCGTCAATGATGATGTAGTGAAACCTGGCGATGAACTGCTCAGCGATGTTGCGACGGTCGAGACGATTAAACAGGTAAAAGATGGCGTAGTAAAAAAGGTCAGGGTTCGTCACCAACAGCAGTGGGGGCTTCGCGGTCCCGTGCGCCGCACGCGCCCTTGGCAATGATGCGGGGTTTGTCAGTATGCGGTAGAAGCGCTCACTCGGCCGTTTCCCCAGCTCCTCCGGCAATGTGCGTAAAAAGGCGGCATCCACACTCTCCACTACATGCGGTAACCCAGCGTCGGCCACAAACCGTTCGGCATCGTGCGCGTGCTGTCGTACCAACTCGTTGACCGGCGCGATGAGCAGCGTATTCGCTTTGCGATGGTCGAGCAGCCACAGCAGCGCCGCCTTGGTTTTGCCCGTGCCCGTGGGAAAAGCGTTCATAACCATGTCATGCGTGGCAAGGGCCGCCGCCGTGTCGACTTGGTGCTGCAAGGGCTGGGGCAACACGGTGCGCACGGCGGCGGGAATAGTTTCAAGCGCGGCACGGCGTTGATACTCGGCCTCCAGGTGAATCTGAATCGGTTCAGACATTACGATGCCCTCCGTCGTCCTCTGCCGCGCGTCGGCGCTTCAACGGGCGGGAATCCATAAGCCATGTCAGCCGGCAAATGGGCCTCGCCGAGCGCATACAGACGCCCCGAAAGCTGGGCGTTGCGAATAAGCGGCACGGGCGGCAGGTTGAAAAAGTCATAATACCCAAGCTGGGTCTCCGCGCTCAGATCAAGCGGGTTAAGAAATACGTCCACTTGCACCTCGCGCGCCGTATGCGTTGGGGGGTCTCGCCATTCGTGCGTCACGGCAACGCGAGTCTTGCCCAGAAATTTGCCGAGACGAATGTAACGCGGGAGCGTCAGCGCCTCCCGCGCGAAGACGTAACACGCGAAGCGATTGCCACGCGACAACATTCGTAACCGTCCCTTTTGCGGGAAGTTCGTCACCGGCGCGCGCGCCATCAAGTCGGACGGCGAGGTCGGACACTACGGCATTGTTGGCCATCTTGTACCAGTACGATTCGACCATCCCGTTGAAGCGCTCGACCTCAAGCGTCGGGGCATTGAGCGGGGTCCCCGGCGTGACATAGATGCCGGTGTCATTGAGGACGGAAAAATCCTCGCGGTAATAGGGACGGTCTTCTCGCTCGGACAAGCGATACGGCGTCACGGCCAACCCGAGCGCGTAGGTGAGGGCATAGTTGCCCAGCACGGGTTCGGTCTGAAACAGTTCGTCAATCTCACGGCTGGCGAAGAAGACCTTTTCATGCAAGGTCAATTCAAGACGGTAGACGAGCATGCCGCCCTCCTTTATCGACCCTTCTTGGTTTTGGGGGACTTCGCTGGGTACGAGGCGTCGAGTCGCCGCAGGAACGGCTCTGGGGTTTTGTAGGTCTCGTGGATTTCGGCGAGGAATGCCGCCAGTGGTTGTCCTGTCATCACCTGATAGGGGCCAATTGTCTGGGGTAGCAAGTGCGCCAGCGCCCCATTTTCTCCAGTGACGGCCTGGGCCACCGCATCGGTGTGGAGCGGATGCTCTTTCTCCGTCAGGCGGTCGTATGACGCTTGGGTGAGTTCCAGGGAGCTGCAAATCTCCGCGCGCGAGAACACCACAGCGAGGATCGTATTCTGTACGCGGCCAATTCGTGACGAGATCGCGCCATAGCGGGAGCTACGCAGAATGTTCCCACAGGCATAGACTAACTCATCGGCGGTCACGTCCTTGAGCACTTCAAGATCGAGAAAGTGCGACTCCGGTTTGATGTACTCGCTTTCGCCGATGCTGGTTGACGGCTCGCCGGTCACGGGATTGCGCATCGTACTGTTGTCGAAGAGCGCGTTAAACGTTTTGGTATCGACGATGGAGCTGGAGGGGAGCAACGAGAAGGCGTCTTCGGTAATGATACGCGACTTCTGCGCACCCCCACCGCCAGCGGCAAAGCCGTAGACCCAGCAGTCCACACACTTTTCACAAGGCGAGTTGGTGTTGAGCATGCACTCCGCGCCGTCGTCATGCTTTTGCAGAAGGCCAAAGCCACGCAACAGTTCCCGCCCGGTGCGTCGCTCCACGGCGGTTTGCTTGCGCTTGGAAATCACCACGCGCGGGATCACGTCACTGCCAGTCAACCCGGCATGAACGAATTCGCGGTTCAACGGCTCCCCGCTCCCCTCAGTGCGAAAGATCGTTTCCGATTGGGTCTCGCGGAGGACAATCAGGTTGACGTACCGTCCCTGGGGAAGATTAAAGTAACGGTCCAGTAAAAAATCGCTGTATCCTGCCAATGCACTCATAGGGCCTCCTCTTAATTCTGTTCTTCGTCCGTGGTTGTGTCGTCCGGTTCTCCGGTGGCGGCTCGTTCTTCGCGCCGCTTCTGGAGCGCGGCGTTGAGGTAGAACAAGTAGGCTTCCTTCACGGTCTTTTCGTCACTGAGAAAACGGGCGAGATGTCCGCCATAGTTGTTCAGCAACAGCTCGTAAAAGACGGTAACGAACTGGGACACTTTCGCATGTTTGGGTGCGCCAGGTTTATATTGCACGTCGGCCAATCGCTCCAAGCGGTTGAAAATCGCCTGACTGGTCGCGGCTTGGACACTTTCCAAGTCGAGCGGCGTTGATTTCCGCCGGAGGCGGTCGAAAGCCAAACTGACAGGATCAAGCAAGGAATTGCGCTTGAAACTACTGCCACGGATGGCCTGTTCGGCTGCCAGGTGCGCCATTGTTTTGAGTCGTGCGGATACGGAATCTTCGTCTGCCATAGCAGTTCCTCCATTCACTAAAATTTCCAACGTGGTGACCAGCCGAGCGCGAATACGATTGGCGAGCGCTTCCGGCGCGGTGGCCTTTCCTCCTCTTATCTTGCGTTCCAGCGCCCGACCCGCCACGGCGAAGATCGCGAGCGATCCCGCGCCAAGAGCGCGTGCTAAATCGCACGCGACGGAGTCGTAGCCGGTGCGCACTTCGCGATCGACAATGCGTAGCGCGGTGTAGCGTGCGAGGAGTCGGTCGGTTTCTCCGGGCTGAAGGTCGCGGGCACCAAAGAATCCTTGCAACGCCGATGGGAGAGTGTCGATGTAGAAGTCCCCAAACTGTCGCGGCCCCAAGGAGGGAATCGGCGCTTCCGAGACTAAGCATTTGAGGCCGAGGAACCGACCGAGGCGCAACCCAATCTCAACACAGGAGAGCAACCGCTCACCGTCGCTTGTCACGTCAACACCAGGGCACACAGGAAGTGTGATCGTATTGCCGATGGCCTCGCTACGCTTAGGGATGGAAAACCCCCGCGCCTTCTGGGCCATGAGATCAAGGACGAAGTCTTTTTCCCCCTCTTTGTCCTCGTCGACGAGACTCGCCTCGGTCGGCAAGAAAAAGGTGTCGGGATCGGTCTGTTGCGCGAGGGTCTGAAGCGTCCGTCGTAGGGTGTGCAGATACGCGGCGGACGCATGCTGTTCGGGAAAGAAATGCAGATACATCCCTTTTGAGCCGCCGGACCGAAAGAGCATCTGCTCCAGGAAAAACTGCTCACGACAGACCGGACAGATATTGCGCTTGGGTTCGCGTTTGACGCCACCTTCCAAGCGATTGGAGAATTGTTGCACGACGATGCCTTTGGGCACCTCCGCGCTCATCCAACTGTCGGCCTGGCCGGTGGAAGCGGAATAACAGCACTGCCGATGATTTTGCTCGGTGTAGGCACGGAAATAGGCGGCGAAGTCGGCAGCCGGGCGGGGCGCGAAATCAACATCAAGGACCTCGGTCAGATAGGAGGTCAGAAAGTCCGTGGTCTCCACGGGACTCGTGAGTCCCTGTGCGTCCAG
>JANMSE010000419.1:0-5875 GCA_031389045.1 Deltaproteobacteria bacterium | reverse complement strand
GTGTCGATGAAGTTCACTCCCGCGTCCAGCGCCGCGTGCGTCATGCGAATGCACTCGTCGTGGTCTGGATTGGCCGTCGGTCCGAACATCATGGCACCGAGACAGAAGTGACTCACTTTTATCCCGCTGCCACCAAGCGTGCGGTATTCCATGGATGCTTCCTCCTTTTCCTTTGTATGATCTACCTGTAACCTTTGCCTCAGACAACAGACGACACAGCGGGAGAACCGGTTTGACCATGCCGTTTTCCTGCATTAGGCTACCCAACAAGAAGGAGGACGGTGACAGTGTCTGCTACAGCTACCCCACACACGGCCGCTCATGCCATTGCCGTTATCAAAAGCTTGCCCCCAGCCGAATTGCGAAAGTTCAACCGGCAGTTTAGTACATGGCAACAACACGGACGGGAAATCGCGGACGACGAGGCTCTGTTGTTGGAGCGGATTAAGGAGAATTCCGTCTTGCCGGCATCGCAAAAACGGCGCTTTGATCGGTTGCGGCGAAAGCGTCAGAAGGAGTCGTTAACCGCGGGAGAATTAGAGGAACTGCAAGGGTTTTGGCGACAGGTGGAACAGATGAATGTCCAACGTCTAGAAGCCCTGTACCAGCTCGCACAGCGGCGCGGAATGACGCTGCGCGAGATCATGCGTGAATTAGGGTTTGTAGAGAATCAGGATGTCTTCTAACCGTCCTTCGCGTAAACTTAGCCGATTGATCGCAGCACGAGCACAGTGGCACTGTGAGTATTGTCTCAGCCCATCGGCATTTTCCACACAGCCCTTCGAGGTCGATCACATTGTTCCTCTCAGTAAGAACGGCTTGACGGTTCCGGAGAACTTGGCTTTTTCCTGTGGCTGTAACAGCTACAAAGGCAACAAAACGCGCGGACGAGATTCGAGGACAGGCCGCCTCGTCCCGCTCTTTCATCCGCGGCGGCAGCGATGGACACAGCACTTTTTCTGGAGCGAAGACCTTCTTCGTATCGTTGGCCGTACCGCTACCGGACGGGCCACAGTGGACACGTTGCAGCTCAATCGTATTGAGCTGCTCAATCTCCGCCGACTGCTTCGGACAACGGGTGAACAGTCACCGTCACCGCCATAAAGACGGTGGCAGGGGTCGATTCCCCCACCGTCCCCCTTTTCTCTTCTTTTCTTACGGATGCAACACAAGTTTGCCGAATACGCGCCCCGCGACCAGATCAGCCAACGCTTGTTGCGCGTCCGCCAGCGGATACGACTTGCTAATAATGGACTTGATCTTACCCGCCGCGAATAATCCGGTGAGTGCCGTTGCCATCTCCGCGATAACCGGGCCCGCATTGACTAAACTCATACCCAGGATGTTGGCGTCTTTCATTAACGCGTGCATAACGGCGAAGGAACCATCTGGGCCTTTCCCGGTACCAGTGCCGATGATGATGATCCGCCCATCGCGAGCGATAATCGTCAGGTCTTTTGCCAGATTATCGGATGCCACATTTTCGATGATGACATTCACTCCTTTCCCATCGGTGAGTTTTTGCACTTCCGCCGCAAAATCTTGCGCTCTGTAGTTGATGGTCACATCCGCTCCCAAGGCACGGGTGCGTTCTGCTTTGTCTGCTGAACCAACGGTGGTTAGCACTCGCGCGCCCGTAATCTTGGCGAGTTGGATCGCGGCGACACCAACGCCACCACCGCCAGCCGAGATCAACACCGTCTCGCCAGCCTTGAGTGCCGCCTTGTGATGCAACGCCCGGTAGGCAGTATAGAAGGGGATGGGAATCGCCGCGCCTTCATCAAACGACAAGTTGGCTGGGAGTGGCATCGCCTCACTTGCCACCAGGCACGTTTTTTCGGCATACCCGCCGGCGGAGGTACGACCAAACACACGGTCACCTGATTTGACATGGGTGACCCCGGCTCCGACTGCTTCCACTTCTCCGCAGACATCCGTTCCCGGAATATAGGGTAACGACAGCGGCTGGAGACGGCCTGAGAGTCTGACTAAGTCCGCTGGATTGATTCCCGCTGCACGCACGCGAATCTGCACTTGTCCGGCTTGCACCTGGGGGTCGGGTGCGTCTTCGAGTCGTAATTGTTCTGGACCACCGAATTGGTGGGCTCGCATCGCTTTCATTGTGGGCCTCCTCGCAAGATGAAAATTTCGTGGTCGTGACTGTCTCTCGCGCACTCCTATAGCGCTATTGACTCAGGAATCAAAGCGCACGTTTGCTGGCCGCCACATCGCGTGGGAGTAGCCTCGTGATCTCCCTTGCGCAACTGACCTTGAGCCCCTACAAAAAGGGGCGTGACCGCATCGCCCCTCGCCTCCACATTGCCGCCGCCACCCGACTATGTGCCGTTTCGCGCGGGGCCCTTTCGTCTCCTGGCGGGCCTGCAACCGTTGGACCTCCAAGACTGGATTGAGATTGACGCCCATTTCGTCAGCGAGCTAGCCGAGAAAGAACGCTTGCTGCGTGAACGGTATCACGAGGTCTTCGCCGTCTTGCCCGAAGCACTGGCTGGGTCGATGGAAGTGCTGGAGTTGCTCGCCGCGCATCTTCCCGCGCGCTTTCCGACGCTCTACCGGAGTGCAGGCGATTTTCTTGATAACCTGGTGACACCACAACGCTGGCATCTCTCACAACAAGTGTTGCATCCGCTTGATCTGGCGGGACGGCTGGTGCAAGAAGACTTGTGTCTGATGCGGCATGATCCCGCGACCAACACGTATCGTCTTGTCGGCGCGTCCTTGTGTTTTCCGACCCGGTGGCGACTTGTCGAGAAAATGGGCCAAGCACTGACCGCCATCCATGAACCAGTGGCGGGATACGAAGAGCAACTCGCGGCAACGGTGGATCGCTTCTTCGAACGGCTGAAGGTGGAGAAGCCGGTGTGGCGTCTCAACTGGGGGTTGATTGATGATCCGGCACTGTTTCAGCCAACGGGGCATGGTCGCCAAGGACTGAACCCCGACATTACCGCCGAGAATGCCGGCGAGAAGTTATGGCTACGGATGGAGCGGCAGACGCTGCGTCGGCTCCCGCGGACACGGGACGTGCTGTTCACCATCCGGGTTCATGTCCGTCCGTTGCACGAACTTCAGGCTCACCCGGAACGAGCCGCGACTTTGGCGTCCGCGCTTCGCAACATGCCAGAGCCAACCCGGCTCTATAAAAGTCTGTCACCGTTTCTGGACGCGGTTTTAGCGTGGTTGGAGCGGAAAAAGTAGTCAGCATGGAAAAGTAGTCAGTAGCCAGTAGTCAGTAGCCAGTAGTCAGTAGTCAGCATGAAGAAAAGAGACACCTATGAATGAAATCAATTTTAGTGGCAAAAACGTTTTGGTGGTTGGTGGGTCGAGTGGCATCGGCAATGGCATTGCGCGGGTCTTTCGTGACCACGGCGCGACCGTCTTTGTCTGTGGTACACGCGCCTCGGCGGCGGACTATAAGTCTGATGAAGATGGGTCTGATTTCACCGGCATGACCTATTTTCAGTGGGATGTGTCGGACGATGCGACGGTGGAGAATCTGACGCCGCCGTTTTCCTCACTCGATGTGTTGGTCTTGTCGCAAGGATTGGTCATGTACAAGCGGGCGGAGTTTCAGATGTCCAACTTCCGCAAGGTCCTGGACGTGAACTTGATGAGCGTGATGAGCTGTTGCACGAAGTTCCACGACATGTTGGCGACGACGAAAGGGTCGGTCATCATCGTGGGATCGAGCGCCAGTTTTTACTCGGTGTTTGGCAATCCCGCGTATAGTGCCAGTAAGGGGGCGCTGGTGACGCTGACGAAGTCGTTAGCGGAGGCGTGGGCACCAGAGGGGATTCGCGTCAACGGCATCGCGCCGGGGCTGGTCGCGACCAAGATCACCAAAGTGACGTGGGACCATCCGCGGCGCTATGAAGACTCACTCAAGGAGATTCCGTTGCATCGCTGGGGCACCCCAGAAGAAATGGGCGGCGTGACCCTGTTCCTGGCGTCGTCGTTGTCGGCGTATGTGACGGGACAAATGATTCTTGTTGATGGTGGGAAGGGATTGGCCTGATGAAGGGTGACGCCCAAATTCGCTGATAGCAGGACTGTTGCTTCCAGGTTCCCTCTCCCGGCTGGGCAATGGCATTAAGTTAGTGGGTTCCGAAATTCCCTCTCCCGGCTGGGAGAGGGTTAGGGTGAGGGGGATCAAGTGAATTTTCCTTTAATTTTCCCCGGCACAACTCAATCCGTTGGCAATCGCGCGAAAGAAACCTACGCCGCCTTCTTCCCTGCGTTATGCGCCTGCTGAATCCGGCGCAGCTCTTCCCAGCCCAGGTAGGCCGTGAACTTGTCGTCGTCAAAAAACAGGACTGGACCGTTGCAGATAAAGATGTAGTCCGTATCTTCGAGCGCGGTGGTCGCGCCGTGCACCATGCCGTTGGCTTCGTAGACGTAGTCCCCGGTTTTGAGGATGCCATCCCGGACTTGCAGCTTGCCGGAGATGATAAACGTGTGGGACGCGGTCAGATGTTTATGTGGCGGTGCGACGTAGCCCTTGAGCCAGCGGAACAACACGGCCCAGGTCCCGCTCTCTGATCCGGTCCAGAGAATTTTCATGAAGCCCCGTTTGGGGTCGGCTTCCATCGGAATCCAATCCTGCTGGGCTGACTGCACGAGCGTGTCCATCAGCTCGCTGTTAAATGGGGTGATCTCTTGTGGAAGTGCCATAGTTTCCTCCTTCTGAGTTGAGCATGGGTGCGACAATGCTCTATAGATGCCTTGCTTGCCGCAAAGAGGCAAGTGCGAGGAACTTGCCGCGGGTGGGTGAGCCCTCTACAGTTTATCCAAGAAGCTTGGCCGGAGTGTACTTCTGTAGAGCAGGGGAGAAAGAGTGCGAGTTCGAGGGTGTCATGTCATCGGGAAAGGCGATCTCTCGAAGGCGATATCGATTGAGTTGAGGAGATGTCCATGGCTAACTTTACCGCACCGTGGCTGGTCGAAGGTTCGTTTGAAAAGACACTCCGGGGCTTAATGGCCATGGCGGACCCTGGAGCCTTCGCGGGTCTGTCGCCTGAACAAATACGGGAAGCATTGGTTGACGAATTGCGCTTCATCGCTCCGTATGACGAGAACGAGGAACAGGCAGCCGAAGAATACATTTATCGACAAGAAAAACATGCCCATGAGGTGGTGATGCACGTGGCGTCGCAGTTACAGCGGCTTGGCAAAGCGTTCCTCCGCATGGTCGCCGAAAGAATGGTGCAACTTGCCGGGGAGTCTCCTTTGGCGGGTGGCCTCCCGGACAACTTGGAAGCACTGGCGGTCCTGACCGCCGCTCGCATGGTTAGCCACCGTGAGGTCACTGAAGTGGTCGGTTTCCTCGTGAGCTTGATGCAGGAGGTGGATCAAGAGCAAGCGGACAAAATCGCGAGCATAGTCAGTCATCTCTTACCCTTGAACTATGCTCCAGATGCCGCTCGTCATCTCTCTGAACAGATTACGAAGGAGCAGTTTGGTCTGCTGGAAGATGAAGTATCCACACGTACGTTGGCGGAAATCATCATGGCGGGCGACGATCAAAAACCTGCGAAATTCGCCGGCTTTACCGTCGATAATGACCTGCGAGGACACACTGCCCTCGACCACCAAGATGGACCGGAAGAAGGACCAGGCGATCTTCAGTCCTCAACGATAGGTGTGTTACGCGCCGCCAGAAATCTGCTGCTTGATCTTCTCGCGCTGAAAGATACGACCTTTGGTTTGCCGAGCCAGCCTCAGCCCTTGAGATGGAGTGGAGGTGAGGAGGCTGAGTTGCGTCGTGACATTGCAGCCTGTGCCACACGTCTGCGTGGCGCGTTGACCGCACTTAGCACTATCAAGAAACGCACAGTGTATTGTGTCCTCAAATTGCCAG
>JANMSE010000046.1:0-14617 GCA_031389045.1 Deltaproteobacteria bacterium | reverse complement strand
AGATCTTCCGCGACACTGGCGGTCCAATTACTGAACGGTTCGGGGCTCGTGTTAATCGCGAGTCGAGTGACCATTTTCGTCCCGTGAGCAGCCGTTGCCACCGCACCACCCGCAAGTATCGCAACGAGTTGCAGGGCTGGGTTCACATCGCCCGCCGCTCCCCAGGCAAGAACAGCACCGGCGGGAATACGGAAAAGCGTATGCACGGCGTCCCAGCCACTATCGACATAGGGAACCTTGTCGGCGAAGAACTCAACAACGTACATCAAACAGGCAACTCCAATGACCAAAGGGTGCATCAAAATCTCAAGGTTTGGCGGAAGCTGAATCATGCCGTAGCTGCCAGCAAGTCCGAGGACGGCAACGGTGGCATACAGATTGATGCCAGAGGTCCATGCCGTCCCCATCGCCAAACTGAGGGTTTCAAGAACGCCCATCGTTACTCCTTCGACACAGAAGCGGCTCAAGTCCCCTCAGTGGAAGGGTCATTACTGACCCCAAGGGGTATGATGGCCACGACCGTTGTCGTGCCGTCCAGAACGATCCCCCCTACCATACTAGTCCCGGTTGCCATACCACCCACCGTCATCACGACTAGGATAAGAATCGAACCAGTCGTTGTGAGAATCTCTGTGGTCGCGTTTGAGCCAGCGGTGAAAGCGCCGATGGCCCCGTTTGGAGGAAGGGCCCTCATGGTACTCATCGTGAAGGTCTTCGAGTCCGTCGTGGTAATCTCCATGACGATCTCGATACCGTTCACGACGGTCCCGATCGTCATCATCGTAAGCTACCACCGGATGGGGAAGCATGAGTAATCCGGCTAGTGACAGAGCGACAAGGAAAGTTTTCTTCAACGAGATATACATACACAACTCCTTTTTGTGAGACCGTTATACTTCTGACCGTTATCAACACGCGCCCCGAAAAAAAGTTTCGCCCGCATGAAACGGTTGACCACCGGGGAAACTCTCCGCTACAACGACACAACTTTGAAGGAGGACTGTTCATGCGAAAAATCAAGGCATCTCGCCAGACTATGCTGAGTCTCATCGTTCTCGGATGGAGTTTTTGGGGCACTTTCACTCCCGCTGACGCGGAGGACTCCTCTCGCTTCGTCCGCCCCGAGCAAACCACAACCTACATTGAGCCTCAGAGTAAGAGTCAGATTACCGTCCTCATTGATGAGCGGCTCGGTGGCACCAAAGACGTTTCTATCGCTGACTTGGTCATCCCGCCGGGCGTCGATGTTCCCGACCACGTCCATCAGTCAACCGAGATTTTTTACATTCTGTCAGGTGAACTGGAACAGACGAGTGAAGGAAAGGTGCAAAAATTGACGGCGGGTATGGCCTGTGTGGTGCCGGCGAATACGACCACACACCACAAAGTCACGTCAAAGGAACCCGTGCATGCCCTGGTGATTTGGGCACCAGGCGGAGAAGAGAAACGTATTACCGAGCACTGGCAAGCGAAGCTCCCAGCGAAGCAGTAGGGTGCCAGTCCAGGAAAAGTGGCTAGCCCGTCGTCTTCATTGCAGCGGCGTTGTCAGCAACCCGCGTCAGCACCAACTCCGCCGCGGCTTCGCCACTACGGACACAGTCAGGAATCCCCACACCGCGATACGCATTGCCCGCGAGCGCGAGTCCAGGATGCTGCGCCACCTGCTTTTCCATCGTCTCGACCAAGCGGAGATGTCCAACGCGATACTGCGGCATCGACCGCGGATAGCGTGCGATATGGGTAAACAGCGGGGCGGCTTGAATACCGAGAAAGGTCGCCAGCTCTTGGCGCACAGCCTGTTCCATCTCGGCATCATCAAGATTGAACAACTCCGCTTGCAATGAGCCACCGACAAACGCGCGCACCAACGCATATCCGTCAGGCGCGCGGCCTGCGTATTTCACGCTGGAAAACGAACAGGCGATGATCTTGCGCTGCTCAACAGCCGGCACCACGAACCCGAATCCATTAAGTGGATGAGGAATCTGGTCGCGGCGAAATGCCAGGTTAACCGTCGCCGCCGAACTATACTGAATCGTGTCGAGGTGCGCGGCGAGTTGAGGATCAAGCCGCCGCAGCAAAGGCGCGGTCTGAAAAGTGGGCGTCGCGAGAATCACACCGTCCGCCGCTACGGTGCTGCCATCAAAACAAGTCACACGCCATTGTCCTTCCGCTCGCTCGATTTGAGACACAGCGCAATGCTGACGAATTTGACCGAGTGACAGTCGCGCCGTCAGCGTATCGACCAGCGTTTGCATGCCATCACGCAGAGAGACAAAGAGGCTCCACCGCGCACCGCTCGCACTCTTGGCTTCTTGTGGTCGATGACGCGCCGCTTTCCACATCGCCGCGATCACACTGCGATGCTCACGTTCCATCTGGAGAAATCGTGGCATCGTCGCCGCCAAACTCAGCGAGTCGGGGTCGGCAGTGTAAATCCCGCCGATAAGCGGTTGCGCAACACGCTCCAGCACCTCGCGCCCAAAGCGGCGGCGCACGAAAGAGCCCAGGCTTTCATCGTCTTGTTGTGGGCCACGTGGCAGCACGAGGTCCAGTGCCATGCGCAGCTTGCCCGGCCACGAGAATAACCGTGACCGCAGCAGTGGGCCGAACTTGGTGGGGGCCAGCAACATGAACCCTTCCGGCAGCAGTTCAAGTTTGCCGTTATGGACAACGAAGGTGGCGCGGTGCTCATCGCGCGTGCCAATCAGCTCTGGCTCCAACCCGATGCGACGACACAGCGCCAATGCCCACGGCTTTTCCGAGATAAAGGAGTCCGGCCCTAGTTCAAGCAAGAACCCATCGCGCTGTTCCGTGCCCAGGGTTCCACCGACACGGCCACTGGCTTCGAGCACGGTGAAACGAAGCGGGATTTCACGTTCGCGACTGAGTTCGTGCAAACGATGAGCAGCGGCAAGGCCAGCGATGCCACCGCCGACGATCACAACATGAGGAAGTTGCGGATTCGCCATCGCCAACGTCCCTCATGTTCTTTCATATTTTTGACTTTTGCCTTTTGCGCTTTGACTTTTGACTTTTCCGAAAGATCAGCCCGCAATCCCACGCACAACGGAAGCCATCATACGGATGAAAGTCGGATGATCGTTGACGGTCTTTGCACGAGCCATGTTCACACCACAAGCAGCAGCAATACGCGCGGCCTCGGTATCGAGATCGTAGAGGACTTCGATATGGTCACAGACAAAGCCAATCGGAACCACGACCACATCGCGCACCCCGTCCGCGGCCAACCGTGGAAGCACCGCGCCAATATCAGGCTCCAACCACGGCATGCGCGGATCTCCACTGCGGCTTTGGTAGACAACCGACCATTGCGCGCGGCCAAGCTGCTCGGCCACCAAACGCGCGCCTTCACCAATCTGCTTGACGTAGCGTGGGGTACCTGGCATCGCCAATGGCACACTATGCGCTGTGAACAAGAGCGCGGCCCGGTCTCGTCGTTCAGACGGAAGCTGCGCGAACGCTTGCTGAACCAACTCCACTTCCGCCGCGATAAACAGCGGGTGCGCGTGCCATTCTGGGATATATTCAATAATCGGAGCGCTCGGTCCAAGCTGTTCTCGCGCAGCGACAATATTCTCTTGATAACGTTCCCACCCCGCTTCGCTTTGTTGCGCGGAGAGAATGAAACCAAGGGCACGTTTCACACCAGCCTGTGCCATCTGTTCCAGCGTTTCGTAAAAATAGGGATGCCAGTTCCGCATACCGACATAGACCGGCAGGCGTGGCCCTTCCTGTTCGAGAAGCGCTTGCAGAGCCGCGGCTTGTCGGACGGTGATCTCGTTCAACGGTGAGTGGCCATTGAACAACTCATAATGATGCACGACTTCTTCCAGTCGTTGCGGCGGGACGGGTCGTCCTTTCAAGACATTGGCCAGAAACGGACGCACATCGTCCATCTTGTCCGGGCCACCGAAAGCGATGAGGAGAACAGCGTCGCGCATAAGAATTAGGAATTAGGAATTAGGAATTAGGAATTGAGAATAAGACTTGGAATTTCCTAGTTTTCCATTCTTCATTCTCCATTCTTAATTCTCAATTCTCCCCCGCCTTCGTGCACCATCTCCACCAGCGCCACGACATTCTCCACCGGCGTCTGCGGCAGGATGCCATGTCCAAGGTTAAAGATATGGCCTGGTCGCCCGCCCGCTTCTTGGAGCACGCGTCGGACTTGCTTGCGTAGCTCGTCCCGTGGAGCAAAAAGCGTCACAGGGTCAAGATTCCCTTGCACGGCGCGGTCATGGCCAATGCGCCGCCACGCCACATCAAGGTCAATCCGCCAATCGACGCCAATTACATCACCCCCAGCTTCGGCCAGCAGTTCCAAAAGCCCGGAAGTGTCCGTGCCAAAGTGAATCACTGGCACGCCCGGTGTGATGCCAGCAAACAAGGACCGCATGTGCGGCAAAATGAACGCGCGATAATCCGCCGGCGAGAGACAGCCAATCCATGAATCAAAAAATTGAATCGCTTGCGCGCCCGCGGCGATCTGCCCATTCACGTAGGCCGTAATGGTACGCACCAGCAGTTCCATCAGCGCGCGCCAGGCACCGGGGTCTTGATACATGATCCGTTTGGTCTCGATATAGTTCCGCGAACTGCCGCCTTCAATCAGATACGAGGCCACGGTGAACGGCGCGCCAGAAAATCCAATCAGCGGAATATGCGACGGGAGCCCGGCTCGTGCTTTGCGCACCGCCTCAAACACAAACGGCACGGTCTCAGCAGGAAGGCTCTCCACCAGTCGGTCCACATCCGCGCCCGAACGCACCGGACGATGAATCACCGGACCATCACCTTTGGAGAATTCGAGACCGACCCCCATCGGTTCGAGGATCAATAAAATGTCAGCAAAAAGAATCGCCGCATCAACGCCCAGTCGCTCGACCGCTTCGACGGTGACTTGCGCGGCGAGATCAGGCGTTTTGCACAGCGTAAGAAACGGGACCCGTTCCCGTAGTGCCCGATACTCTGGCATATAGCGCCCGGCTTGACGCATCAGCCAAACGGGGGTGTAGGGAGTCTTTTCGCGACGACACGCTTGCAAGAAAACTGAATTTCGCATGAGCGAGTACTTTAGCATGATGCTACTGGTACGGTTAGGGCAGGGCTATGCTGTTCACCTTCGACTATGACAGAAACGATGCTTCCAGGTTCCCTCTCCCGGCTGGGAGAGGGTCAGGGTGAGGGGGATCAGATGCGACTACCGCTTATGATCGACAAAACTCATCACACCGCCTACGCCCGTGGCGCGTTCGCCACGATCATTGTTGACATTGCGCTAAAGATGCCGCCGGGCGCGTGGCAAATCGCCACTTCCGCATCCTTCACTTGCCGCTCGCCGCATTCACCGCGAATCTGCCGCACCGCTTCGATAATGATGAACATGCCGTACATGCCGGTATGCGCATACGACAACCCGCCGCCGTTGGTGTTCATCGGGAACTCGCCACCTGGTGCCGTGCGCTGGCCTGAAACAAAAGCACCCCCCTCCCCTTTTTTACAGAACCCCAAATCCTCCAACGCCAGGATCGGCACGATGGTGAACGCATCGTAAAACATGGCCACGTCAATATCCTTAGGCGTCACGCCCGCCATCGCGAACGCTTGCTTGCCGGAGATCGCCGCCCCGGTCGCCGTGGTGAAGTCGGGCATCTGGTTGACCGAGCAATGCGCCGTCCCTTCGCCGGTGCCAAGGATATAGACCGGCTTCTTCTTGAGATTCTTCGCGCGCTCCGCCGACGTGACGATACATGCGCCCCCGCCGTCATTGACGAGGCAACAGTCCAGCACATGGAACGGCCACGAGATGATCGGTGATTTCATCACGTCGGCAACCGACAGTGGGCCACGTTGATTGGCCTTGGGATTGAGTCGCGCCCACGCCCGCGTCGCCACCGCGACCTCGGCCAGTTGTTCCTGCGTCGTGCCGAACTCGTGCATGTGCCGCGTCGCGACAAACCCATAGCCAGTAAAAGGGGCAATGATGCCGTAGGGAATCTCAAACTGCCACAACAGCGAATCCTTCGGCGAACTCAGCGACGGCATGGCCACGCGCGAGCGGCCCGATTCCCCGTGGGTCACCAGCGCGACCTCACACAGTCCGGCATTGATCGCCGCCATCGCGTGCTGGACGTGCAGAAGAAACGAACAGCCGCCCACCATCGTCCCGTCAATGTACCGAGGGCGGAGCCCAAGGTACTCAGCGGTTTCCGTGGCGAACAAGCGACCGGCGCTAAAGATGCCGTCAATATCATTTTTGTTCAGCCCCGCGTCCGCGATCGCATTGCGCGCGGCTTCGGCGTGCAATTGCAGGGCGGATTTATGCGGCAGCGTGCCCAACTCGTCGGATTCCGCCACGCCGACGAGCGCGAATTTCCCGGATAGGTCTCTGAAATCAGCCATGATTCATATCCTTTCTCTTCCTCGCACAGCCTGTGAGTAGGTCGCTCTTACGCGACTGGACGAAACTTCGGTAACGCGATCGTGTCGGTCAGGTCATCGAAGACAACCTCTACCGCCATGTCGCAGCGCACGTTCTTCGGGTCGGGATCGACGTCGATGACATTGGTGGCGATCCGTGGCCCTTCGTCCAGCTCGACAATGGCGACAATAAACGGCCCGGTGATGCCCATCACGGCTCGTTGGGAAATCGAAAAGGTGTGAACTTTGCCTTTGCCGCTCGCCTTAATCCACTCCAGGTCCGTGGACCAGCAGAACGGGCAGAGCGCACGGGGATAAAAATGAAATTTCCCACAGCCACGGCAGCGTGGGAGCATGAGTTCATGTCGTTTGGCCCCATCCCAAAAGGGTTGGGTTTCCGGGGTCGGGGTCGGCGCAAGGTGCGTGAGCGCGGCCATACTCGGTCCTCCTTTAAGTAGAACGATTGGCCACACCCTGTATGCAGTCGCGCGCGGGGTGTCAACCAACGCGGAAGAACGTCGCGCGTCGCAATAACAAGACCCGACCTCGCCCATTGCCCCTGGTGGACTACGATGACAACACCTCCACTTTGCGAAACCGCTCTTCGAGAAACCGGCCATGCACCAGCAACTTCTCGCCGTCGTCGCAGTGGACGTCTTCAACCATTGCGGGGAAGCACGTAGCGATTGGTCGTCTGTCTCGCCCTCTGGCTCTCTCTCTGCGCCTGATGGTACAAGATGGTGGTCTCAGTTTCATGTCATTCCCAAAGAGAGGAATGCCCGATGGCCATCCGCTAGGGAAAAACTGTCTGGGACAGATGAAGGAAAAGAAGGAGGTTCGTATGCAATGGCTGATTCCGGTAGCGATGGGATTTTGGGCGATCTGGTCATGGGTGCAAGAACAGGCCCAGGCACGGGCGCTGGAGCGCGCACGATTGACCGCGCTCCACGTCAATCCGTTTTTGTCGGCTTGCGAGGACTTGCAGAGTCGCATCTATCACATCCTGGAGCGTGAGGGCCTGCGGACTCTGCAGGCGCGCTATCCAGACGGGACCTACGCCGAGGAAACCTTCTATCTCATCGCCCGCTATTTCGGCTGGGCGGTGGTCTTGCAGCGCTACAGCCCCTACTCCCAGGACCCAATGGTCATTCGGCTGGTGGAAGCGGTGCGGGACGCCTTCGCGGCCACGGATGCCGAGTCCCCGGTGGGGCCGTTCAACTTCTTCCACCCCGAACAGAAAGCCCTGGGCAAGATCGTGATGAGCCGGATGGAGGGCCAGCACGGGATCGAATTCGACACCATCTCGTCCTACGAATTCGCGGCGCGTCTCACCGTGCCTCCCCTGTCCGACAGTCAATCGGTGCGGCAGAGCCTTGAGGCATTGCGCGCGGCCAGGGAGGCGGACAGCTTGCTGGGTCGGCAGCGGCTGGAGAAAGCGCAGCACCACCTCGTCGACTTGCTCCAGTATCTCGAAGGCAAGGAAGGCTATCGGCTCTTCTCGGGCGCGCGCAAGAAATGTTCTCGCCTGGAGGAGTCCGCCACTTGGCCTGAGGCGCGCTCCACGCCCCCAACGGACGCGACTCCTGTGTAAGTGTGTGTTATGCACGTGACCAGACAAGGAGGTCAACAATATGTCCAAGGCCCAAGATACGAAGAAAGACAAAAAGAAATCGCCCCAGAAGACAGCGAAGGAAAAGCAGCAGGCGAAGCGAGAAAAGAAGAACAAATAATCCGACCGTCGGATGGACCGTCACTCGCGGCTAAGGAATGCTCACAACACCGCAGTGACGGCTCGCCGCTGAAGGTTTGCAACGAAAGGAACCCCCAATGGCTGAACCCTGGACTCATCACACGACTCGCGTCAACGGCTTTCTCATGCACTACGTCACCGCCGGCTCTGGCTATCCGCTCGTGTTGCTCCACGGCTGGCCGCAGAGCTGGTACGAGTGGCGGCATATCATTCCCGCCCTGACGGACCGCTTTACCGTGATCGCACCTGACCTACGCGGGCTGGGCGATTCGGAGCGCCCCATGACTGGCTACGATAAACGGACCCTCGCCTCCGATGTGTACGAGCTGGTCAAATCGCTCGGCTTCCACAAGATTGGACTCACTGGCCATGACTGGGGTGGAGCGGTCGCCTATTACCTGGCCTACGATCACCCAGAGATGGTCGAGCGGCTGATGATTCTCGACATGATTCCCGGCCTCGGACGGACCGGCGACAAGATGGACATCCGCGCCGCCCAGCGGCTCTGGCATGTCTTCTTTCATGGCGGCATCCCCGACCTCGCCGAGAAGTTGGTGAGCGCCAACATCAAAGGGTATCTCTCCTACTTCTATACATCGTCCGCCTACAACTACAGCCCGGCGGTCTTCAGCGAAGCCGACATCGCCGAATATGTGCGCGCCTATTCACAGCCGGGCGCGTTGCGCGCGGGGTTCCAATACTATCGCGCGGGTCTGCAAGAAGACCTCGACAATCTGGCGGGCTGCACCCGCAAGCTGCCCATGCCCGTGCGCGCGTGGGGTGGCGAGTCGTTTCTCGGCAACATCGTACCTGCCTGGCAAGCGGTCACCGAGACCACCGGGGAAGGGGGAGAAGTCAAACAGTGCGGCCATTTCGTGGCCGAGGAGAAGCCGGAATTTGTGATCGCGCAGGCACGGGAGTTTTTCGGGCCGTTGCTCGGCGACCAATAATCTCTCAAGAGCGGAAGAACGGACGCTTGATGAGCCCGACGCGCGTAGCCGCATGCGGCTACGCGGCTTCGACATACTCGACCTGACTTGTGGGCTCGGGAATCGGTAAGCCGTCTTCCCGCATTCCGCGCAGATGCAACGCCACCGCTTCACTCATACGTTGCTTGACCTCGTCGATAGTCTTGCCCGTAGCGATACAGCCCGGGAGGTCGGGCAAGTATGCGGAGTAGTTGCTTGCGCCTGCTTCGACAATCATCACATACCGCATGGCTTTCACCTCTCTTTACTGCGTCAACCCGGCTTGCACCAACATGCTTTTCAAGGTTTTCGGATGCACATCGTCACTCGGATGCCCAGAGACCGTGACGCGCCCCCGCTTCATCGGATGCTTGAATTGACGATGGTCCCCTTCGGTCGTGACCAAGTACCAACCATCATCTCTTATCAGCTTGAGAACTTCTCGCACCTTCATACTCGGCGCGCATCATACAATGGATACTCGCGGGAGTGGAAGTAATCCAACGACTCACTCCATCCGGGTGTCGGCCATGCCCTGGCCCCAGCACCTCGCAACCCCGTATATGGTGGTCGTCTAGTCAGGTACCACAATCTTTTGTATGGTGCCCGCCATCAAACCCGTTTCGGGTCTCACCGCCTATTGTGTGGAGGATGTGGTGTTATGAAGCAGTCCGCAGTGGCGGAAAAAATCTTTCCGACCGACTTAGGAACCGAAGCCGAAGAGCGCTACCTCAATTACGCGCTCAGTGTCATTACCTCGCGCGCCTTGCCTGATGTCCGCGATGGGCTCAAACCCGTGCAGCGCCGTCTGCTGTACGCCATGTTTCAGAACCTCCGTCTCAGTAGCGATGCGCGCCCACGTAAATCGGCGGCCATCGTCGGCGAGGTGCTCGGTAAATATCATCCGCATGGCGACCAAGCCGCCTACGAGGCCATGGTCCGCCTCGCGCAGCCATTTTCCTTGCGCTATCCCCTCGTGCATGGTGAAGGGAATTTTGGCTCGATGGATGGCGATAACGCCGCCGCCATGCGCTACACCGAAGCCAAACTCTCCGCGCTCACCGATGAGCTGTTCCGTGACCTGCGCGGGGATACCGTGCCCTATCGCGCCAATTACGATGCGACCACCGAGGAACCGGTCGTCTTACCGGCGGCGATTCCGCAATTGTTGCTCAACGGCTCCACCGGCATCGCGGTCGGCATGGCCACCAATATCCCACCGCATAATTTCACCGAGGTGATCCATGCGCTCATCGCCATGCTGAATGAGCCGGAGATCACCACCGCCGGGTTGCTGAAATTCATCAAAGGCCCCGACTTTCCCACGGCTGGGGAGATACTGACCAACAAACACGAAATCCGCGAGATTTATGAAACCGGCCAGGGCTCGGTCAAGTTGCGCGGCGAGTGGACCGTCGAAACCCAGCCGCGTGGCAAGCGGCAGATCGTCGTCACCTCCCTCCCCTACACCGTCAACAAAGCCCTCCTGGTGGAGAAGATCGCGGAGATGGTGGGCGAGCGCAAAATCCCGCAGATTATCGATGTGCGAGATGAGTCCACCGATGAAGTGCGCATCGTGTTGGAACTCAAGAGCGACGCCTCCGACGATCTCGCCATGGCGTACCTCTGTAAACATACGTCCTTGCAGATTTCGTTCGCCATCAACCTGACGTGCCTGGTGCCCACCAGCAACCCGCTCGTCGGGCAGCCGATGCGCGCGACGTTGCAGGACCTGTGTCGCTACTTTCTCGACTTTCGTCTGGAGGTCGTCACCAAACGCCTGAAGCACGAGCTGCGCGAACTGGAAACGCGGCTGCATATTCTCGCCGGGCTGGCGCTCATCGTGGGGAGCCTCGACCAGGTTATTCGCCTCATTCGCAATGCCGCGTCGCGCAAGGAGGCGCGGGAAAAGCTGATGGCGAGCTTCACCTTGGATGAAGCCCAAGCCGAGGCGATTCTCGAAACTCGGCTCTATCAACTCGCGCGCCTGGAAGTGGACAAGATTAAGAATGAACAGGACGACAAGGAGAAACGGGCCAAGGACATCCGCCTCCTCTTGGAGAATGAACAGAAACGCTGGGCGCTGATTCGCGCCGAACTGGTGGAGCTGAACAAGCGCTACGGCGACCGCCGACGCACGGCGCTGCGTGCCGGTGACGAACTCACGTATGACCCCGAAGCGTATATCGTCCACGAAGATACCACTGTCGTCTTGAGTCGCGATGGCTGGCTCAAGCGGCTGCGGGAGCTGAAGGACCCGACCAGCACCCGGCTGCGGGAAGGCGACGCCATTCGCAGCGTCCTCGTCGGCAATACCCGCGACCGCCTCGTCCTATTCACCAACAAAGGTGTTCTCTATGTGCTGAAAGTCCTGGAGGTGCCCGCCTCGACCGGGTATGGCGAGCCGATTCAGAGCTTGCTGAACTTCCAAGATGGCGAGCATGTGATCACCGCGACGTTAGTCACGGACGAACTCCTCGTCGCCAACGGCAAAGCGGAAAGCCCCGGTGACAAGAAACCGCAAGGCGAACTCTTCCCCACCGGCGCGAGCAAGGAAGCCGCGCCAGAAGCGGCTCCTGAAGCCGCCACTGTGGGGCCGCCGCACCTCCTGGCCACCGCGCAAGGCATGGGGTTCCGCTTCCGTCCCAATCTGGAAGAGACCACACGCAATGGGCGCAAAGTCACCCGTTTGACCGATGATGACGAAGTGGTCTCGGTCGAACCCGTGGGTGGTGGGCGGGTTGTGTGTGTCTCGCGCGCGGGCAAGATGCTGGCGTTTCCCGCCGAGGATGTCTCGGAACTCAACGGTCCGGGGCGCGGCGTGATTTTGATGCGGATGGATGATGATGACCGGATGGTCGGCGCGGTGACGACCATCCCAGGGCGCGGCATAACGGTGACCAATACGGATGGCAATGAGAAAGACGTCGCACTCAGGGACATCCCGCTTGGACAACGCGCTGGCAAAGGACAACGAGTGATTAAACGCATGACCTTAACTGGGGTTCGCGGTGTGGCGGCGGGGGAGAAAGCGTAGTATGGCGGCACGAAGTAACGGGAATAACACCTATACAGCGAAAGACATCACGGTTCTGGAGGGACTCGAACCAGTCCGCAAACGGCCCGGCATGTATATCGGCGGCGTGGACAGCGCGGGCCTGCATCATCTCGTCTGGGAAATTTTGGACAATTCCGTCGATGAAGCGATGAACGGGTACGCCAATCGCATTGATGTGACGTTGCATGCGGATGGCTCAACGGTGACGATCAGTGATAACGGGCGCGGCATTCCGGTTGATATGCACCCGAAGTTCAAGAAGTCGGCGCTGGAACTGATTCTCACCACGCTGCACGCGGGTGGCAAATTCGAGGGGCTCAACTATTCCCATTCCGGCGGACTGCACGGCGTCGGCGCGTCCGTCGTCACCGCGTTATCGGATCGCCTCACGGCGCGGGTGCGGCGCGAAGGCAAGGAGTGGGAACAGAGCTTCATTCGTGGCCAGTCGACCGCGCCGCTCAAGCAAATCGGCCCGATTCGTGGCAGTGGTACGACGATCACCTTCCATCCCGACGCGGAGATTTTCCCGTCCATTACCTTCAAGCCCACCCTCATCGCGGAACGGCTGGAGACCAAGTCGTATTTGCATAAGGGGCTAACGTTAACCTTCCGCAACGAAGCCACGAAGGAGGAGACCAAGTATCATCACGAAGAGGGGTTGCGGGCCTATCTCACCAAGCTGCTGACCGATGGCGAGAAGAAAGCGGTGATCCCAGAAGTGTTCAGCCTCGAACGCGAGGAGGACCCGCCGCTGGAATGCGTGCTGACGTGGACGGAGTCACCGGAAGAGAGCGTCTACACCTTCGTCAACGGCATTCCGACGGTGTATGGGGGCACGCATGAAGCGGGGCTCAAGTCGGCCATCGTCAAGGCGGTACGCAATTACATCAATGTGCATGACTTGACGCCCAAGGGATTGACGATCACCGCCGAGGATACGCGCGAGGGGATCGTCGCGGTGCTGAGTCTGTATCTAAAGGAGCCGCAGTTCCAGGGGCAGACGAAAGAGAAGCTAGGGAATCCCGAAGTGACCGCGCAAGTGGATGGGCTTTTGCGCTCCGCGTTGGAAAACTTCCTGTTGCACAATCGGTCGCAGGCGGATGCGATTGCCCAGCGGGTCATTTTGGCGGCCAAGGCGCGCAGTGCCTCGCGAGCGGCGCTGGAAACCGTGCGCAAAGGGTCGGTGTCGCACCGCCTCAATCTCCCCGGCAAGTTGGCCGACTGTTCGTCCACGAGTCCCGAAGCGAGTGAGTTGTTCATTGTCGAAGGCGATTCCGCTGGTGGCTCGGCGAAACAGGGGCGCGACCGCGGCTTTCAAGCGATTCTGCCGTTGCGGGGCAAAGTCTTGAACACCGAGCAGGCGTCATTGAGCAAGGTGCTCACCAACAAGGAGTTGTCGGATGTCGTGTCGGCGTTGGGGTGCGGCGTCGATAAAAACTTCGACATCGGCAAACTGCGCTACCACAAAATCTGCTTGCTGATGGACGCGGACTCCGACGGCAATCATATCTGCACGTTGCTGCTGACCTTCTTCTATCGACATTTGCCAGAGTTAATTCGCGCGGGCTACGTCTACATCGCGCGTCCGCCGCTGTACAAAATCGAGGTGGGCAAAGAGGTGGTGTGGGCGATTGATGATGCGGAAAAGGATCGGTTGCTCGCTCGGCAGAACGGGCATGCGAGTAAGGTGCAGGTACAACGGTTCAAGGGGCTGGGCGAGATGAACCCGTCGACGCTGAAGGAGACGACGCTTGATCCGCGCTCGCGGACATTGTTGCGAGTGACCATCAACGATGCGGAAAAGACGGAGGCGTCGATCCAAACGCTGATGGGGAAAGATGTGCAACCGCGGTTCGAGTTCATTATGAGCCGCGCGCCGAAGGTGGAGGAGATTGATGTGTGATGCGATTTGTCGTTACCGTGGGAGATCGGCAGAGCAATAGCATCGGAGGAAACGGATATGGCGCAAATTACAATTGAGGTCCCAGAGGCGCTTGCCCAGCAACTGGCCGTCATCAAGGATCAGTTACCTGACATCCTCGCTCGCGAGTTTCGGACCCCACCACCACTGTCCAATGAGGTGTATCGGTACATTCTGAAATTTCTCGCGACCACACCCTCCGCCGAAGCGATCCTGGATTTTCGGCTCACCGCCGAGATGCAAGACCGCGCGTCCGAGCTGCTGGAAAGAAACCGCGCCGAGCAGTTGACGCCAACCGAAACAATGGAACTCGACGAGTACGTGTATATCAACGATCTAGTGCTTTGTCAAACTTGAATTTTAGGGTTCCCTCAACGGGTCTTCTGAGCGAAACTGGGTGAGAATCAAGGAGGGACACCGTGGAAAAGAAGTATATTGTTCGCCTGACAGAGGAGGAGCGAGAAACATTGCGGGGG
>JANMSE010000359.1:0-3774 GCA_031389045.1 Deltaproteobacteria bacterium | reverse complement strand
CCACCTTCCATGTAGCCATTTTCCAAGGCGTTCAGAATCAGCTCGGCATACTCGACGAACTTGTTGCGCCCTTGATTCTGATCGAGGCGAAAGCCTTCATATTCCACGCGGGCCAGTCCGCGACCAAGGCCGAGAATGAACCGTCCATTGGAGAGGTGGTCCAGTAGTGAAATCTGTTCAGCCACGCGAATGGGATCGTGCCACGGGAGCACGACGACCATTGAGCCAAGTTGGACGTGTGAGGTTTTCCCCGCCATGTAGGACAGGAATTGCAGGACATCGGGACACATCGTGTAGTCAGTGAAATGATGTTCAACCGACCACACCGAGTCGAACCCCAGCGGTTCGGCCAACTCCGCGAGGCGTAGTTCCTGGCGGTACACCTCGGCATCCGAGAGGGCGTTATGGGGATTCTGAAAAGCGGCTCCGTAACCAACGTGCATGGTTTCCTCCTTCTTCCGTCGTGAATTTCAGTAGAAGCTGGCGCGGTTATAGCACCAGAGAGGGAGAGGGAAAAAGAGGTGGGCTCAGACACATACTTTGTCCGTGTGTAATGGTTGCGTTCATGGCCTGCCTATAAGAGAGGGAATAGGTAATTGGAACGCCCTTATTCGGTAAGCAGGACTGTACGCTGCGCCGGCAGGGGGTCAATCACCCGTGTGTCGGGTGAAAACTTCCGGTTTCGCGGGGATTCTTCGGGCCGTTCATACGAGCGCAGGCCAAGCGCGAGCATCGGCGCGATGGTTAAACCAGTCTCGGTTAGAATCAAGGCGCTTGGAACAGAGGGAAGGTCGGCGCCAGTGCGCGCGGCATCTTACGGCTGGCGGCGCATCGGTCCGGAGTTCTACCGGGTCGTGGTATCGGCTGCTAGGATCGACAGGTAAAGCCGCCGGTAATCTTCCGCCACGATACTCAAGTCGAACCGCTCCGCGGCACGGGCGCGGATCTTGGCGCGATCGAGTTGCAAGGCCGGCCCGACGAGAGCCGCGAGTTCCTCCTCATTATGTGTGAGGTACCCGGTGATTCCCGGCTCAACCACTTCCGGCAGCGCGCCATTAGCTAACGCCACGACCGGCGTCCCGCAGGCCATCGCCTCAATGCTGACCAAGCCGAAGGGCTCCGGCCCGCGAAACGGCAACAGCGCACAGCCGGCTTCGCCAAACAGCTTGTTCTTCTGCGCGTGGTTCACGACGCCGATGTACCGGATCTGCTCGTCGAGGTACGGCTTGATGGATTTTTCAAACAAGTCGTTGTCAACGATCGGCCCGGCTAGCGTCAGCGGCAGGTTGAGTTGCCGGGCAATTTGGACGGCGAGGTCCGGGCCTTTGACGGACTCAATGCGTCCGAGAAATACCAAGCCCGCGCCGCGCGCGTGAAACGTGAATGCGCCGACATCAATGCCGTTGGGGATCACAAACACGCGCCGCGCCCCGGCATCGCGCAGCCGGCGGGCTTGAAATTCGCTGACGGTGTTGATCCACAAGTCCGGGTGGTGCTTTACGAACCACTGGAAGTCGCCCCAGACCGGACTGTGCTGCGTGTGCAACACGCGACCTGGGAACGAAAATACATTGGGACTTAAATGCGAATGGACGATGTCGAACTCCACGGCGTGCTCCAACGCGAGCATGAGTTGGTGTTCTTGATAATACGCCGATTCCCACGCGCTGCCTTCCTTCATCAAGGCTACGAGATTGCGTGAGACGACCGGAATGAGCTTAGCCTGCGTCACCGAATCGCCGGCGGCGAGCAACGTGTTCTGGCAACCAAGTTTCTCCAGCGCGCCAATCAAGCCGGCCAGCCACGTCTCGCGTCCGCCCGCCGCGTCGCGCGAGACCGGATACCACAATGGCCCAAGGTGTAAAATTTTCATAAGATTTGCTTCAACATGACGCCGAGAACTTTTCGAGCGTCAAACATTTCCTCAGCGATAGCCCGCGCCCCGGCCGAGTGTGTAGCGTAGTCGGATTCTGTCATTGCGAGATATTCAACGCGCGGTTCGCTCAGCGTGGAGGCAGAAACAGGGACAAGTGTCTTGCGCGGGTTGAAGATTGTGTTTTTGAGCAGGAGCCCTTCGACTGCGTTTCTCTCTGCTCAGGATAAACTCCGCGACGAAGCACTCTCTGTTTTTGCAGAAGAGTGCTTCGTCGCCTTAACAGGGACACGAACGTTACGCGCTCTCTTTCTTCCTCCCCAACGCCTCATCCACCATGTGCTCAGGCACGCGTGCATAGTGATCGAACTCCATCGTGTAGGTCGCGCGCCCTTGAGTGAGCGACCGCGTCGCCGTGGCATAGCCGAACATTGTCGCCAGCGGGACATGCGACAGAATCGTGCGAATGCCCGTGCCACGTTCTCCCAGTTCCGTCACTTTGCCGCGCCGTGACTGTAAGTCGCCCATGATCGTCCCCATGTATTCTTCCGGGACCACCACTTCGACTTTCATCACCGGTTCGAGCAACACCGGTTTGGCTTTGCGGATCGCTTCCTTGAAGCCAATTGAGCCAGCCAGCATGAACGACATTTCCGAGGAATCGACCTCGTGATAGCTGCCGTCGTACAGGCTCACCGAAATGTCGATCACCGGGTACCCGTAGGTCACCCCAGTCGTGGCCGCTTCGCGAATGCCTTTTTCAATCGGTTGAATATATTCGCGCGGAATCGACCCACCCTTAATGTCGTTGGAGAACACGATCCCTAGATTTTGGTTGGGTTCGATCTTCAAGTACACGTGACCAAACTGTCCGCGTCCACCCGACTGGCGGATGTATTTCCCTTCGGCCTCGGCGGGCCGGGAAATCGTTTCGCGGTACGCGACCTGCGGCGCTCCGGTGTTCACCGCGACTTTGAACTCGCGCACCAGACGGTCGATGATGATTTCCAGATGCAGCTCACCCATGCCGGAGATCAGCGTCTGGCCCGTCTCTTCGTTCGAGTTTATCACCAAGGTCGGGTCTTCGGACGAGAGGCGTTGCAACGCCAACCCTAGCTTTTCCGAATCGGTCTTGGTCTTCGGCTCAATGGCGAGGGAGATCACGGGCTGCTTGAAGGTGATCGGTTCCAGGATCACCGGCTTGTCACGATCAGTGATGGTATCTCCTGTCGTGAAATTCTTGAGGCCCACCGCCGCGACAATATCACCGGAGATCGCCATGTCGATGTCTTCTTTTTTATTGGCGTGCATGCGGACTAGACGCCCCACCCGTTCGGTCTGCCGGGTGCGCGGGTTAAACGCCATGTCGCCGGTCCGCAAGCCGCCACTGTACACCCGAATGAAGGTGAGTTGCCCGGAGTAGGTGTCGTGCATCGTCTTAAAGGCGAGCGCCGCGCGAATCGGGTCGCTCACTTGCCAGGTCTTCTCTTCACCATCGGGAATCGAGCCGGTGATCGGTTTTTCCGGAGAGGGGAGGTAGTCCGTGATCGCATCCAGGAGTGGCTGCACGCCTTTGTTGCGCAGCGCCGTGCCACACACGACCGGAAATAACGCGATGTCTTTCGTCTTCTTGCGAATAGCGGCGATGATTTCGTCTTGCGTGAGGGACTCTCCGGCCAGGTATTTTTCCAGTAACGTGTCATCGGCGTCCGCGACCGATTCGAGGAGCTGTTCGCGATAGTGCGCCACTTCCTCAACCATGCCGGCGGGAATCTCTTCTTCATGGAACCGCGCGCCCAGGGTGTCTTCTTCCCACACCAACGCTTTTTGGCGAATCAGGTCGACGACGCCGAGGAAGTGATCTTCCTTGCCGATGGGCAGTTGAGTGAGCAGCGGTTTGG
>JANMSE010000358.1:0-2443 GCA_031389045.1 Deltaproteobacteria bacterium | reverse complement strand
CTCGCTGACACCCATTGAGCAGATGCTGTGGGCCATTGATGCCGAACTCAAGGACGAATACGACCTCTGTCAAGGCACGGCGGAGTTCTGGGCACAGGCATCATACGAAGCGTCGGATTGGAGCGCCGTGGCGGACCAGCTCGATGCGCGCTTACGGAAACTCTCACGGGAGAAGGGTGGTGACGAATTTTTGTCCACCCATCGGCGAGATCAACTGAGTAACCGGCTGATTCGCGCCTTAGAGGATGCCGGACGGCGGGACGAAATCATTCCGCTCTGTGAGCGCGAGGTCGAGGAGACCAACAGCTATATGCGCTTGGTCGAGCGCCTCAAGGACGCGCGGCGCTGGGAGGAGATGGAACAGTGGATGCTCAAGGGCATCGCCGCGACCCACCAGCAGTCACCGGGTATCACCTCGCGGTTACGCAACGCTCTGCGGGAGCGCCGGGAGCAGCAAAAGCAGTGGCCGCAAGTGGCGGCTTTTCATGCCGAGGATTTTTTTGACCGTCCGAGCGCGGCGACCCTGCGCGATCTCTTGAAAGCCGCGAAACACGCGGGCGTCGAGGCGGACGTCCGTGCCGGGGCGTTCCATTATCTGGAAACCGGAGTCCTGCCACGGACGCTGAAACCAACCAAGAAGACGGGGGACGTTCCAGCGTGGCCATTGCCGGCGTGTGAAGTGCAAGAGACCGGGACACGGCGAGTCGCGACGCCCGCGCCGATGCGCCAGGCGCTGATTGACATCGCCATTGACGAGAAGCGGCCTGACGAGGTGTTGCGGTGGTATGACGCCCCGGCCCCGAGTCCGACTCCGGCTTGGGCATATCAAGGTTGGGGGGACGCGGATCGCATCGCGACGGCCGTGGCGAGCGCGTATCCAGATCGGGCGATCACCATGTGGAAGAAAATGGCCGAAGGCCAGATCAAGCTGGTGCAGGTGAGCGCGTACGAGACGGCGGCCACCTACCTGCGCAAGATTCACAGCACTTATCAAGAACACGACCGAGAACAGGAGTGGAAAGAGTACTTGGCCTTTCTCCGCCAGGCGAATCTCCGACGGCCGCGGCTGGTGCAGATTCTCGATGGGCTCACGGGGAAGCGAATTGTGGAGATGTGAGCTGTTCCCACAGTCCCCTGCATAGAGGGCAATATTCCTAGCGAATGACGTTCATGCTTCGACAAGCTCGGCACGAACCGAAAAAGCTCACCGATTTCAACATCCGATCCGTTCACCCTGATCTCGTCAAAGGGTGGCAGCGGGTTGGTTCGCCACAAATGACTGAGGAAAACTGTATGTACTTTTATGGTTGAGGCTTTGGTCGGCGCTGCCAATAGTGCCACAGCGGAGTGGTCAATATCTTGCGGAAGATATTCTTGGGTGTGACCGGCGGATCTGGAGGTGGCGGTGGAGCCCACCGAGAGAGGATGGCCTGGAACACGAGCAACACCACCGCAAGCGCAATGAGCGTCTGTGTCCATCCGTCAGGATTCTTGGAGAACACGCCGTCATAGGGACCGACGATCAACTCGGTTGTAATGAGTCGCCGCTGTTCCCATCGCCAGAAAATAGCAATGGCTCGTTCTTCGTCAGTCTGTGGCACGCGTCCGTCAGGCAGGCGGAGTTCTTGCCCGGTCACTTGCGCGTAGCGAGGCGAGTAGATTTGGTCACGCCACACGGGCGGCCACCAGAGGGCAACGAGTACAAAAATGAGGCGGCCAATCCATAGGAGCCACCGGGCGTTTGTCTGCGTCATAGGGATACCGAGGCTATCGACCGTTACAGCGGATTCTTGAGTGTGAATGAGGGCTTGGAGTTGCGCAACAGTGGGAAGGCAGGTAAGAACACTGCCATCGCATTTTCAGGAATTCACAAAGGGGGATTTTATGTTTTCGTTCAGAACGCTCGTGACGATGGCCAGCGGTATCCTACTTGGGGCAACCCTCTTCTGGACAGTCGGTGTCTTCGCGGAAGGGAAATATCCAGTGGACTACAAGCCGTCCAAACTGGCAGCGACCGGGGAGACCAATGTGCTCGCACGGATCTTTGCGATCTCGACCTACATGACGGATAAGATCAGTGCCGCTGGCGGAAAAGATTCTCCGGTATGTTACCGCAATTGCATGACCATCGGCTTGAACGACGCCCTCAAATGCACCGAGAGTATGAGCAGCTATGTTTCGAGCGAGACTTGTGAAGTAACTGGGGCACAGAAGATGAATACGTGCGATCCAAAGTGTAAGTAAACCTCAATCCTGAGTTGAGTAAGACCTCCTATTGTGAAGAGAACATGGGAAAGAAATTGACGAAACGATACAACCAGTTATTATAAAGATAATCCTCGCTGGAGACTCATATATGCAACCAGCAACAGCAAAACCAAAGAGAAAAGGCCCCACACGTTCTTTACTAAAAGATCGAGAAGAGCGGCTGCGGATATTGGAC
>JANMSE010000345.1:0-11175 GCA_031389045.1 Deltaproteobacteria bacterium | reverse complement strand
GGCCAGTACATCCTCTCCTGTAGAATCTTTTTGCATTTCTCGAATGCCCCATGCCCAACGAGCGCCTGCTGCCATTCAGGTGAAGCCTCGATCTTCGCGATGAAGGCTTCCACCGCTTGCGCGGGCAACAAGTTGTTGTCTTGGTACTCGTCGCAGGCGATCTCCCGGACCAACGTCTTCTTGGGTGCCACCATTTCACAGATGAAACGGATAGGGGTGCTGGGGTCAAGAAGTTGGCGAGCGATGGTCAATTGGTAGGTGAGGAGATGTAACCCAATGAGGTTCACTAAATGGGGAAACACATCGCAGCCCGCGATGGGGAGACGCAAGATCGTCAGCCAATCGCGCGCGAGTTCGTCAAATAAGGGATGGTGCGCGTACGGCAGGAACGCGTTCGCTCTTTCTCCTCCGCTACTCTGTTCGTCGTCGGACGGTTGTAAGGCTTTGACGATGGCATTCCACGTCGGGTCACTCGGCGTGAGACGTTGCGCGATGGCCGCTGCCAGTTCGTGCTTATGCTGAGTCCGGCAGAACATGAGATAGAGAATCTCACCGGTCCTGCCGAAAAACCGGCGATCGTTGCTACTCGCGTGATTGTCGAGGTCCTCATACAGACAGTCCCGGCCATACGGAAAAACAAATTTGGAGGTCCAGCGCTTATTGCTGTTGACTTCAAGGCTGGTGGAACGCACGAGCGAAACGACCTCACAGAACTCATCGAAAGAATGAAAATGCGCCTGCAAATACCCAAACTGCGGGTGCGCAATTCCTGTTGCCGACTTCATACGTGCGAACCACTGCTCCCACTTTTTGTCCTCGGTGGCGGGAACGTCCTGAATCTCCGCCAGATATGGATTATTGAAAAGGATGTTTCGGAGATAGAGCCGATGGGCCGCGCGGTACTTGAGCGTATTGAAACCGTTTGGTTCGTCAAAAGCACGACCGTTATCCGCTTCGTGATAGAAGATATTGAGGAACTCTAGCAACACCATCCACGGCAGTTGCTCATCATAGAGCCGATGTCCCCAAATGGCTTCGTCCACCCACATGGACGAGGACTGGTCGAAACTTTCAGGCATGGGCAAAGGCGATAATAACGAAGTCATGGCAGAATCTCGACGAATCGTGGATTGGGCATCCCTTGTTCCGTGAGGGCCAGGAGGTTGAGACCAATGACCGCTCCGCTCTCAGTCGGCTCCGTGGCTTGACGTGCCGTGTAGGCACCAAACAGCTTGCTCTTGAACGCCAGCAAATCCTCGTAACACTCCTTGGAAAAGCTGGCTGGCAATGCGCCATCCAAGGCAATCCGTGAGAGGAATTCAAAACGAATGAGCGTTAGGTCAAAAGGAATAGCGAGAGAGGGCGTGAAAAAGACGGAAAGCACGACGCGCTTACGGGTGTGCTCATACGCCAAGACAATTTTTTCACCCTTGCTGGGAGAGACCGACACACGTTCAACCAGGATGCGGCTCACCTTCGCCTGTGAATAGTTGCCACTGGTTGCCAGATAGAGCTCACGTTCACTGTTGATGAGCATTCCCGTGAAAACACGATTGAGTCCTTTCACCAGTCGCGCGACGATCGGCCCCTTCACCGTCCCACCTGCCTTCAGTACCCCAACGACATCCGCGAGATATTCACCCGCGAACTTGGAGACCGTGAGCTCCCAGAATTTGAGATCGGCTTCGCTCTCGTGGGGGATCTTAAAGAACAAGCCTCGACGTTGACGGACAAGAGTCCGTAAGAATTCCTGTGATTGTTCAGCGTCCTCATCCGTCCCTTCAATGTATGCCTGTTTGGCCGCGTAGAAGCTCGGTGTCGCACCGTAAAATTGGTCTTGCGCGATGAGTTCGTCAAAGTACCCGCCGAGCTGCCCATCCCCTTCGCCAAAGATGAGCAGGTTATCGACACGATTCGAGGTCTCGTGACCAATCTGAAAACGTTCGAGATAGTCAAAAATAGTAATCCCTTGTCGGCGGATGTCCGAAAGATTGCCGCCGAACACATTATCGTAGAGGCTGGCCTTGGCCGCTGTTCCCGCGGCAATGATCTTGGGGATGTCAGCCGGAACCAGCAGGTGGTCTTTCACATCGGGATGTCCGAGGACCGCATTCGTGAGCAACAGCAAAATCTGTCGGATCGGCACGTGCAGACCATTGTAGTCACATAGCTCTAGCAGAGCGCGTAGCCGTGATCGCACGAGCGGCTTTTGCAACAGTTCGTAGTTGTGGCGAATGGGACACTGTGGGCCGAACACCTCATGTTCACCAGGCGTGCCTTGCATGAGCGCCTGCCAGCCCACATGATTGGAGAAGGCGTCGATCACCCGATCAAATAATTCCGCGGAACTCGACCGACTGAGATTAAAGAATTTGAGGCGCACCCCTGACTGCTCTTGTCGATCTTCAACCAGCAAGTCTTCAAAGACCGCACGTGTGTGTTTGACGTCCTCCGTGTCGGGTAATCGCCGCCAGGATTCAACCAACTGGCCGTCGTTAGCAGCGATCAGGAAAATTTCGTCGGCTTCTGGATTGAACAGCGAGTGACAGAATTTCTGGAGGAGTTCCGCTTTGCGGGGTTCCCACTCCGCGCCTTGCTGCGGTGCCCACCCACTCAAGTCACGGATGAAATGAATTTTCACCAACCGATACAAACTCGGGTCATCCGACGTTGGCCAGGTTGTCCGATCATGCGGATACGGATACTCAAGGGTCAAATACGGATTGTCTGACGTCCAGTCGTCGTCGTCTCCCTTGAGCATCTTCCAGACTTGACGGCAGAGGTGAGTTTTTCCGTCGCCAGCGGTTCCGGTGAGAATGACCGATACGGGGTCGGTCGTTGTCCGGTCGAAGCATTGAAGGACGGATTGTTGCAGCGGGTGCTCGAACTCAATGGGTGCAATCTTTTGCCGACGGGCCGATCGTTGAATCGTCTCGTCGTACATATTGTCATTGCGGGGTATGGGTCCGTAGTGACGAAGGAAAGACAGCCACTTCATGTCTCCTCCTACTAAACGTAGACTCGGTTCGTGTATTGATCCGCGTCCGCCAATATACTGAGATGGGGAACGATCTGGTTGTCCACATTGTTCTTTGGGACGGTTGGTTCGCTATGACGCTCGGAGAGCGGTCGAGAGATCATCTTGTCACCGCCTTGAGAACGGCATTGCCAAATTCGATATACATTAACTCGTCTGTTGTGAAGGAGTCGCTTTTGTTCTGAGTGAGGTACAAACACCACAACCCCTGATAACTAGCGCTTTCGGCTTTCTTCCGTAAGCTCAAAAAACGTCGTTCTTCACAGCACTCCGCGAAGAGGAAAATATCTCCGATTCCATATTTTCGTAAATCGCTTGGATAGTTCTTATCAATTGAGTTGAGGCTGGATTTACAGCTTATAATCGCACGAGCATTTCCGGCCTTGATGAATCTGAAGTCCATGACCGGATGAGCATTGTCATTCCATTTCCGCACGTACCCTGTCGAGTGGATGATGACATCACACTCGGGAGAACACCTCTCCCCATTCTCATCAAGCAAGTGACCCCAGTTCACTTCCAGACCAGTTTCAGAGAGATACTCCCTGAGAAAATAGATTATACGAGCCGAAAGTCGGAGCCCTTTCACAAACCCAAGAATATCTCCTTCGTATTTCCCATCACTGCGTCTCACTAACGGCGGATGCGCCCGCAGCATTTGTAATTCAGCGGTAAGCCCGACCAATTGCTCAACCGCCAGCGTATTACCAAGATTGATTGGCGGTTTTGAGGTTCCTTTGGCCACGCTCTTCATGGAATGTCTTGCCCTTGGAGAATGGTTGGAATAACGCGCTTCAATGAGACGCCTAAGGTTCGTGCCGCTCTTGCCAGAGCCTGCTTCCCTTTCCGTGTTACAACAAGCCGCCCCACGGCTCCCTTTAACTCAAGTCGAATGATTTCATTTTCTGGGATGTACATGCGAAACGCATCCATAATCTTGGCGTAACCTTGCTCACCGCGAACGATAAACTCGGCTACATATTCCTGTTGAGTCTTGCTTTCTCTGACACGCTTCAGCAGCCTAGAGATCGGTTCGGATTCCCCGCTTCTTCGCAACTGGACCACCGCCCGGATATCGCTGGTGTCAATGTCACCAGATGCGAAAGCCTCGGCCATCACTTGCTGTTCCTGTAGCGGCAACATGGCCAAGTGAGTCGCAGCATCTATGCTATCCAACTGACGGCTGTGGAAGAGCTGCTGCACGGATTTCGCCAAGCGTGGAACATGAGAAAATTGCCGCAGCATTTGTGGCGACAAGCCAATGCGATCAGCTACGGCGGAATAGCTTCCGAGCTTGCCGACCGCCACATTAAGCCATTTCGCGATCTCCGTTAAAGGGAGTGGTCTCTTCTTGCTGTGCGTGGAAGAAATCAAGACCGCGAGGGCTTCTTGTATCTCATGGTCTTCTTGCGCAGCTTTGGTCGAGTTCAGCCCTATCATTCGACAAACCCTTGCCCCCGTAGCCAGTCACTTAAAACCTTCACCGCGAGTTCCTCCGCTTCCATCGATAATGATACCGTGGCCTTTTCAAGGCCCCGTAAGAGGTCCTCGGATAAGCTAATCATAATATTCTGCTCTATGTGCGGCTTCATCGCATCCTCAAGGATGCGCTCGGCGGACAATTTTTTATTTCGTTCGCCATACGCCACTATCCGTCGCTTCTGATGTGTTGTTGGCTTGTGACGGACGATTAACTCAACCAACTCCTCCGCCTTTTTCAGATCATCCTGCGCGGCCCGAATTGCTCGCTTGACATCGGCGGGGGATACCTTGTTCTGTTTCAGGAGGACCTTCATCTTTGGAGTTGCGCGCGCCTTGATAAGTATGAAATCCCGAATCTTGCGTATGGAAAGCCCCGTTTCCTTTTGGACCTTGTATTCGTCCTTGTCGAAATTCTCATAGAGGGAGGTAATAGCTTCCGCCGTATCGTCATAGTCGAGTTCTACACGTTGTAAGTTCTCAACCAGAGATCGAACGACCGCCTGAGTCTTGGAGAGCTTGCCTGCAAATACCCCTCGAATTGTCTGAGTTTTCAATATCTGCTGATGCGCTAAAAACCGCCGCTGACCTGAGATGAGATCGTAAGGCGGCTTGCCAGGTTCACCCAGCAGGACGACGGGCTGGAGGAGCCCATGTCGTCTGATACTCTTTGCCAGCTCAGCAAGGTCCTTTGTCGGATCGCTGTGCCGAACGTTAGCCTCGCTCATGTGGATGTCCTTGAGATGAATCTCGTGGATTTGTTCAAGAGGACGTTCTTTTGGTTGATTCATAAATCGTTACAATTGACAAATGAGACAGGCCTTCGGCCCATCGTCTTCGTCTTCCATGTCAGCAAGAATTTCAACGAGTTTCCGGTTGCCCCTATTTTTACGATTTCGTTCTTCGTTTTCAGAATTTCGTTTCTTGATAGCAGCGATGTTTTCTGGCTTCCGAAGCTCCTCCAATGACATGCGCTGATTCCAGGTGAAGGTCTTACCCGGTTCGTCACTAAATTTCTCATACTTCATGGCCTGCTCGAACTGCTCTGGATGCGTTTCAAGCAGGCGCACCCATTCGATGGGCCGCTGAAAAAAGCAGAAGTAGCAACCTGAATGCGTGCGCCCCCACTTGAGATATGGAGGAAGACCAATGCCGCTGTCTTCAAGAATCTTCATCACCCCCGCGTAATTGATGCCGTCATCCTTAAAAGGAAATACCGCCTTGATATTCGACTTGGTACTGATGTACCCAGTCCTGTCTTCGTCCGCGCGCAGCCCGACGTAGCTGATTACGGGTTGTTCCCCAACATACTGCTCAAACGGCTTCAATTTGAGCATCTTGGTGCACCACCGCATGTTCGGCGAGGGCAGATAGCCACCGTATACCTCAAGCCAATAATCGAACCCAGCTTTGGCGTTGAGGCGAATGATCTTTTTGCCCAAAAATGCTTCCACACGGTTCAAATACTCGTAGGTCTCGGTCAGTTCCTTATCCGTATCGCAGAAGACATACTCCATTTCAGGAATACGGTCGCGCATGTACAGGGCTAGGGCCGTGCTATCTTTTCCGCCGGACATGCACAGAATGTGTCGTGTGACTGCTTCCATCGTTAGACTTGCCTCGCTTTCTCCAGGTTCGCCCAGATCGCTCGTGACGCCGCCGCTAAACCCAACCGTTTATCTTTGGCAAGAAGTTTCTCAAACTGAAGTTGCAGCTCCCGCATGGACGGCTCATCTTCGACCGTAAAGTGCACGACCTGTTCATGCTCGATTCCATTGGCTTGGGTAATCGCGAGGCGAACCCCCGTCCCTTTTTTCGATGATCCGCCTCTGGCGAACGTGATGCTTTCGACCCGCTGAAATCTGGTCACGATTTGCGTGAGTTCAGCATGAAACAGCGCTTCCTCGGTATCGTTCCACCTCGCGGGGGGCTTGAGCGCGAGATAACTGCCCACGGATTCGAGCCACTCGGACTCAGGAAGATTATCATCCAGAAGTCGCAGACAGAACGCTCGCAGTTTCGCTTCCGTCACCGCGAGAAGGACCTGCTCCGCCCTCGTGGCCAGACTCGTTCTGAATTCTGGAAAGGCTCCAGTCCACCCGAACGTCTCACGGAGCCGCGCGCGCAAACGCTCCTGCAATTCGGGATACGCCGCCCGTAACTCATCAAGGGCACTCTTTAATTTTCTCACAAACGTCGGCGTGGATTTACTGGCAGCCGAGGTGGTTTCTATAGGGGCAAAGCCGCAAGCCCGCGGTAAATCAAGGAACAACAGCGTCGCTGGTTCACGTGCCTCAAGAATTGCTTCGCGGACAGCGAGCGCCACGGGGGAGAGCTTTGTCGTCGCAAGCACGTATGCTGGAAGCTGGGCGACGAACACGCAGAGCTTTTTCACCACATCGATGAACTCTGTCGTGCGTTTCTCGTCGGGCTTGACCTCAAGAATAGCCAAGAGGCGCTCAAATAATTCCGCGCGGACGCCCTCGATTTTACAGTATTGGAGGTCGAACTTCTCTGGTGCTTTGGTCAACAGATGCATGGTTTCCCCATTGAACTCCCGCACAAAACTGCCGTCCTTGTAGAAGGCAAGATTCTTGTCGTTGGCAATGGCAAACACCGCGAGCAGCAATGGCGTAACGCCATCCCGAACGCCGTAGGGTGGTTTGCGTAAAGCCTCGAACACCGAGGCAACGCTGACACGGCAGTCTGGCTCCTTCTCGACGACCGCGCGGATGAGATCAAGCGCTGGTAGGACCCGGCAATCATCGCTTTCCCGATGGGGCTCGTGCAAACGCCATGCGTCACCATCTTGTTGGTGAAGGCCTGCCTGCTTGAGCACCGAGAAGTATATAGAGATCTCCGGTGGCCGTTTGGCCGGGTCCATACCGAGAAGGGGTGCGGTCGTATCCGTAAACATCCGTTCGATCAGCCGCATGCGAGCTGCCGCAGCCGCCGAACTTAAATAGCGACGGTTGACCAGTTCATTGTGGATGCGCGGAGCACTGGGATAGAGCGCATCGAACATCCGGGACACCGTTTCGAGGAGTTGCCGACCATGAGCGATAGCAAGGGAATCCCCTTGATGGAACCATTCGAGCATCATTGGTCCAGTCATTTGCTTCCAGCCAATAACACTTTGCATACGTTTTTCTAACTGCGCACGCGCCGCGGTTCTCTGCCGCGCTACCTCCTCACGGGCATATTTGTCGGCATTCAACTCAAGGGTGTTGGTCGCGATCCAGTCCCAACGTTGCACCTCTTGAACGAGATGAGAAAGGGCGCTTAACGGGTGCGGGACCGCGATGAGCCAGTTCAGGCGGGCTTTGACCTCCGCCTGTTTCACGAACGCGAGCGCTTCCTTTCGCTCACTCGCGGTTTCACACAACGGAACGAGAATCACGCCATCAGCGGCGGTTTCACGCTCTTCTCCCAATGCGGGCAAGTCCCGCACGGGGCAGTATTTCACGTCACAGTACCGCAGATTCCCCGTCTCTATGTAATGACGGCGGGCAACCACCGGGCGTGCTTCAAGAAGCTCGGCAATGAAACTCGCGACCCGCCGTGGGGGAGCAACCACCCGGCAGGCATCCTCGTATGCTTTTTCCAAATCCACCGCCGTATGCGGCCACACGCAGAGCCCGCGCGCCCGACCGCGATCATAGAGCACCCGTTTCCCGTGACGGAGTTTTTCCACGGTCATGCGCACCCGCTGGGATACGGCAAGATCAACACCAGCGAGAGCGCACACGAGCGCTTCCTCCGTCGGCACCAAATCGCCATCGTTCAGGAGATTCAGGATGCCGACGGTCTTGAGGATATGCAGTTCACGTTCATCCTCTGTCGCGAAGCTATCCACGAGGGCGTCAATGACATGCCAGTGACCACGGGAGCTTTGGGTGGTGAGGCGATGAGAGAAGTTCGCTCGGACATAGTCATAAAAATCGTGCAAGCGATAGAGATCGCTTGTCCCCACCCCCTTGTCGGCGAAGGCTTGCAAACCAAACGGCTCGTTTGACAGAAGGAAACTGAAGAGCGATCGTTCATTTTGCCCAAAGCGGCGGAAAGTCCGAATGACGACGGGCAAAAGAGTGGGATGCAACGGATACAGACGTGCGGCCGATTCCGCCAGGGGATTGAGACGTGCCGACCCGAACCACCCCAAGGCCAGGGTGGTCTCCATCGCGCGTTTCAACTCAGTGGTCTTTGCTCGGGGCACGTCATCGGCGCTCACTTTGAGCGCTGCCGCGATCACCTCGGCGATTTGTTCAATGGGTTGGGTGAAGACAATTTCCTCGAATCGCCCAGCCACTTTCTCCCACTCCCGTTGGGCGGACTGATCCAAGTGATCGGAGTATGCGTTGAATCCTTGGTGGAGAAGACCGACCACGAACAAGGCCTCGTCACCACTGCGTGCCGCCGCCTCAGCCAAGCGCTGTAAAAAGAAGACATCCTGCTGTTGAGGATTCAGCGCGGCGAACTCAAGGAATTTTCCGAGTTCATCAAGAATCAGCAGCAGCCCACGGCTCTTCGCGTCCGCAATCAGGGACCTATTCACCTTGAGGATGAGGTCGAGGAGATGATCCTCGTTCGGGGCCGATTCGGCGGCAAGCAGGCGCTGGACTTCGAGGACGATTTTCGCTTTTGTCCCGCGTCCGTACAGTTGGAGCAATGCGCAATGCAGCGACTTCAGAATGGCGGGGCCGAGGGCTTGTCTCGAGCACGTGACCAACACCGGAGCGAGCTGTGGACGCGTGGTATCGAACCGCGGAACGGTTAGGGCCGTACGGATTGGCGGAGGGAGGTCGGTCTCTTGACCGGATAACCAATGGGCAAGCACCAACGCAAAACTCGATTTGCCCGAGCCATAATCCCCGGTCAGTCGCCACGCGCGTTGCCCCGAGCGTGGCTGTAAGCCTTGGGCGAGGCGGTGAAGACAAGAGCGAACAAAGTCGGTCACAATGTAGCTTGAGAGTGCCGTGGGATCTTGGAAGTCCTTCTCCAGATGCACCGAGCGGAGGAAGCGGGTCTCAATGTGGAACAGGTCAGCAATCTTCTTTTCAGCCATTCCCCGCCTCTTCAGTATAAATCTTGGTCAGTAACCCGAGGCTGTCCCGTTCACCAGTCCGGCGAATCTGTTGCATACTCGCCGATTCGGTATAGGTCAGGACTCCTCCAGTATGGTGCGCCAAGGCTTCTACGCGCGCGCGCACCTCATCTTCGGACAATTTGAAAACTTGCCCCGGACTGCCATGCCCATAAGCAACCTCCCGAAATGGCAGGGTTGCTTCCGCCGGATGGCGGGTGTGCCAGAAGTCGGACAAGCAGTACACAAAAAGCGCACGCGTAATGTCGGGCTTTTCCTCTCGGCGGAACGCGTAAATCGCTTCTCGCCTTCCCGAAGAAGGATCGAGTTCGCGCTCGCCAACTTTTACGAGTAATTCGAGTTCAACCAGCGGACAATCGAGGTTGTCTTCTTGCACTTCTCTTTTATGGCCGCGAGTCGGAACGTAGGTATGTAAAAAAGTGTCGAAGTGTTGCTCGACCGTGACCGGCGAGGGGCTCTCATTGTGACGCGATGCTTCCTTATGGAGTGCTTTGCGCACGATGCTGGGCACGAGTTCTGGCTCGTGCCACCGGTTCAGCACGTAGTCCCACGCTAACAGCGGGTTTTCAACGTTCGTCGCGAGTTTCCAATGGATGAGCCACAAGGTCCGTATGTCTTCGAGGAAGGGATCGAGGCCATGCTCTCCGAGTACTCTGGCCCCGAAGACCGACAACTCATACGTTTTGCCCTTCACCGTTGGCGCTATGACGCCAGTCGCCAGTGCCCAGTAACGAATGGAACGGACCATATTCTTCCCGACTCCCAAGTCGATCATGGCCTGGTCCTCATCCATGAAAAGACGGGGATTCTTGGCTACGCCGCGCACGGCTTTGGGCAACCACGTGTAGCGACAAGGAAAGGTTTCGTGTCCCGAAATTCGATAATGCTTCTCCACCGTCATAGTGTAGTTTTCGCCATTCGATCAAGGTTGAGCTTCGCGCCTCTCCTAACCGTGGACCAACCGTGGCGTTACCTGATGTAGCGTTCTTCATTACCTCACTGCGGCCACGAATCAAATAGCCTTCGTAGGCAAGACCGCGAGATTCCGTGGTAATGCGAGAAACATGTCGGCTTTCACCACCCTGGGGACAGTCCGGCGCTCATCCTTGGGAATCATCAGCACGATCTCTCGTTTATTCTCCAGCCCGCAACTGACGTGGAGCGGACGGTCATCGCCATAAAAGTACAGCCGATCAAACGGTAGGTGCCGCACGATCCACTGCGCTACTTCCAGCATACTCTCATCGGTGACGATAAAATCGACCGCTGCCCCACCTCGCGCGCAGATGGGCCGCTCATGCGTGTTCAACTCATGGCTGGCATGCTGATCGAGTTTGGGTGTAGTCCGAGCAGGAACATGCTTAGCCAGTTCGCGTGAGCAGAAGCCATAAGTCAAAACAATCGGCCCGAAGTAGTCGATGACCGGCTCAAGAATCCGCGTCGCCATATACGCGAGGGCGGTATAGGTCTCGATTTGTTGGGGGAGATTCGACAGACCGGTACGCGCTTGGGTTTCGCCACAGACGATGAAATCGCGATAACGGAAATGGTGGCC
>JANMSE010000041.1:0-1757 GCA_031389045.1 Deltaproteobacteria bacterium | reverse complement strand
CCGGTCCCATCTTCATTGATCTGCCACGGAAAGAAGACATTCATCGAATGCCCGTGATAGTAACTGCCAGCAGGCTGACGGCGGAGTTCTGGGTAAATTTCCGTATTGATAGTGAGCTTCTGGGTGCTTGCTTCTGACACGAAGTTAAAGGCTCCGTAGGAGAGGGTGCCTTCGTTGTTCTGTTGGTCGCGTTGGAGGTGATCCCAGCGGGTGTAAATGACGCGCCCATCCGAGGCGATGATCGGTGTGAACGCTCCGGAAGGGGTGTGGTCAAGCAGACGGAGTCCTGTCCCATTTGGCAGCATCGACCAGATGCCCGTCACGATCGGTGTCGATTCGTATTCATCGAGTTGTGGATAGAGCAGACGACTACCATTACGAGGGCGGTCGGAGGTAAACAATATGCGATCATCGGTTCCGTAAAAGGGCGACACATTATTGGTATCCGCGGGCTGTGGGAGCTTGCGGATTTGGACCGGCTGTCCTTTGCCGATGCCGGTGACCTCATACATCTGCCAATAGACGGGGCTGTAATCGTTCTTGGTCGTGCCACCAATGACCATGGAGAACAGGGCTTTGGTGCCTCCCCAGTGGACGGAGGGTTCGCGCACGGCGATTTCTCGTCCGGCGGTGAGCCCGAACCCGGCCTCGCGCGTGAGGTTGCGCAGCACACCATCGCTATAACGAATGTAGAGATCGCCTCCACGCGGCGTGAGGTCCGTGCCTGGATCGTGATTGCCAAAGACCGCATTCACGGTCACGAAGTCACTGCCAAAAGGCGGTTGGGTCACAAAGAGGATAGGCGGAAAAACAGCGGCGGTCGCTTGTGTCGCTAGGAGCAAGACCAGTAAGAGGGCGCGAAGACTGAATCGAAGGGGTGTCGCGCGAAACACGCGGAGACCGAGGAATTGGGCCAGAGGAGAGATGGTCGCGAGAGGTGGCATAGTCAGTCATCCTTTTTTGGGGGCTTCCTTAGTGTGGTTCTCCATCGGCACTTGGCTGAGCAAACTATAGTCTCTCCTGCTGTTAGCGATCAAACCGAACGCCCGTTGCGCGCCAGTATTGCCGTAGCTGCACCATTGCAGGACGATTGAACCGCAGTGCTTCCGCTGTCGCACGACCTGTGGGTGTGAGCCCAAGAATGTACGCTCCGTCCGCGCTCCAGGCGAAGTGATGAATCCAAATATCTCGCCGCGGATGGAACAGCGGCACGAGGCGTCCAGATAGCGGGTCGCGTGCCCTAAGCCGCGTAGCTTTGTGGCGATTACAAGTCGGGCAACTCAAGCAGATATTGTCGAACCGAGTGCGGCCTCCAGCGCTGTGTGGGATAATGTGGTCCATTTCGAAGGTAACCCCCATCATCCGTGCAGGACTCAGACAATAGGCGCCTCGGTCCCGCGCGGCGGTCAAGACTGCCTGACGGAGCGCCTGAGAGATACGCGGCATGTCCTACGCCTTGAGCAAGCTCAGCGTATAGGATGCCTTTGCTTTGACCAAAGCAACGTGGTCGCTCTCTTCGAGTAAGGTATCCAATTCGACTTGCAGGGTACGCGGCAACTTCTTTTTCTCTCGCTGTGAGCGCAGGAGTTGTGTGAGTCGCTTGGCCTGGGCTGGGGCTAACATTGCGTCGGCTAAGGCTCGTAACTCCGCCGTGCTTAACCCGGTCAGCGGTTCCAAGGATGGGTGAGGCACCGACTCCTGCTCCTGGAGCAAAGCGGAAACCAACTGTGCCTGCGAGGGCTTCGGCAACTGTCGCG
>JANMSE010000323.1:0-2329 GCA_031389045.1 Deltaproteobacteria bacterium | reverse complement strand
CATATCGAGAATCGCCATGCCGTCGGCTTGAAAACTGGTACAGAGCGCGAGCCGCGAGCCGAACCGTTCCAGCGCCCAGGTCAGCACCTCTTGTGGTGACTGTCCATCGTAACGCTCGGTGAGTCGTTCAACTTCGTGCTGCCTCAAACGGATCGAATCCATCATGACTCGGTATCCTTTCCCTTTATGGTCTGGCTGTGCGCGCGTGAGAGTGCGGAGTTATGTCAAGGAGGACGCTTCTTGTGTATGAGTCGTCGCGTATGTGGTGACCGGCGCATTGGAGTCCAGTGCGGTCGCATGCGTGATGAGCTGACGCACGGTGTCGGCACCAAGACGGTGACAAAAATCACCGAACTGTTCCCCAGGAAGCCGCTGCGCACGGAACGCCAGCAGGACCGGACGGAGTGTGGGGACGATATTCTTGAGCGATACAAGGTCCGCCACGGCAGTTCCTAACCGCGTTCCGACGTGACTCCCACCGAGGTAGAGGACGTAGTGGTCGCCGGAGCGGCCAACGAGACCAATCTCAGCGGTGTAGGGACGTGCGCAGCCATTGGGACATCCGGTGATACGCACCACCGGCGCTTCGGTTTCCAGTCCAAGCTCTTCCAGTTCCCGTTCCAACTCGTTCAAGAAGGCGGGGAATATCCGTTCGGCCTCCGAGAGGGCGAGGCCACAGGTGGGAAGGGCAGGGCATGCCAGCGCACGCTGACGGACCGGAGCAATGTTTTCAGCGGGGGTAACGCCATGCTGTTTGAGGAGCGTGTCAATCTCGCTCCGCGCTGCTGTGGGAAGATTGGTAAAGACGATATTCTGGTCGCAGGTCAGTTGTGTGTCGGGCTGAAAGCGTTCGACAATCGTGCGGAAGGCGGTTTTGCTCTGTTGGGTGTCCGTGTCGGCGATGCGACCACTTTCGACATACACACCGAGTGACCAGCGACCATCGCGTTGCGCGACCCAGCCGAGATGCGCGTGGGCTTGGCGGATCGGCACGGCCCGGGGCGCTTCCAGCGTGAAGCCCAGATGTTTTTCTACTTCGGCCTTGACCCAGGCGATGCCGCGTTCGACTACTAGGTATTTGATCCGTGCATGTTTGCGATTCTCACGGTCTCCCCAATCGCGGAAGACTTTGACCACGGCTTCCGCGACTGGCACGGTGAGCTCGGGGGGAATCCAAGCGAGGGCTTGTCCTAATGCGGGGTAGGTCGCAGGTTTATGGTGGGTCATCCCCAGACCGCCGCCAACATAGACGGTGAACCCTTGCAGATGGTCACCCTCGGTCGTGGCGACGAAGCCCAGGTCTTGGGCCATGACATCAATGCAATTGTCCCACGGCACCGCGACGCCAATTTTGAACTTCCGCGGGAGATAGGTGCGCCCGTACAGCGGTTCTTCTTCCTTGGGTTCCAACGAAGCGGCTTTCTCGCCGTCGAGCCAGATTTCGCTATAGGAATTCGTTCGGGGGGCGAGATGCGTGGAGAGCTGACGGGCATGAGGAAAGAGTTCCTCACGCAGTTGATCGCTCACGCCGCAGGGGCAGAGGACGACATTACGGACCACATCGCCACAGGCGCCGAGCGTGGTCACCAGGCTCTGATTAAGCGTGGCGATCGTGTGTTTGAGTCCACCCTTGAGGATGCCGTGAAACTGAAAGTCTTGTCGCGTGGTGATGCGCAGGGTGCCATTGCCAACGTCCGTGGCGACTGCGTCGTGAGCGAGGTACTGCGCTGGCGTCAGATGTCCACCTGGCACTTTGGAGCGCACCATGAACTGTTGCACTTTCGCGGTGCCGATCTGTTTACGGGTCTGGCGTGTATCTCGGTCCTCTTGTTGATACATGCCATGAAACTTAATGAGAGTGGCGTTGGCGGCGGTCACCCCACTGGTGGTCTGGTGGATGTCGTCGGTGAGCGTGCCTCGTAAGAACTGACTCTGAATTTTGATCGCTTCAACGTTTGCCATAACGCCCTTTCTTAATGTCTATAAAATCTATAGACATAATCGGATTAGAGTGTTAATACCCAGATGGTGCTCTTGTGTCAAGGGCAATCGCGGAAAATGGGGAAATGGGGAAGTGGGGAAATGGAGATGAGGAGGCACTTTTTGTTTTGTGTTTCGTGTATAAGTGCTGAGAAGCGTTCAGCGGCCTGCTTTCAGCTTTCAGCAAAAATAAGGAGAGAGGTACCGTGGGGACTCTGATTCGTGTCAAAAGAGGGGTACCCTCCACTATGTCTTCTTATCTGACTACTGACTACTGACTACTGACTACTGACTACTGACTACTGACTACTGACTACTGACTACTGACTACTGACTACTGACTACTGAC
>JANMSE010000037.1:0-12701 GCA_031389045.1 Deltaproteobacteria bacterium | reverse complement strand
AGGTGGATCGAACTGGTTTTATAGCCACGCGATGGAGCGCTTGCGCATTCTCGGTGAGATTCCCCTGCGCAAGTTCAATACCAATGGGTCGCCGGTACTCGATCCCCAAGGGAACCCGGACACCAGCTTTCTGGCCAAACTCCCCGCCGATACCCCGTTCACGTTCCAAACCCTTGACCGCAACGGCATGGCGCTGAACATGGCGCAGACCTGGCACCAAGTGCGCCCTGGCGAGGCGCGGTACGATTGTGGTGGATGTCACGCGCATAGTCAGCAGCCCCTGGACTTCCACACCACCGCTGCATCGAAACCTGGATACCAAATCGTGGATTTGAGCAAAGTCACACCATTAGTGACCCACGACGCGCTCGGCAAGACCGCCCTGTGGACCGTGGTGGCGCCGGTGGTCAATGTGGAGTTCTATAAAGACATTCGTCCGCTGTTGCAGCGGAGCTGTGTGCCGTGCCACACCAAGAATAATCCCACTCCGCCGGGGAAACTCGTGCTGGATGACCGGGCTATCGATAGTGTTGAAGACCTCCCGGGTGACTATGTCCGACTCGCGAAAGATGACGGCGCGCGCTTTGGGTATCCGCCGCTGGTCGGAACGTGGCGACAAACCAACGCGAGCCGCTACATTCGCATGTTTCAGAGCCGCCGCAGTCTTTTGATGTGGAAAATTTTTGGCCAACGCCTTGATGGTTGGACCAATGCGGCCCACCCCACGGAGACGGTACCTGGGAATTCGGCGACGTTGCCGGCGGGCGCGGACCCCAATCTGGCGGACATTGATTTCACCGGCACCATCATGCCGCCGCCGAATAGCGGAGTTCCCCCCCTGACGGTGGATGAGAAGATGACGTTTGCCCGATGGATCGACTTAGGCTGCCCGATTAACTTTGGCCAAGAGAGTGGGCATGGGGCGTGGGGGTGGTTCATGGATGAAATCAGGCCCACGTTAACGGTCAGCAATCCTCGACCTGGACCGAGCGCGACGGCCGTGAGTGCCATCCGTTTCGGCGCGGCTGATGCGAACACTGGGATCAACCCAGCGTCTCTGATCGTACGGGCCACCTTTCCGGTTGCTGGGCGGGCACCATGGAGCGAACTGCGAGATCTCGTCACGCAGGTTGGCGATGGCCTCTACTCACTGCCAGTGTCGCCAGCGCTCACCATTGCGCAAGATGCGCGAGTCTACGTGGCCATTGCTGATAAGCAGCGTAACTACACCCGTGTCAATCGGGAGTTTAGTGTGGGGACGGTCACTGGAAACACTCCGCCGGTGCTCGCGGCTATTGGGGCGAAGACGGCGACGGTCGGGCGATTATTAACGTTCACGATCGCGGCCACGGACGCCAACGCTGGCAATGTGTTGACCTACGCCGCGGCAGGCTTGCCATCTGGAGCAACCTTCGACAAGACCACGCGCACCTTTCGCTGGACCCCGCTTGCCGCGCAGGTGGGTCGTCATGGGGTGACGTTTTCAGTCAGCGATGGCAAGGCGACTGATCTTGAGGGCGTTGTCGTGACGGTCAACTGAGCCTATGGAAACACGGGACAGGTGGTGAATCTCTAGGTTTTTCCGATGTCCCTCATTCGTGCGCTTCGCGACTTTCTTGCCGGGTTTCTGCTGCTCTTTCGCGGCGGCGCTCTCGTTCTCCAACACCGGCACCTCCGTCAGCGAGCGGTAAAGCCATTTCTGCTCACCATAGTTCTCTATGGCATTGGTGGGGGAGTGCTGGTGCACACTGCCCGCGAACGGTTTGCTCTGCTGCTCCATCAACCGGACCCCTGGTATGTCATTCTTGGTCAGGTCGCGCTTGCGCTTGTTGCTGTGGCTGGCGTAGCGGCGGTCGCTCTCTTCGCGTTTGTGTTGGTTGCGCGAGTGATCGCCAGCCCTTTCCTCGCGCAGCTTTCGGAAGATACCGAGAGACAGGTCCGAGAACATCTCCCAGAGGAATCCTTTGCCATCCGCACCTTTGTGAGTGACGTCGGACGCGGGGTTGGCCACTCTCTTGCCCTCGTCAGCCTATTGGGTGTGACGTTGCCGTTGAGCTTCATTCCTGTCATTGGGCCGATTGTCTGGGTGGGAAGTGGATGGGGCCTCTTGGCCTACGACTTTGCCAGTTTCACGCTGGACCGACGCCATTGGCCACTCAAAAAGAAATACGCCCTCCTCCGGTCGGCTTGGCCTCGCGTCCTGGGCCTTGGTGCTGCGATCTTCGTACTGATGGCGGTGCCGCTTGGCGGACTTTTTGTGCTTCCAGCAGCGACGGTTGCTGGGACATTGTTGGTCCTTGAGCTTGAGGAAAAATCTCGCTAGCCGATTTCTTTTCTCGTGGTGAGGTTGCTTCGAGATGATTTTGCCTTACAAGGGTAAGGAAGTGAGCGGAGGTGTGGCATGGGGTTTCGGTTTTTCAAACGGATGAACGTTCTTCCTGGGGTGACCCTCAACCTCAGCAAATCCGGCGGATCATTCTCTGTTGGCCCGCAGGGCGCGCGGCTAACAATGGGGCCACAAGGGGCGCGCGTCTCGCTCGGTATTCCCGGTACCGGCTTGTATTACACGACCAATTTCTCGTTGAACAAAATCAAGAAATTCTTTGGTAAAGGAGACGCGACCGCGGAAGCGGCGGAAATCGGCGACACGCAAGCGTCACCGGAAACTCCGGCCTCCACGAAAGCTATCCCTCCACGACAAAGCCAGCAGGTCACGCCGGACGACATTGAAAAAGTCTCCGCTCCTGAAGACTACAAGCCGCTCGCGGCGGGGTGCCAAGCCTTAGCCAAAGGTGACGAAGACGCGGCCTTTGCCCAGTTCCAACAGGCCACGCATCTTGCTGACGGTGCGTTTCTCGCTGGGGTCCTGGCGCTCAAAAAAGGCCAATTCGATGCAGCCACGCGCTATCTCATGGTTGCCGCGGGGAAAGAACAGGAACTGGGTAAACAACTGTCCACCTATGGTATCAACGCCACGATGAGTCTCGCGGTCACGGAAGAGGTTGACGCTCACGTCGAGCCCAGTTTGCGCGGCGTGCTGCTGGCGTTGGCCGAAGCGTATCAAGCGCAAGAGCAACAAGGCGATGCCGTCGCCTGCCTGGAACAGTTGCAACAGATGGCTCCTGACGATCTCGTTGTGAACTTGGCGCTTGCTGAACTGTTGGTGGAAGGGACGTCTGACGATCAGGCGACACTGCGAAAAGTCGTACAGCTCACGGAAGGCATAGAGAACGAGTCGGCCATTCATGCCGCGCTCCTCCTGTGCAAAGCCCAGGCTCTACGCGAATTGGGATTGCTTGACGCGGCGCAGGACCTGTTGACCAGTACACTCCGACGGCAGAAGGATCGCCCGGATGACTTGCTACGCGCGTTGCGCTACGAGCGGGGCCTGGTCTATGCAGGGCAAGGCCAAGCGAAGAAGGCGCGCGCGGAGTTCGAGAAAATCTATGCCGAGGACCCGAACTATGAGGATGTGGTGACGCGATTGAATCTCAAGGAAAATTGAAAAATTCACGGATGTGAGGAGGTGGAAGATGAAGTACGGAAGAAGGCTCGTGGCTGGCATGATTGGATTCGTGGCCGTGGGGACGATGGGCGGCTGTGGAGGCGATCATACTGGGGATCAAATTGTCGAGTTGCAGAAGCAGATTGCCCTGCTGTCCCGTCAGGTGGAGGAGACCCGCAGAGACCTCCATATCTTGCAAGAGACTGACAAGAATCTGAAACAATCGCTCGACGCGACGGATGCGGAACTGAGCCGGCTCTCGGCGTTGGAAACACTGCCTGCGACCGTGGCGAAAGAAACGGCGGAAGAGGTGATCCTTCCGGTTGCCGCCGATGGCTTGCCGTCGAGCCCGCGACCTGTTCGTACGCTCTCAATGAAAACGCAAAAGCCAAAACCCGTTGCGACGGCGAAAGTGGCTGTTCCGGTATCTTGTCCACAAGTATGGGGACTTCTTGGCAAAGGGAAGTCCGCGAAGCAAGTCGCACGCACGCTACAGACGACACCAGAGAAGGTGAAAAGCTGTGAACAGCAAGTGGGGCGCGGCAAAGGGCAGAAAACCGGTGGGGAATTTGACAGCTAGTTTTGCGGAAGAGGCTCGCCGTTCGGTGGTGCCGTGGATTTCTTCTGGCGACTGTTCACATAGGCTGACAGTAGCCCCGGAAGATCGAGCGGCGATTCGGTCTCTCGCAGTCTTCCTCCGGGTTGAAGGATGTCCTCCGACGCGCCTGGAGTAATGAGCACGTAGCGGTCGCCGAACAGTCCTTTGGTCTGAATCGACGCGATCGCGTCTTGTTGGACTGGAATGTCGCTCCGCAATCTGAACGTCACATCGGACCGCGTGCCGTTGAGCGTGATCGCGGTCACTTGTCCGATCGGAACCCCGGCGATTTCAATGACCGATCCCGGTTTGAGCCCACCGGCATTGGTGAAGGTCGCGCGAATCGAATAGGTGCCCCAATGGCCTTGGACATCTGCTTCTCCCAGGTACACGAACAGATACCCAAGCGACAGCGTGCCAATCACCAGAAAGAGCCCGACTCGCAGGCTGAGTCCTAACGTTCTCATCGCGGGCCGGAGTGTAGCAAGCAGGAGTGACGCTCCCAAGACCCCCACGGAGAGAGTGGAGAGTGGAGAAGAATGGGAGCTACTGTGACGAACTCTCTGCTTCGGCTTGACGGTGGGAGACGATGATGTTTGCTTCGGACTGCACGGTCGCGGTTCCCGCAGTGGGTGAGGTGAGATTGAAAGTCAGATCAATGTCTTCAATGCGGACTTCCGTGTCTGCTGAGAGATTCTTCAGTCGTCCGGCGGTGTCGTGAAAGATGGCGATGGGATCGCCGGGGTCAATGGTTCCATCTTGGTTGACGCCAGCCTCGTCGAGTAAAAACACAATGGTGAGATCGCCCGCCGCCAAGTGATCGACCGCGAAGGTGCGGTCATCCTTGAGGGTGCTGACTTCGGCATCGCGAAAATCCTGAAACGTGCCAGGGTCGCGCAAATCGCTAAAAGCAAAGACCGCGATGGGGCGTGAGGTCGCCGGTCGCAAATTGAAAATGTTGCCCTCGACTGTCGTTTCCTCGACCGGACGAGTGCGGCTGGCTCCACCGCCGCTCCGGCTGCCGAAACGCAAAGGTGATTCGGTTCCTCTCCCAATGCGCAGTGCGTCTTTTTTATTGGTGCCGAATTCCAGATCCTCTCCGCAGGCAAGAGACAGACAACAAACAAGAGCGACACAGATCACACGCCACATACCCCACCTCCGAATCTGTTGTCTTGTGTAAAGCAAATCCGCCCGGAGGTCAAAAGCGCGGAGCGTCCCTCTGCTTGCGTCTAGAGCGGTTTCTCCATACAAGGGCACGCGAGAGTTGGCGGAAGCTGCGAGAGGATTGGCGAGTGCGCACGGTTTTCTTTCTTTCTGCACTTATTGTTTTGGGCATGGCCAGACACGGCTGGGCAGCGGCGGATGACCTCATTACTCGCGGTCGCTATGTGTTCGCCCTGGCTGGTGGCTGCGGGTGTCATACTGCTAAGGGAGAACCCACGAACGCCGGGGGCCGACCTCTCAAGACCCCGTTTGGCACGTTCTACGGCACGAACATTACGCCCGACCCCACGTATGGCGTTGGCAAATGGACCGAGAAGCAACTGATTGATGGCATTCGTCTTGGCCTGCGTCCCGATGGGACGGTGATGAGCCCAGTGATGCCATACCCGGCCTTCAGCGGCATGAGTGATGTCGATGTGAAGGCATTAGTGGCTTACCTGCGCAACCTGCCAGCGGTGGCCAAAGCCAATCAGCCTCACTCGTTGTCGGTGCCCTTCATGGGGTTCGCCATGCGCGTGTGGCGACTCGTGTTCTTTACGCCGACGATCGCGCCGCTCCAATCACCAATAGAAGGCGTTGCTCGTGGGCGCTATATCAGCGACCATCTGGCGCATTGTCAGGAGTGTCACACCCCGCGCACCTGGTCTGGGACGCTCGACCTGTCGCGCTATCTCGCGGGCAACGCGGAGGGAGTTGATGGCGAGGTCGCCCCGAATATCACGCCAGATAACGAGACTGGGGTTGGGGAATGGAGCGAAGACGAGATGGTCTCCCTACTCAAAACCGGCTTCCTTCCCAACATGGATAACGTCCAAGGCTTGATGGCGTTAGTGATTGATGGGGTTCCCGAGGGTGGTTACAAGGACATGACTGACGAAGACGCGTTGGCGGTGGCGCGGTATCTCAAGAGCGTGCCACCGGTCGTGCATCAGGTCGAAACCAAAAAGAAAGAGTGATGGTTGGAGAAAAAAGATAAGCGTTCAGCCGTCAGCTATCAGCAAAAACAAGGAGTGACGCATCCTGAAATATCTAGCGCGTGTGCGTGGTTGAGTGAAATCCTCCGCGTTTTCTTGTCTGGCTGATGACTGAAAGCTGAAAGCTGAGAGCTGAACGCTGACGAAGAAGGAAAGGAGTGTTTTATGAAGAGACGTTTGATGTATGTGGGAGCGGTCATCGCGGCGGGATGGTTGTACACAACAGCCAGTGACGCGCACGAAAGTCATTCCAAGAAATTGCCGGACGTGAAGGACGTGATCGCGTTTCGCACCTATCTGATGGAGAACATCGGCGATAATGCGAAAGAGATGGGCGATAAGGTCAAAGCCGGAAAGATTAAACAAGCGAAAGTGAACGCCCAGGCCATCGCGCTTCACTCGCTGCGCATTGCTGACCTGTTTCCGCAAGGCAGTACGTCGGAGACCTCACGCGCCAAAGCCGAAATCTGGCAAAAATGGGATGAGTTCGTGAAAGCCTCTGAGACGTTCCGTGCCGAAGTGGACCAATTCGCGGTGGTTGCCGGAGAGGGGAAAGAGGCGGAAGCCAAGGAACAAATCAAGAAGGTTTTTGGCGGGTGCAAGAGCTGTCACGACAGTTTCCGTACGCCGGATAAGGATGAAAAGAAATAGTCGGCATGGCCACATCGGGCGATTTGCCCTCGGGCGATTTGCCCTCCGTGCCGGGCGCCCGGCACGGAGGGGCGTGTGTCAAAAAGTATAGCCCTTCGGAATGACGACAATCCCGTCTTCGGACAGGGTAAAGCGGCTGCGGTCGCGCTCAAGATCCCAGCCAATGGTTTCCCCTGCGGGCACGACCACGTTCTTGTCGAGAATAGCCCGGCGTACGCGCGCATGACGCAGGATGCGACAGCCGTTCATAATCACCGATTGTTCAACGTGCGCATGGCACTGCACGAAGACATCCGGCGCCAAGACTGAATCCCTCACTGTCGCGCCACTGATGATGCAGCCTTCCGACACGATGGACTGGCTTGCCAGCCCTTGTTGTCCTTCGTCACTGGTGAATTTCGCTGGCGGCAGGGTGGACGCCCCACTGCGGATCGGCCACGCGGGATTGTAGAGGTTGAGGGACGGAATCGATGCCCGCAGGTCCAGGCTGGCGGCATAGTACGCGTCAAGGGTGCCCACATCACGCCAGTACGGCGGTTGACCGTCCGGCTCGCCCAGTATCCGATTGTTCCGAAAGTCATAGGCGTAGACCCGATGTCGTCCGATCAGCGGCGGAATGATGTCTCGACCAAAATCGTCTCCTTTTGCTTCTTCGTGGGCACCTTTTTCGAGGAGTTGGACCAGCAGCGACTTGGAAAAAAAGTAGTTGCCCATTGAGGCCAAGCAATAGCCTGGGTTATGAGGCAGTGGGGTTGGATGCGCGGGCTTTTCCTCGAACCCGGTAATACGTCCGTCCTTCTCGACCTGAAGAATGCCGAAGGCGGACCCTTCTTCGACTGGGACCGGAAACGCGGCGATAGTCACTTCGGCTTGCTGTTCCAGGTGAAAGGTCATCATCTGACGAATGTCCATGCGATAGATGTGATCCGCGCCAAAAACGGCGACAAAATCTGGCTGGAAGTTTTCGATCAGATGGAGATTTTGATAGACCGCGTCGGCATTCCCCTGATACCACGTCTGTCCCTTCCACATCTGTGCCGGGACGGAGGAGATGAAGTGTTCACCCAAGACTCCACCAAAACGCCAGCGTTCCTGCAAGTGCTCGATCAAGGACTGGCACTTAAACTGCACGAGCACGTAAATGGAATAGATTTCCGAGTTGATGAAATTGGAGAGCACGAAATCGATAATGCGGTACTTGCCGCCAAACGGGACCGCCGGTTTGGCGCGGTCGCGGGTGAGGGGCGCCAGCCGCGCCCCTTCGCCACCAGCCAGGATCATACCCAAGATATGTGCTTTCATGACGAGCCTCCTTCCGAGCCGCGAAAAGCGCGGTCGCGAGCGAATTTGTCCGCGAGAGAACGGCGCTTTCCCGCAGCCACCTATAAACGTGTCAGGGACCGAATGTCAAATGTCCTGGCGACATGCGAGGGCGGCGGGTCCCTTCGTCCTTCGTGTTCCCACCACCCTTTGTTCTTTGCGCGAACCGTACTATAGGAAAGCAGATTCGGAATTGGAACGAGGCGAGGGTTATGGACGAACCATTGCGTATCCTGTTTGTGTCCGCTGAAGTCGCTCCATTCGCCAAGACCGGTGGCTTAGGAGATGTGGTTGGCGCATTACCGAAAGCGGTGGCCGCGCTGGGGCATGATGTGCGGGTCGTCATGCCGTTCTACCAAACAGTTCGTGAGAAAAATTTCACGCTGACGGAGGTGTTCTCCGATCTGCAAGTCCCGTTGATTGTTGGCGACCGGACGACACGGGTGTGGCGGAGTCCTTTGCCAGGCAGCGAAGAGTCGGGGCACCCCGTGCCGGTCTACTTCCTTGAGCAAGAGGACTTCTTTGGCCGTCCTGGGCTCTATGGCACCCAAGAGGGGGATTATCCTGACAACGCGATACGCTTTACGTTCTTCTGTCGCGCGGCCTTGACCTTGGCGGCCCGCTTCGAGGCGTTTCCCCACGTCGTGCATTGCCACGACTGGCAAACCGGGCTCATTCCCGCTTATCTGCGGGTGCTGCCGTGGCTTGATGCCCGACTCTCCAGCGTGGCAACGGTCTACACCGTGCATAATCTTGCCTATCAAGGCGTGTTTCCCGTGTGGGCCTTTCCGCTCACTGGGCTGCCGCCGCAGCTCTTTCAACCGGATGGGGTCGAATTTTTTGGCGCCATGAGTTTTATGAAAGCGGGGCTGCTGTACGCTGATGGGCTGACCACGGTCAGCCCCAGTTACGCCGAGGAGATTTGCACCCCGGACCTCGGCTTTCGCCTTGATGGCGTTTTGCGAGCACGGCGCAACGCGCTGACTGGTATTCTCAACGGAGCTGACTATACGGTCTGGAGTCCAGAGCAGGATCCCGCGATTGCCGCGCCCTACAGCGCGGCTGACCTCTCAGGCAAGGTCGCGTGTAAAAAGGCGTTGCTTCAGACCTTCAATTTTCCCCAAGACCTTGATACTCCGGTCGTTGGCATGATCTCGCGGCTCGTCGATCAGAAGGGGTTCGACCTGGTCGCGGCGGCGCTTGATCGCTTGCTTACCCTCAATGTCCGGTTTGTCATTTTGGGGTCGGGGTACGCTCCTTATGAGGAGTATTTGACGCGCTTGAGCACCACCTATCCAGAAAAGATCGGCGTCCGCCTCGGGTTTGATGATGCGCTGGCGCATCAAATCGAGGCGGGTGGTGATTGCTTCCTGATGCCGTCGCGGTATGAACCCTGCGGGCTCAATCAACTCTATAGTCTGCGATACGGGACGATTCCGATCGTGCGGGCAACCGGTGGGCTCCGGGATTCGGTCGAGCCGTTTGATCCCGCGACCGGACAGGGGACCGGCTTTGTGTTCCAAGAGGCGAGTGGTGAAGCATTGTTGACGGCGGTCACCGAAGCGCTAGCCGTGTTTGCCGACCGTGCGGCGTGGCGGCAACTGGTCCAGAATGCCATGCGACAAGACTTCTCGTGGGAACGCTCGGCGGCTCGCTATGTCGAACGCTATCGGCAACTCTTAGCGGCGAAACCGCGCCCGTCCTAAGCTTCAGAAAATGGGCGAAATGGGGAAACGGGGAAAAAGGGAAATGGAAAAAAAAAGGGGAAATGGGGAAATGGCGAAGAGTCTTCCGAAGATTCTTCCGAAGATTCATTCATTCTTCCGACTATTTTTGACTTTGGACTTTTGCCCTTTGACTTTTGACTTCTTTGTTTCCCTTTACCCATTTCCCCGTTTCCCCTCTTCCCCCAACCCACAAAGCGATTGTGGGGGTGACCTCACGCCTCAAGCATAGAGGATAGAGCTTTATGGCTGAGCCGATCGGCGCGTTTGCCTTGGTCCTCCATTCTCATCTGCCGTATGTGCTGACCCACAACCGGCTTGAGGAGGAGTGGTTGTTTGAAGCGGTGGCGGAGTCCTATCTGCCGCTCTTGCAGGTGTTCACCCAGCTCAGTGCTCGGCACCTCTCACCTAAAGTGACGATTGGGCTGACGCCGGTGCTGCTCGATCAACTCGCGGACCCCCGCTTCGCGACGGAATTCCTCGCCTACGCGGAGCAAAAGGTCCACGCGGCCTCCGAAGATCAACGACTCTTCCTCAGACGCAACGACGGCCACCTGGCACGACTCGCGGGTTTGTGGGCGGAGTTTTATCGACGGACCGTGGCGTTCTTTGTTAGTGACTTGTCCAGTGACATGATCGGCGCGTTGCGCCGGTTGCAAAAACAAGAAGCCGTGGAACTGCTCACCTCGGCGGCGACCCATGCGTATCTGCCGCTCCTCGCGCTCGACAGCAGCGTCCGGGCACAGATTGAAATCGGCACGGCCTCGTATCGACGACACTTCGGCGCGCAACCGCGGGGGTTCTGGTTGCCAGAATGCGCGTACCGACCAGCCGGGCAGTGGAGTCCCCCCTTCGATGACATCGCGGAATTACAGACCGCTGAGCGCTCGGCGCTCGACCAACTGCTCGCGGCCGCGGGTCTCCAGTATTTCATTGCCGATGCTCGTCAGCTCCGGGACAGTGCGCCGGACTATGCGCGGCATTCTCCGTGCCGCTTGCATTGGGTCGATGGTCGCGCTTCGTCGTCGGCTCCCGTGGCCGTGTTTACCCGTGATTTTGAGACGACCGCGCGGGTCTGGCAACACGACGGGGGGTATCCGGGCGACCCCGCGTATTTGGAATTTCACAAGAAACATGGCGAGGGGGGGCTCCGGTATTGGCGGATTACGGACCGCCGGACTGAGTTAGCTGACAAGCAGCCCTATAGGCCGGAGTGGGCTTTGGCCCAGGTGCGTGCGCACGCGACGCACTTCGCGCGGATGCTCCGTGAACGGTTGCATGGTCATTGGCGACAGACAGGGGAGCGCGGGATCGTTGTTGCGGCGTTTGACACCGAACTGTTTGGGCACTGGTGGTTTGAAGGGCCGCAGTGGATATCCGAACTGCTCCGCCAGATCACGACGGACGGCGACGTGACACTCACGACGTGTCAGGAGTATTTGCAGCAATCTCCCCCGCTCCGCACGATCCAACTCACTGAGTCTTCCTGGGGCGATGGTGGCGACCATCGCGTCTGGTGGCAAGCTGGGACACGCCAGCTCTGGCACGACCTCTATCAAGCCGAGTGCGATATGCGGCGGCTCATGCGCCAGGTACAGGACAAGGTCGGTGATCAGCAAGTGGCTCGTCTCGTCCAACAGTGCGGGCGTGAACTCTTATTGCTCCAGTCCTCGGATTGGCCGTTTATGATCAGCACTGGGAACACGGCGGATCATGCGCGGCAGCGCTTTGCGCTCCACTCCAAGAACTTCCAATCGTGCCGTGCGTGGGCGGAACGTTCACTCGTGGGCGAGCCGTTATCCGAGGAGGAGTTGCGTGAGCTGGGGGAGATGGAACAGGAGAATGCGATATTTTCCAAACTTGATCTCAGTCGTTTCTGGCGAGGCGAGCCGCTGAACGCTGAGAGCTGACCGCTGAGTGCTAGGGGTATGTTTTTTCTGCGTAAAGATTGGCGAGAGCCCGAAGACGGCGCTGACATGGTCGTGCTGCATTGGACCACGACGCGTCACGGTCAGCCGCCCACCTGGAGACGCGCGCACGCGACCACGGTGATGAATCCTCAACCGGGGACGTCTCCGCCCGTTCGCTCCTGCCTACTCTGGATCACTCCCCCTTTTCCGCGGACCCGTCCGCGGACCCGTCCGCTGGCCGTGACTGCGGAGAGTGAGGCGCGGTTTCTCGTCCACTCGTTTTGTGAGGTCGTTCAACATGGCAGAGTGTGGACCACGGAGGTTACCGTCCAAGAGATGCACGCGGAAACAGTGACGTACAGTGATACCGCCGGGGAATTCACCCATGCGGTACTCTATTACAGCCTGGAGGGATTCAGTCCTGGAAATTCCGCGCCCATGAGCGTGGAGGGGTTACCAAGCCGGCACCAGCGCTCACTTGTCCTTCCCGAACACGAGGCTGACAACAAAGAGTATCACCAGCGCACGAAGCGTGCGCGGCTCATCGCTGAGTTGCCACGACCGCATATCTTTCGGGGCCAGCTCTGGGGGGCCGTCGGCGTGCGGGCCTTCTATAGCATCTATGTGAGTCAGCGCTGGGCTTACAATCCATTCACGGAAAATGGGATGTGGTTGTTACAGAATGGCAGGCCGTGGGAGGTAATTATAGGAAAAGGGTGAAGAGGGAAGAGGGAAGAGGGAAGAGGGAAGAGGAAACACTGTGCGGAGTGTCCGTTCTTTCCCCTTTTGCCC
>JANMSE010000282.1:0-3155 GCA_031389045.1 Deltaproteobacteria bacterium | reverse complement strand
CCGCCAGTGCCAAAGAACAGGGCATCGAAGAAGTCACAGTTATTCGCATGGAAGTGTGTGGCCTGTTTGATCTTCAGGTCAAAGACAATGCGCTTCTCATCGTTGCTCGGCCCGAACCGATACAAGGGCCACTTGCGTACTTTGCCGTGGTTCGGGTTACCATCCCAGGCAAAGTCAGTCCAATAGTCCATCATGGCCTGCGACAGCGGCTTTTCTGCCGCGGTAAGCTGCGAGAGCGCTGCCGTGCCAAACACGAACGAGATCTCGGCGAAGTGAGCCGCGCCAATATCGAACGGCCAGAAGGGAGAATCCACCTCGTGGTTAAACGTATAGAAGTAGATGGGCGTGTCATAACTGGAAATTGCCCGCGCCACGCGACGAGACGGACAGATGAACAACCCATTGGTCGCCACCTCGGCAATGGCGTTGTCGGCGGGCGAGAGCAGAAACTGCGGCGGCGCGAACGCCGAACAATCCGTATTCGAGCAGGGATATGCTGCACGCACGGCATCAGCATTGGCACCAAAGAAACGGTTGAGAAAAGTGTCATAGACCGCCGGAGCCAGATTCGCCCCAACCAGTGCGGGGAAAAGAGTACCTTCGTTGGCCGTAGTCCCGATGATGAGCGGTACTTGGGCGAAATTCCCGGTCAGAAATGCGCTGATAGGTTGATCAGGAATGAGGTGCCCATCCATAATCGGCCCCCAAAAAGCCCCTTGGCCGAAGAAGAACCCAGCCGGGAGCGGTAGAGCACTAAGCACTTCATTGCGTGATTTGGAGCGCAGGCAAGCGGGGACATCTGGGGCACCACCGCAACCCAGCACGGAGGCGAAGGCAAGGCCTTGGAATTGTACCTGTCCAAGGGTGGGTCGCCGGTCAGCAGCCCCACTCTGAATAATCGCCCGCTGAAAGAGCCCAGCACTCTGCGGGGAGACCAGATGCAAAGACACGCTGATCCCGCCCGCCGATTCCCCAAAGATGGTGACATTGTTGGGGTTACCCCCGAAGGCCGCGATATTGTCGCGTACCCACCTCAGCGCGGCAACCTGATCCTCCTGTCCGTAGTTGCCAGAGGAAGGATGCGCTGGTTCTTCAGCAGTCAGCGCGGGGTGCGCCAGAAAACCGAACGGTCCGAGCCGGTAGTTAAACGAGACCAACACCACATCGCCATTCCGCGCTAGATGTTGTCCGTCATACTGGGGTTTGCCGTCAATGAAGGACAGTCCTCCATCGCCAGACCCTCCGGTGTGTCCGCCCCCGTGAATCCAGACCATCACGGGCAAGCGCGCCGCTGGCGCGGAGGCTGGGGTCCACACGTTGAGGTAGAGGCAGTCCTCGTTGCCGACCAGAAAGCCAAAAGAAATTTGTGGGCATTGAGACCCGACCGCGGTGGCGCTGCGTACCACGGGAGCCCACGGAATGACCGATTGCGGTGACTTCCACCGCAGAGCACCTACTGGCGGCGCTACGTAGGGAATGCCGAGAAACACGGAGAGCCCATCTTGGGTGAAACCCTCCACGGGGCCGCTCGTCGTGGGGACGACTGGAGCAGCTCCTGCCTGTGTGGCGGTTAGGAGTATCCCGACCAATCCGAACGACATCATAACGCGAAGCCTCTTGAACTTTGACATGGTTTCCTCCTTTCAGAATAGAGTGGTTGCAGAGCAGGGTGAAACGAACAATAACTTCGCCGGAACAGGCGAAGCTGTCTGCTGGCGGGGTGCGGATTCGTGCATCCCACCATGTACTGGATGATGCGCGGTCTTCCCTTTACTTGAGCGGACGCAAGATGTGCTTGAAGGCCTTGTCTGCTACTTTCTTGCCCTGCTTGCGCGCCACGGTGTCCGCGAAGCGGAAGTGGATGCCCAGTAAGATCCGCGCTTCAACGACATCCGCCGCCACATCGGAGAAGCGGGAGTAGGTGCGGGTCTTCTGAACCGCCTGGGGCACGTTGCTGGTAACCGTGAAGGTGAAGTCATCGGTATCGAAGAACCGCTCAAGCGTGCGCATGAACGCGCTAGTGATGCTGTTCGCGCCTGACGTGTAATCCGGGTAGGGTGGATCGTCGACAAGCGGCAGCCAACTCGGGTCGCCCGCGGTTTTCGGGTTGCCGTCGTCGTCGCCGTTGACAATGGCTGTGCTCGGACGCCAGACGAAGTAATACCGCTTCTTGTTCCAGGCGACGATCAGCGCATCGGTCCCCGCGATATGCGCCAGCGCGAAGAGCCGCGCGCTGTCACCGATATCCGTGAGATGGGCAGCGGCGATGGACCGCAGGACCCGGTCTAGCAAGGCCAGGAAGTTATCACTGTAGAAGTACGCAAGGTCGGTCTGCTCAGGTGTCCGCGAGCTATTGACGCGTGCGCCTAGTGCCTTGACCTCATCGTACGCCTTGGCGTACGCGCCACTGCGTAAATGCGGCGGTGGTGGTTCGGACAGAATCCCCGATGACTCCTTCACCGCAAACGGCACCACCGCGCCGAACCACGGTGCTGACATCGGTACGGAGAAGGTCGGCTGTGTCGGACGCCACTCGCCCGGGGCGGTGCCGCCAATGAACACTTCTGGATTCGGCGGAAAGCTGCCATCGTTGGCACGCCGGTTGATGATGTTGAGCGCCGCTGCCTGTCCGACCAGCACGCCCGCATCGGTTGGCAGCAGTCCGTTCGCCGCCAGGTAGTTCAGATAGGTCGCCTCGATCGCCACGGCCTGGGCCGGAAAGCGGTTGACCAGCACATCGCGCGCGGCTTTGGCGGCGGCGGCTATTGGTGAGCCTGCGGCGTTGGGGATCGGCGCGTTGTACGTCTCGAACCGCCCTTGGTACGCCTGGATAGCGTCGTGGATGGCGATGTGCACCATCGTAATGTCCAGCAGGCCCGAAGGCGTCGGACGAGCGGCCGCGCCAGAAGAGCCAATGACTATCAGCGCGTTGATGTTCCAGTCGGTGACCACATCGGCACTGGCAAGGCGAGGCGAGCCTCCTATCGAAGAGGTCGCGAACAATGCTGAGGTCAGTATGGCAAGCAAGTTATGACGATGTAAGCGAAACATGGCGATCCCCTCCTTATCTTAAAGAATTGGGCAATTACTCCCACTTGGCTGTGGCTCATCAATACGGCGGGCGGCCCCCACGGGGAGGATAAAGGTCGCGACAA
>JANMSE010000279.1:0-3551 GCA_031389045.1 Deltaproteobacteria bacterium | reverse complement strand
AGGAGGATAGCGACCTGCGTGACCCGGTCTGGCACTCCGAGGAGTGCTTGCACCGCGGGCAAGGGCAACTGGATGATGTGAGCATCGATCTCTTGTATGCCCGTGCGAAAGATGCCGCTCACCCGCGGCAGTGTGCTCTGCATGGCTCCTCCAGCCGCGTCCGTCCCTTCCGTGCCAGGCAGTTGCACCGCCTGAGTCATCAGCACGACTTTGGCCCCGATCTTCACCCCGAGCTTGCGAGCCAACTCAGTGCCAATGACCACGCCAGATGGTGTGTCGTTCGTGAGGTACGCCCCTTCGACTATCCGCTGCGGAATCAGGGAGACGGCCCGCTCCTCTTGAGGGAGGACCCCCATAATGCGCACGCCAGCCGCGTTAGACGCGGAACTCAGCAGGCCCGAGGTCAGCAGCCGGGGGCTCACGCCTCGCACAAGATGTTTCATGGTCTCGGTCTGTAAAAACTCCTCGGTCATGGACACGACCTCGGATGGAAGCAATAGCTCCTGCGAGCCGGTGCCTTGATACCCCCGCGCCTGGATCACGACGTGCCCGGTACCGAATCTCACCCCGTTCCCCACCATTTGCTCGTGGCTGCCATCGAGCAAGCCCAAAGAGATCAACAGCAAAGTCAGACCCAAACCCAAGGCCAGCGCGGTCAGCAGGGTACCACGAGGATTGCGCCACAGATTGCGCCACCCGATTTTCACCAGCAGGAGCACACCCATCATCGCTACACCTTGCGGAGCGCCTGCGTCGGTCGCAAGCGCGCCGCCCGCAACGCCGGATAGAGGGCCGACACGAGCGCCGTAACGCCCAGCCCCAGCGCGGCCTGCGTGTAGGCAAGGAAATCTTGCTGCCCGTACCAGAGGTGGCCCACCATGACGCCAGCCAAGGAAATCTCGTCGAGATCGCCGCCCAAGTGCAGCCCATGCACCTGCAAATACCACAGGAGCGGAGCCCCAAGCGCTCCGCCCAAGACCAGACTGGCCCCCGCCAAACTTGCCGCCTCCGCCATGATGAGACCCACCACCTGAGCCGGACGCATACCCACGGCCATGAGCATGCCCAGCTCACGCGTGCGCTCAATGACCGCCATAAGCATGGTATTGACGATGCCAATGACCGCCAACAGGAAAAAGATGAAAAAGAGAATAAACGTGACCCGGCGATTGAACTGCACGTAGTCGGCCAGCTCCGGTACCAACTCTGGCCACGCGCGCACCCGCACCGGCAGGGTGTTACTCAGTTGAACCTCAAGCGCCGTCGCCGTCGCCGTCGCCGCGGTGATGTCATGGAGCTTCATCGCGATTTCATGGACCCTTCCCGCCGGCAAGCGCAACAGCTCTTGCAGAGTAGCAAGCGACATGAGCACCAGCCCCTGGTCCATGGCGTCAAGCCCCGTGTGGAACATTCCGGTTACCGTGTATAGGTCATTGCCCATTGCGCCATTGGCCGCCTGCGTCAGCAGGACGATTTCCGACCCCACCTCGACACCAATCGTGGTGGCGAGGGTATCTCCCAGTACGATACCCTTTGGCATCTGTTCGGTGAGGTAGCTCCCTTTGACCATACGAGTATGTAGGACTGTCACTTTTTGTTCTTGATTCGGAACCACCCCCAGGAGTTCCACCCCAGCCGGTTGACGGGCGGCACTGACCAGGCCGTAGCCGTACACCCGAGGAGCCGCGGCATACACGCGGGGGTCACCGGTGATGGTGGCAAGCAGCGCGCTCACATCTGTCCCTTCGCGCCCTCCCAAGGTCTGGTGAATGGGACGGTCCGGGTAGTACTCCGGACCGTGCACCTCGATATCAGAGAGTACGAGGTCCGTGCCACTCTCGATCATCTGCTGCCTCAGTCCCGCCATCAGGCACGCGACGAACATCAGCATGGCGTAGCCCAAGCCGATCGCGGCCATGGCGATGAGCGTACGCCGGGGATTGCGCCAGAGATTGCGCCACGCAAGCTGGAAAAGCTGTCCGCTCATCGCTCCAAGGTATGCAGGGAAAATGTCTCCTCCCTGATCGGCACATCAAAGGCGATATCGTCGTACACGATCGTGGTTTGCTCCCCAGGCTTGTCTACCGGTCGCATGACCAAGCGCGTGGGAATGAGCCTCCCACCCATGGTTTTGTACTCGGAAAAGGTCAGCTCCCGAACGAGCTTCCCCTCCTCGTCATAGTACCGCTGCCATGTCGGCATCAGATCGACTTGGCGGATATCCAAAAGAATTTTCCCCCAGACCACCACCGCCTCCGGCTTGGGGGTCAGGGTATATTCATGCACCGCAACCTCATTCCGTGTTCCGGTGAAAGAGGTCTGAATAAAATAGTCGCTGGCGAGGCTGCTCTCTTTGACCAGATCATCAAGGGTGAAGTGACTCCCCATCCACGAGGTCATGGTCATCGCGGGAGGAATCTTAATCTTGCGGTGCGTTCTCGGCAGATAGTACCAGATGCTGCTCCCGACTTTGAGGGTGACTGTCCCTGCTTCTTCTGGAGGGCTGTCGAGGCGGACGAGGACTTTTTCAGCTCCAAGCGACCATATCTTCATTGAGAGGTCCCGTTGCCAGTTTTCGGTGGAGATCTGCATGCCTACCGTGGCGATGCTGGATGTGCTGCTAAAAAGTCGCGCCACCCGGTCCACGATCTCCCGCGCCTGTTGCTCATCCGCGGCAAGAGACATCTGCCCCAGACTCAAGACCGCCAACCCAAGGTATAAGGCTACATTTCTTTTTTGCCACCGCATAATAATATCTGCTATCCGTAAGAGCGAGAAAAACGAGGGAAGTGAGAAGGTGGCTATGAACCACCTCCCGACCAAAAAGCAACTCAATTTTCGCTTAGTAGCCTTTCATGGTATCCGCCGCCTTCTCGACTGTTTTTTTCACCTTCTCCGCCACTCGCGCCGCGGTGTCCTTCACTTTTCCCACAATTTGATCCCTCCGCCCCTCTCGCTTCAGGCTCTCGTCACCCGTAAGCGCCCCCGCGGCCTCTTTAATCCGTCCTTTGACCTGGTCTATTTTACCACTCATTGCTCTTTTCCTTTCGTTCATCGGTATAACCACGTGTGTGGTCATACCGAGTGGTTGCGCGGCGCATGGCGCCGCGTTGTTGATGAAGTCGTAGTCCTGTCTAGAGTCGTCCGGTGAGGAGCAGTACGACCAGGACAATAATCAATACTCCGGAAATCCCCGAGGGTGCGTAGCCATACGAATGACGGCCAAAGTTAGGCAGCGCTCCCACCAGGAGCAGAATTAAGACGATTAATAATAAGAGACTCATAATACGTGACCTCCGTCATAGTGAGTGACCCCTACGTAAGGGGAAATGGACGCGGTGAGGACGGAACCGGTTCGACTTGTTGAGGAAGAGGATAAGGCCGCCGGTCCGCGCCGTCTGTGAGATTTCTGCTCTCCATATTGGAATCCTGCGATAATCGCGAAGCTGGGAGCTTTTCCGCCCCCGCCGCGATTATCGCAAGATTCCAACATTTTCAGCAAGAATTTCACAGACGACGCGGAAGGCTTGCGTTATCGTCTTAGTCAACGA
>JANMSE010000257.1:0-5739 GCA_031389045.1 Deltaproteobacteria bacterium | reverse complement strand
GAACCGAAGAGCAAAAACAACGCCTCTTGCCGGCGATGGCCAAAGGGGAAAAGCGCGGCGGGCTCGCGTTGACGGAGCCGCATACCGGCAGTGATGTCCAGAACATCCGCACCGTCGCGAAAAAACAGGGCGACATGTATGTCCTCAATGGGTCCAAGATGTTCATCACCAACAGTCGCCACGGCAATATCCTCTGCGTCGCCGCCAAGACCGATCCGACCGCGAAACCCGGCTACAAAGGCATCAGTCTGTTCGCCGCCGAGAAAGGGGCGCCGGGCTTCACCGTGAGCCGTGACATCAAGAAACTCGGCTACAAAGGGCTCGACACCTGCGAGGTCGCGTTCGAGGATTTCCATACGCCAGCCGCCAGTTTGATCGGCGGCAAGGAGGGCGAAGGGTTCAAGCAAGTGATGAACGGTCTCGAAGTCGGGCGGATCAACGTCGCCGCGCGCGCGGTGGGCGTGGCGCAAGCGGCGTTTGAAGAGGCGATTCGTTATTCCCAACAACGTGAGACCTTCGGCAAACCGATCTGTGAACATCAAGCGATTCAGTTGAAACTGGCGGACATGGCCACCAAGATCGAAGCCTCACGGTTACTGGTCCAGCAAGCAGCCACGAAAAAAGATCGCGGCGAACGGTGTGACCTTGAGGCGGGCATGGCGAAACTGTTCGCGTCGGAATCGTGTCAGGAAGTGGCGTTGGAAGCCATGCGCATCCTGGGTGGCTACGGGTACACGCAGGAATTTCCGGTCGAGCGCTTTTACCGCGACGCACCGCTGATGATTATCGGCGAAGGCACCAGTGAGATTCAGAAGTTAGTGATTGCTCGCAATTTGTTGCAAAAGTATAAGCTATGAGGAAGAAAGAAGACGAAAACACTGCCTGCTCAGGAGGATACTATGGAAATATACTTCAGCGCGTGGACCTTGGTCATGTTTATCCTGACCGTCTTTCTTGCCATCCTTGGCTTTAGTTTGATGCAACAGTCAATGAATAAAATCCTGCGTCAAATGGACGAGAACAGAGCCCGCCAGGATGAAATCTGGCGACAGATTTTCGCCAAGGCCGAGAATACCGAGCGCATGTCCCAAGAAATTCTGACACGGCTCGCGTCACGGGATTCCGTGCATTGAGAAGAAAGGCCGCACCCACGCTCAAGGAGGTCATTGTATGTGGAATGAGACAATGCAACAGCGGCTGAACGAACTCCAAAGGTTCAAGCAAGACGACAAGCTGACGGAACAGGAGCGACAAGCCCTTGAGCAACTGCATAGTGCGCTAGAACAAGAGGAGTGGAGCACCTTACGTCCCACCTTAGAGCGCTTGCGCCGAGAGCAAGAACAGCAGCAAGAGCAAGAGGCGCGACTGAAAGTAGAGAACTCCGTTTTGGCTGCTCTGGCTGAACGGATGACTCGATAGGGAAACCGTTTAGTTCCTATCATTAGACGCGCAACATCGGTTCAAAGGCTCGCATGATGTGTTGAGGCAATCCGGGTGCACCAGTTACGGCACCGACCAATCCGCTAAGCGCAGCCCCGGCACACGAGCAAAGTCTTTGGCGTTGCGGGTCACCAATGTCAGATCATGCGCTAACGCAGTAGCGGCGATGCGCAAATCGAGTGTCCCAATCCGTATCCCCTGAGTACGAAGAACTTCACATGGTCGGTATCAAGCAGAAATCGACTCATGCCGTCTCTTCTGTCTCACGATAGCGCTGAAGCTCAGCCACATAGTCCTCGAACTGAGGGTCCTGCGCCGAGCGCCCAAAAGTGTCCAACCACGGATTGCCGGTCGGTACACTGACCTCAACCACCTTCGCATCCTTTAGCCAGGCTGAGAGTTTCTGTTTGACCTGCTCCACCGCTTCGACTTCCGTTGGTGCGCTACTCTCCAACTGTGGAAGCCCTAATGGACAGGCGACAAAGCGCGTGGCGGATTCGAGCCGAACAATCACCGTACATTGCATGGCGTGTATTCCTCAGACTGAATTCTTGCTCAAGCCGCACCGCTACCCCACCCGCTTCTCAAACAACTGATGTCCCCAGAGCCAGGAATCCTGCCAGGTTTCGACGAGGCCGAGTTCTCGCATACGCGCGAAGGTCGGCTCGAAGTCCCGCACGATGTGTTGCGGGCGTTCCACATCTTCTTCGGCGTGAATGCGCGCGAACAGCAGCCCACCGGGCCGTAGCGCGCGACACAGTTGCTCGGCCACCTGCACCGGCTCGGCCAGATGCTCGAATACATCCATCGCCAGGATCATATCGAAACTCGCGTCGGGCAAGGTCGCGTGTTTCAAGTCGAGCGCCTGCGCGGACACGTGGCGTTGCGCGAAGCGCCAGCGCGCGAAGTCCAGGAGCGTGGTTGAAATATCCGCCAGTGTCATGTTGATGCCCGCGTGCGCGAACAACAGCGCCCCGGAACCAATACCCGACCCAAAGTCCAAACAGGTCCGCACCTGCCGTTCCCGCGCGATCTCCAACCCTAGCACGTAGGCCAACGGTCCGGTGTCATCCCGCAACGTGTGCCACTCGACCAGCTCATAGATGGTGGTCGGACTTTCGTAAAAATGTTCGATCTTGGCTTGTGGGTTAGGCTCGCTCGACTCGTGCCATTCGTGCCGCAAGGTCGTCACCGCGTCGGCGCACAGACGTTCCACCTCGGCCACGTCGGCGATCTGGTAGTACGCGGCCACTTCGCGAAACAGGCTGGTGCGGAGGTCCTCGGCGCTGTTCGTAATGAGCGCCTCGCCCCATTGTTGGCGGTAGTCGCTCAACCACAGTTCTTGTTGCGCCGTGCAGGCTTCAGCGCTCAGGCGCTGGGCATCGACTTCTTGCCACAGGTCACGCAGACGGTCGGGGAGTAGCATTGTCATACGGTCTCCTTTCCGCGGTACACCACATTGCGGAGCAATACCGCACTCCTCCTCAACTGGCTACTGGCCCCCGACTCCCGCGTCCCTATTTTTGCCTTTTGCTTTTTGCCTTTTGCTTTTTGATTTTTTGCCCCCCTACTCCACCTCGAACGACTGCAACTCGACCGGCACGGTGCCCCCGAACTCGATTTGATAACTAGACAGTCCGTCGGCAGTGGTAGGCCCACAACCCGGACTCCGCTAGAATACCGGTGTGGCCCAAGCTACCATCATGCGGCTCCGCGATTTGATCCGTTCTCTGAACTATGCCGTGTCCATCCATGCGGCGGAGGAACTTGAAGATGACAATCTCACCATCCTCGATTTCGAAAACATCATCCTCACGGGCGCAATCGTCGAGCGCCAGCGCGACCGGCAAACGCGCGAAGTCAAATATATCGTCCGCGGCTCCACGGTCGACGATGTCCCAGCAGAAGCCGTCGTCAAGATCGCCCCGGATGGCAATCTCTTCGCCCTCACCGTCTACCGCGCCTAATCCCCACTGCGCGGCGTGCGGTCGGATCGGGGTGCAACGACGGGACATCACCCGAATCTTTGGGCGTGGACTCTCGCTCATAGTGATTGAAGGGATTCCTTTATGGTCGTGCCCGCACTGTGGGGAATCCTATTTGACCGCGCGGACGCTCCACGAGATTGAGCGTATTAAGACCCTCCGTAAGACGGTTGCGGTTGAGCGGCGAATACCAGTTGCCTCATTCCCAGAATTGAATGACTAACCCTGGGGAAACTCTGCAACGTCACAATCCGGAGGAGCCCCCCGGCTCCCGCTTCCCCATTTTTGCCTTTTGCCTTTTGATTTGCCGCCCCCTCCCCTCTGGGCCAGCCGCCCTCGGTTCTCGCGGTCAGAACCCAGCATCACGCAAGAGCTGCTCCAGCACGGTCTCCGCGCGAAAATACTGCTCAGCCATCGCCCGTGCCGCCTCGCATTGCTGGCGGTAGTTCGCGTTAATGGACGCGATGGCCGAAGCCGCTTCCTCAATAGTGCGGAAAGTCCAAATCCCCTCGCCGGTCCGGTAGTGACGTGAGATGCCGGTCTCTTCGACGACAATCGGCTTGCCCATCGCCAAGTAACAGGCGCTACGACAACTGAACCAGCCACTCTGGGTCGCCACGTATGCTTCCTTGGCGATACTCCACTCCCCCCGCGAGGTGCCGATGTAGTCGCGGTAGCGGTCCATCGTTGAGGAGCGTTCCGCCGCATCGACCAGAATCCAGCCTGCCCGCGTCAGCTCTTCACGCGGCGCGGGACCGGACAGCGCCACTTCAAGCGGGGCGGATGCCGAATGCGGGAGTTCCTTGAAGCGAAGAAATTCGACGTCCTTGCCTCCGTATACCCGCCCCCCCACTACCGGCAACGTGGGGTTGGTTTTCCACGACATGATCGTCGTGAACTCGCGCGCCTGTTCGGTATAGGTGAACGGCCAATCCGGCAGGGTGATCGGCTGACGGGTGGTTTTCCAATCAATGCCACACCGCGGAATCAGGCAGGAAGGGTCATGGATATTCTCGGCCATGGTGAAGAAGACGTCATGTTTCCAAAACCACGGTACGGTGCGTTGGTGGTGTTCGGTCCCTTGCCCTTCCTTGACGGCCATCACCCCGGCCTGGGTGTAGAGTGGGTCGCTGTCATAGTAAGCCATGACCTTCGCCTCACGATACACGTCGCGCGGCCACAGAACCCCGGACACATTGAGCAGCAGGTCGGCTTCACGACAGCGGCGGCGCAGTTCTTCCTCCGACAGTCCATGTAACACTCCGCGCGGATCGCGAAACGCGAAGGAGGAGGACATGCCGGGTACCGTCGCCAGCACCTGTTGTAAGTAGTGGGCATTGGCGGTGCTATCGTCGGTGAAGGTCTGCAACTGGGGGTGGTAGACCCACAAGCCGGTGTCTTCGACGTAGGTGACTTCGTGCCCGAGGGCGACGAAGCCGGAGACAAATTGTAAATAATCCCAGGCCACCCCACCCAGGGGGTAGGTGCCAATCATGCCGGATACGATAATGCGCATAAAAGGTTCCTCAAGTTAGTACTGCGCTCTGCTCTTCAGGAGCATCACTAAACTGCGTCTGATACAACGCCGAAAACGCTCCCTGTTGGCGCATCAGTTCGGTGAACGACCCCTGCTCCACTATCTGCCCATCCCGTACCACCAAAATCACATCCGCCTTGCGAATGGTCGAGAGCCGATGCGCGATGATGAACGTGGTCCGCCCCACCATCAGTTCCTCGAACCCCTGCATGATGAGCGCTTCCGTTTCCGTGTCAACCGATGAGGTCGGCTCATCCAGAATCAGGAGCGGCGCATCGCGCAGAATCGCGCGGGCAATCGTCATCCGCTGCCGCTCCCCCTCCGACAGTGTGGTGCCCTGCGCTCCGATCACCGCGTCATACCCCTGCGGCAGCCGGAGAATCTTCTCGTGAATGCGCGCGAGCTGCGCCGCCCGCTCGACCTCGGCGAACGAGGCCCCCGGTCGGCCGTAGGCAATGTTCTCACGTATCGTGATTGGGAAAATCAGCGGTGGTTGGAGCACCATCGCGATCTGTTGGCGCAATGACACCAAGGTCAACTCCCGGACATCCATGCCATCCAGTAACACCCGCCCCTGCTGCGGATCATAAAAGCGTGGCAATAGACTAATCAGCGTCGATTTCCCCGCCCCGCTCGGTCCGACTACCGCCACGGTCTGGCCAGGCTGCACGTGCAGATTCATCCCACGTAACACCGGCTGGTCCGGGACATAGCCAAAGGAGACATTCTCGAAGACCACCTCGCCACGCACACTCTTCTCCGGTAGGACCCGTGTGC
>JANMSE010000235.1:0-10238 GCA_031389045.1 Deltaproteobacteria bacterium | reverse complement strand
GCCGCGGTCGAGGCGGCGACCGCGCGCTGCATGATCTCCAGTTCGCCCGCCGACTTGAACAGCCGCATCTCATGCAGCGTTTCCCCTGGATCAATGAGTGAGACCGGCCCCTTGCCACTGCGTTGCCGTTGCATGCGGCTCTGATTCATCAAGTCGAAAATCTTGGTGTTGAGCCGCTCGTTACGATGAAAGCTGAAATAGACCTTTTCGGCTTGCGCCAAATGCTGAGGAAGAATCTCGTCGATCTTGTCGATGGTGTAGGCGGCATCGGCACCAAACAGCTCCTTGGCTCCTTCGACACCGTACCGTTTGCCGGTCCACACTTCCTTGTCTTTATCGCGCGCCCGGACAAACAAGACGAACCGTTCTTTCTCATGTTGCGGAGACAAAAGGCAAATCGCTTCTGGTTCGGGAAACCCGGTGAGATAGTAGAGGTCGTTATCCTGGCGATAGCGGTACTCGGTGTCGTGGGAACGAACGGACGCGGGCGCGGCGGGGAAAATAGCGACGCCGGGTCCCATCTGTCGGACGAACGCTTCTCGCCGGGCGGCGTAGATTTCTGGGCTGATAGTCATTCCTCGTCTCTCCTTCACATACGGCTGTGGACATCAACGTTGCCAAGATATGGGATGCTCTCTCCGTGATCTAGAGGCACGGGTGTTCTTGTGTTTGTTGGAAACAGTGAGGGGGAACGTCGTTCCACTAAAGCAACCGCGCGAAACGGAACAGCGACTGATATGCGATGGGCAACGCTTCGCGGGTAATGGTCGGATCGAAATAGGTATGACGGAACGACAGCACATCCGCGCATCCGGCCCAGGCGCTGACGCGACCGCGACATTCCTCTTCCGTTCCCGCGAGCATGAAGGTGTCGATCATCGCGTCGGTCACTGCCCGTGCCGCCGCGGCGCGGTCCCCACGGGTGAAGGCGTCGCGAATGGCCTGTGTCTCCCGCTGAAAACCATGCAGCGCCATGACGATGTCGTAGTAATTGACGTTGGCGTAGAAGGCGATATGCGACCGCGCCCAAGCGCGCGCCTGTTCACGATCGGGACTGATGGCGCATGAAATCGGGCAGACAAATTCGATATCACTCTCCCGCCGCCCAGCTTTCGCTGCTCCGGCGCGGATATGCGGACGGATAATCTCGTTGACAAAGCGCGGTGAGGTGAGTCCACCGCCGAGCCAACCATCGGCCACTTCACCCGTTGCTTGGAGAATCCGTGGATTCATGCCACCGAAATGAATGGGAATGCGCTCACGGAGAGGCGGATAGAACCGGGAGTAGCCATGAATCTGAATCGCACGCCCAGTGAACTCAACCGGGTTTTGTGGAGTGGAGCGCCACATCAGGCGGCAGACTTCAGCGAACTCGCGCATGCGCGCGACCGGCTTTTCGTATTTAGGGACATTGTACCAATTCTCGTTCCAGGTTGACGGGGCCGTGCCGATGCCAAGCACCATCCGCCCATTGGAAATCTCGTCTATGTCCGATGCGGCCAACTGCACCAGCGCGGGTGGGCGGGCGAAACAAACCGCCACCGCCGCGCCGACGCGGAGGCGAGAAGTGCCCTGGGCGATCATGGTGAGCGTGGTAAAGATGTCTCGACCTATATCGGCGATCCACACCGACTCAGCCCCTGCGTTCTCCGCCTCTCGCGCCAACGCCACGATCTCGCGCATTGACAAGGACGGTGGAATTCCGACGCCCCAACGTTGCATACGTCCCTCCTTCGTTTAGAGCTTTCAGCGATCAGCTATCAGCTTTTAGCCAGTTCGGAAAGGATTCGGGATTTGGGTCACTCAATCCTTGGTGTAGCGGACTGTAGGCAGAGCGTGGGAAGCTCGCTACATTAGCGAGCGGAGGACGTTTGGTATGAAAGAATTCAAGGACCGCGTGGCGGTAGTGACCGGCGGCGCGAGTGGCATTGGCCGTGCGATGGCCGACCGTTTCGCCGCCGCTGGCATGAAAGTCGTGCTTGCCGATGTGGAAGAAAGTGCGTTGCGTAAAGCCGAAGAGGAGATGCGAGCGCAAGGCGCCTCTGTTCTTGGCGTGCTCACCGATGTCTCGAAGGCCGAAGCGGTGGACAACCTGGCCCAGAAAACCGTGGCTGCTTTTGGTGGCGTTCACATTGTTTGCAACAATGCCGGGGTCGGTGGCGGCTTCGGTCCGTCTTGGACCCAACCGTTGCAAAACTGGGAATGGGGGTTTGGTGTGAATCTGTGGGGCGTGATCCACGGGATTCGCACGTTCGTGCCAATCATGCTGAAGCAAGACACCGAAGGCCATATCGTCAACACTGCATCAATGGCCGGGCTGCTGTCCTCACCGTTCATGTCCGTTTATGACGCCACCAAGTTCGCGGTGGTGACCATTTCCGAGTCGCTGCATCATGAGTTGGCCATGCAGCAGGCGAAGGTGAAAGTGTCGGTGCTGTGCCCTGGCTTCGTGAATACCAACATCGCGACCTCGGACCGCAATCGTCCCACCCAGTTTCAACCCGGTGGAGAGCAACAGTTCTCGGAAACCGAGATGGCCTTCGCGTCGATGATGTTCGCGGGGATTGCTTCCGGGACGCCGCCCGCGGAAATCGCCGAGAAAGTGTTCGCCGCGGTTCAGAACGAACAGTTCTACATCATTTCTCACCCGGAGTTTCTCCCGATGGTACGGGTGCGGATGGAAAACATTGTGGAACAGCGCAATCCAGAGTCGCTGTTATCAACTGGCTTGATACCGAACAAAGAATAGGGAGGAGGGCGGATGAATCACCTGCGTATGGGGTTGGGGTGCTGTCTTTTGCTGATGGCGACCGTCCTTGCTGTCGCATCCGAGACTCCCCCTCGCCGCAAATCGGGGTTGTGGGAAGTCAAAACCACTGTGTCCAATGTCCCCAACAACACGTTGACCGCGCAGACCTGCGTGGATCAGAACAGTGACGACCTCTGGGAGCAAAACACCGATCCGGATAATTCCATGAATTGCTCGAAACCCACTGTGCACCGAGAGGGCAGCACGTGGGTGGCGGAATCGGCGTGCAAGATCGAGTCGTCAACCGCGACCTCACGCTCGGTGTTTACCGGGAGTTTTGACTCCAGGTATCGTGTGGAAAGTACCTCGACCTATATACCGCCGCTCATGGGGATGAAGGAGGCGACCACGATCATTGATGTTATGTGGCTTGGCCCGTGCAAACCTGGACAGGCACCGGGTGATATTCTCGTGCCTGATATTGAACGGATGAAAAAGATGATGCGAGATGGAGCTGTGAATCCGTAAGGACCATAGCGGAAGCGCTGTCCGTTCTTACGTGTCCTATAGTCTCCGAGAAAAGGAGGGATCATCATGGAAGATACACTCAAAGTGAAAATCCAACCGCTCAATGCCGAAATGTTTCGTCCTTATGGCGAAGTGTTGCAGCAGAAAGGCTTGATCTACCCGGCGACGGAAGAGGGGCGGGTTGCGATGGAGATGCTACAACTCAAGTACCGCGCAAACGGCAAACGGATGGATCAATTGGCCATTCATTTTTCCTACAACCAGACGTTTATTCCCGTGCATGGGGCGATGGTGCTCGTGGTCGCGCCCCCGCCACGCAATCGCGCGGCAGGCCCGGAGAAATATGAAGTCGATTACGAAAAAATCGCCGCGTTCATGGTCGCGCCGGGGCAGGTCGCTTTCATTGAGAAAGGGACGTGGCACAACATCATCACGCTCGAAAACGAGTGCACCTTCATCAACGTCACCCGCAAAAACACTGGGGAAGGCAACAGCCCGGCGGGCGAGCTTGAGGGGAAAATCGAACTCGCCAACGCTGTCCGCCCGTATGTGGAGTATGTGGACCTGAAGAAACGGGATAATCGGGTGATTGAGCTGGAGGTCTAACAGCAGCAAAACGAAACGGAGAATCGGCGAAACGGGGAATCGGAGATTTGGGAAGGAACCCCTCTTTTCTTCGTCGCCTCAAGTACAGGAGAAGCGCCATGCCAACATCGACAAGTGAATTCGCCGGGCAACTGAGAAGCTACATGCAGGAACAGGAGAAAGCGCCGATCTATGGCAAGAGCTTTTTCGAGGGCGTGATGGCGGGGACGATGGATCGCGAATCGCTCAAGAAATGGGCGATTCAACATCATTACCGCACCGGCCAGCATATCCGCGCTTTCGGTGGGATATTTCTGAATACTGGTCTCGGTCCACTCGATCAGAAAATCCGTCGCCATATTGTCGAGAATCTGATTGATGAAGAGACGGTCATGGGCCGTGGGGACGATGCACACTGGATGTTATCCCGTCGGTTAGCGGAAGCCTTCGGCGCGACCTCGGAAGAGTTGGCCCATCCAAAGGTGGCGAAGGAGGCGATTGAGTACGTCAATTGGACCATCGAACTGGGACGACGGGAATATGGACTGGTGACGCTGGCCGCGATGTCGATTGGTGGAGAGAGCCGCCGCGAAAATTCGATGGAACGGTTAGTCGAAGCCCTGAGCGAGAAATATGGACTGAGCCGGAGTCAGCTTGAATTCTTCTATGCCCACATGGGGGAAGCCGAAGCACATGGTGATCCGGTGTATGACCTCGTTCGGGAATACGCTACAACACCGGAGCGACAAGAGAAAATCCGCATTGCTCTGAAAACCTGGTGTGAGAAATTCCGCGCGGCGCAGGAAGGGATCTTCAAGGTGGCGATGGGAGTGGAAGAGGGGATTCCCGCCGCATTGTAGCGCTACCCGATCATCTGTTTGCCCCGCACGTCTTCCTCAGTCGATCAACGCTTATGGCTGAAACTACACTGCTCCCAACGCGCATGCGCCGCCGCCTCACGCTGTGGCTGCTTGAAGGCTATCGTAAAAAAATCGTAGGTCCCCATACCATCGAGAGTGAGCATCAACACTCGTGGTGGAAAATCATGTGCCTCACCGGGGTCGATTACTTCTCGACCCTGGGGTACCAACCGGGCATTGCCTTTCTCGCGGCTGGCGCCCTGTCGCCAATCGCGACGTGTATCCTCGTGTTGCTGACACTGTTGGGGGCATTACCGATCTACAGTCGGGTCGCGGCCGCGAGTCCGCACGGTGAAGGGTCGGTGGCGATGCTCGAAAACCTCTTGCCTGGGTGGCGAGGAAAACTGTTCGTACTCTGCCTTTTGGGTTTCGCCGCGACTGACTTCATCATCACCATTACCCTGTCAGCGGCGGACGCCACGGCCCATATCCTGGAAAACCCTTTTGTTCCGCCGTCACTCCATCATCCCGTCGGCTTGACACTGGTGTTAGTGGCCGTGCTTGGGGGCGTTTTCCTCAAAGGTTTTACGGAAGCCATAGGGATCGCGGTTGTTCTTGTGGCCACCTACCTCTTCCTCAACCTGATTGTCATCGCGGTGGGTTGTTATGAACTATTCGCCGCCCCGCACCTGCTGCTCGACTGGCGGACGGCGCTATTTCAGGGGCATGGGAATCCCCTCATGATGATCGGGGTCGCGCTGTTGGTGTTTCCAAAACTCGCGCTAGGGTTGTCAGGGTTTGAAACCGGAGTGGCGCTCATGCCGCTCGTGCGTGGCGAAGGAGAGTCTCCAGCGATCCGTCTTGCTGATCGCATTGCCAACACCAGGAAACTCCTCTTGGCCGCCGCGGGGATTATGAGCGTGTTCCTGATCGTGAGCAGTCTGATCACGACCGTGCTGATTCCCGCGGCGGAATTCGAGAAAGGCGGGGCGGCGAACGGACGAGCGCTCGCATATTTAGCGCATACACATCTGGGCGAGTGGTTTGGCACGGCATACGATTTGAGCACTATTTTGATTCTGTGGTTCGCGGGTGCCTCGGCGATGGCGGGCCTCCTGAACATCGTTCCTCGTTATCTCCCGCGCTATGGCATGGCTCCGGAGTGGGCACGAGCAACGCGGCCGTTGGTCCTCGTGTTCACGGCGGTGGCATTCCTGGTGACGATCATCTTTGAGGCGGACGTTGACGCGCAAGGGGGAGCGTATGCGACTGGGGTCCTGGTGCTGATGAGTTCCGCCGCCATCGCCGTGACACTCGCGGCCTGGCGGACGGGATGGCAGCAGTGGGCATTTCTCGTGATTACGCTGGTGTTTCTCTACACCACCGTGGCGAACGTCATCGAACGACCTGAAGGATTGCACATCGCCTCCCTTTTTATTGGCGCGATTGTCCTCGCCTCGCTCTGGTCGCGGCTTCTCCGCGCTACTGAATTGCGTGTGGAGAAGATCGACATTGATGAGCCAGCACGGACGTTCATTGAGACGATAGGAACTGGGCCGCTTCGTATCATCGCCAATCAACTTGATGCCGGTGATGTCACGGAGTATCGCTTGAAAGAAGCGGAACAGCGCCACGATAATCATATTCCCGCTGGCGATCCGGTGATCTTTCTGGAGATTTATGTGGATGATGCCTCGGAATTCGCCGATGCCATGACCGTCACCGGAGTTGAGGTCGGGGGGTATCGCGTGCTGCGCGCCCACTGCACCGCGGTTCCCAATGCCATCGCGGCGTTCCTGCTGCATCTCCGCGATACGACCGGTCTCATCCCGCATATCTACTTTGGTTGGACGGAAGGAAATCCAATCACCTATCTGCTCAAGTATCTGGTGTTTGGGGAAGGGTACACCGCGCCGGTTACCCGCGAAATTCTCCGCCAAGTGGAACCTGACCCGACACAACGCCCTGCCGTTCACGTCGGGTAAGCGGTCAAGGCACCGGTTCCTGTAAATCGGTTCCGCTAAACAGAGACCTCCCGCTTATTAAAGATTTCCCCTCTTTTCTTTAATAAGGCATTCGCTTATTCAACTATCCTTGAATAAGAACCGGACAGCAATGCAACGAGGAACCACTGGAGCGTATGAAATCACCAGTGTCGGTGGCGAGCAGGTGCGCGCGTTCATTCCGCATCCATTGCCACCTCAGACACCCGTGGATTTCCCCGACACCCGTCAGCGATTAGTCGAGCGTGCCACACTCGCGCTTGGACGGTTGGATAGCATCACTCTGTTGCTGCCTGATCCTAACCTGTTTCTCTACGCGTATGTCCGGCGTGAAGCTGTGCTGTCTTCTCAGATTGAAGGGACGCAATCGTCACTTGCCGACCTGCTCCTGTTTGAACTGGAAGCAGCGCCTGGTGCGCCTTTTGATGATGTAGTGGAGGTCTCGAATTACGTCGCCGCGCTTGAGCATGGCATGGCGCGGCTCAACAGCGGCTTCCCGCTTTCCAATCGCCTGATCCGCGAGATGCACGCGGAATTGCTTTCGCGCGGCAGGGGCAGTGAAAAAGCGCCTGGTGAATTCCGGCGCACGCAAAACTGGATCGGCGGGACGCGACCGGGGAACGCGCACTTCGTTCCGCCACCGCCGTCTCGTATTGAAGACTGCATGTCTGCCCTGGAACGCTTCCTCCACGACGAACACATCCCATACTCCACGCTGGTGAAAGCCGCCTTCGCGCATGTGCAATTCGAAACCATCCACCCGTTTAGACGGCAACGGGCGTATCGGTCGCCTCTTGATTGCGTTCATCCTGCACCACGGAGGCGTGCTTTCCAAACCGCTCCTATATTTGAGCCTCTACTTCAAACAGCACCGCGCCGAGTATTATCGTTTGCTTGATCGGGTGCGCATCGAGGGCGATTGGGAAGCCTGGCTGGACTTTTTTCTGGAAGGTGTGGAGCAGACGGCCACCAACGCAGTGCAGACCGCGCGGCGGTTGGTGCTGCTCTTCAAGGAGGATGGGGAACGGGTGCAAACGCTTGGGCGCGCGGCCACAAGCCCTTTGCGGCTGCTCCAGGTGCTGAGTGAACGGCCAATCGTGACGCTCAACGAAGTCTGCCGCCGGACGACCCTCTCGTTTCCGACCACGACAAAAGGCATGGCCGTGTTAGTGAAACTCGGCATCGTTCGGGAACTGACAGGACAACGACGCAACCGCGTGTTTGCCTACGACCGCTATGTGGCGATTCTGAATGAAGGGACGGAACCGTTGTGAAGATTTGCGAAGTGCTGTCACGTTTTTCGTACCCTATGGCGGTTTTCGATCGAGTCACGAAGCGTATATATTGGAAAAACAAGTTCGACTGAGGGAGACTATGGCTAAGCGTACGCAAAAATTAACCAACGCAATGGGAGTGCCCTCGCATGACTTCTAGCGGATCAGTCCACGCGATTTCGGTGATCGTTCCTGCAAATCCTTTCGCGCCTCCCGATCTCCAGGGAGTTCGACACTGCCTCGCGGCGCTCGATGTTGTCAAATTGATGGAGTGGTGGCCAGGTCGACCGCATACGCCCCACCGAAAAGCGGAAAAGGTTCGAGCAATCCAACGGTCTCTTGACTGGAAGCGGGTTACGCAGATCGCCGCCTACCTGCTACAGAAAGAAATCGTGGATGCTCCTGAGCGCTTGGATAAATACTTTCGAAAAATCTACGAACCCAAGAAAATGGAGTCGGGGCGTGAGTGGCCACCGAAGGTGTCTAAAGTGATGGGTTTCCAGCGCAGCGAGTATCCAACATTTTCCAACGTGCTCCTTCATGTCAACGGAGCCAAGATACAAAGGATGACCGGAGCCCAAGATGGGGCGGCAAAACTTGTTTTCGACGAAGATAATCCCGAATTGAATTTCTCGGTAATTGACGGCCAACACCGCATCAATGGCGCCTATTTGGCAGTGTGCATTCTCGAAGAAGAAAAGGGGGATACGAAGTGGGAGATACCCACAGAGATATTCATCGACTTGGATGAAAAAAATACTCCTCCGCGTCGGCAAGCCCAGATTTTCATTGATGTAAATTTTTACCAAAGGAAGGTAGACCTGTCGCTTGTCGCCGATCTTTTCCCGACTGCTCGGGGACCTCGTGCTCCACTGGATGATAAAGAACGGGCTCAGGACCTTGGACGGAAACTGATGCTTGAGGTCGGCCCACTAGTAGGGATGATTCAGATTCCTGGCATCAAGTTTGGCGTCAGGGACGTGGTAACCCTGGCAACCCTAAATTCCGCTATCGAAGATATTTTGGACGATCTTTCCCAAGCGAAGGTCACGAGCCTGAATTCCCAGGCGGAATTTCTCGCTCAGTGCCTCGACGCATGGCTAGACGCTACGGGCCGGAAAGAAGATGTGACTGGAACTGAAGGACTCAATCCAGACAACGTGGCTTACCAAGGGCGGGTGGTAGTATCTTTCCTAACGCTCCTGCCAGCATGTATTTGGAAGTTAAAAAAAACAAGAACGGCGTTCATTTCCGATGATACTAAGCCAGTCCTTTCGAAGTGGCTTGCTGACGTGATGGATCATGCCGGGCTGCTTGATGCCGGAAGGTTTCTTGCGAAGAAAAAATTTCAGGAAAAAGGATTTTTAGGTAGCGGCGGCCTTGCTCATTTCCGCGATACACTTTGGGCAGCAGCGTTGAGTCCCAATGCCGTCTCGAATCTTTCAGGGGAACCACTCGCCGCTCTTGCGGACAAGCACCGTAAAAAAGTGAAATCCGAATTGGCGGGATTATGAACATCGACAAGGGATTGAAAAACCGATTGGAGGTCGTCTTTGCTCCACTAAACAAAAGAGGAGCTGAAAAGGCATTTCCCTCGCCATCCTCCCTTTCGACTGCTCTTGAGAAGCTGATCCCAGCTAAAGACGTCGTAACCGTTAACGTTGGACCTCAAGTCGCGGCTCTCTTTGCTACGGCTGCGGTTGAAGTGTGGCTACGCGCCATTCATAGTTTCTTAATTTCGGCTTCATTGACAGACGCTAGCCCAATTTGGGCATCTGCCACTGGCTACTACTCCAGCCATTACTCAGTACGTGCATTGGCACACCTCCTCGGCCATTTTCAGTTATTTCGCCGGAAGCGTATTGTTCATCTGAACCTTCAAAATGGTCAACTCATTTGCGCTTTCGATCCAAAGCAGGCCGGAGATCGAGAGCACCGGCTGTATTGGAAACTGGTTAAACACGACACTCACTTCATTTCCGATCCGCTGTTCACGGAGAATGAGCCCGATCTTGATGCTTCCGATGTCGGGCATCGAGATCGCGCGAATTACGCGGACCACCTCTTTCAATTCCTGTCTTTCAGGGCACTTGATGAGGTAGTACTCAAGGCGCGGATTCAGTTCATTTCACAAATTGAGTTCACAACCCCTCCGATTCCAAAACGTAGTCGCTTTCCTGACGTCGAGTCGGTCCAAGTCATTGCGTATCATCGAATCGTGAAGTTTCGAGAATTTTTG
>JANMSE010000229.1:0-11436 GCA_031389045.1 Deltaproteobacteria bacterium | reverse complement strand
AAAGTCAAAAATGACAAACATAAGGACTGAGTGCTGAGGACTAAGGACGGAGTTGAGAACCTGGGGGATATTACTTCCGCCGACCTTGGACTTTAGACTTTGGACCTTGGACTTCCTAACTAGAAGAAGAAATGGAACCTGAAACGCAAAAGGGCGAGACCCCTGAGCAGCCGACTTCGCCACGCTCCGTGCTCGATACCATTGGTGTCCTGCTTAGTGGCGCGCTGACGGGGGTCCGTAAGGCCCCCATTGTCGTGGTGTTTCTGCTCATCGCCGCGGTGTTGTACTATCAACAGTCGCATCAGGAGACGCCCCCTGAACTGAGCCCATTTCAGGTAAAGGAAGAAGGGGTGGCACCAAAACCACCTCCCGAACTGCCGCAAGGAACCGCTGCCCTTGTTTGGAACTGTATCCATCGGGTGGATACCAAACTTTCCAGTGGCTTATGGGCAGATGTCTACTATGGAATGGAAGCCAGCTTCGATGGCAAGCTGGTTGTGGCGAAGGTGACAGAGAAATGGAAAGAGCTTTCGGATGATAAACGGCAGACCATCGTGAAATTGATTGCCGACACCTGGATTGAGAACGCTAAGACGCTCAAGATTTTGACCTCTGGCGATGACGTGCAAGAGGTCGTGATTAAGCAACTGCCGAGCGATGAATCCGTGGCATCGTGGAAACCGGCGACGGGGGTGCAACTCACACGGAAGAGTTCGGAGTTCGGAGTCTAAAACAGGATGAGTGATTTTTTTACGATTGAATGGCAAGACGGGGCGGTGGTCATGCTCGATCAGCGACTGCTGCCGACACGTGAAATCTATCGCACCTATCGTGATTACCGTGGGGTGGCGCGCGCGATCAAAGACATGGTGATTCGTGGCGCTCCTGCTATCGGCGTCGCCGCGGCAATGGGCATTGCTTTGGGAGCGCGACAACTCAAGAAGAGTGAACAACCGGAAGAGTTCGAGCGGCTGTGTCAGGTGTTCGCGGCTACGCGGCCAACCGCGGTCAATCTGTTCTGGGCTATTGACCGTATGCGCACTGTCTATGACCGCGTCCGCAAGCATGGCCGTGATGAGATGTGCGCTCGGTTGGAACGCGAAGCACTCAAGGTGCATGAGGAAGACATCGCGATCAACCGCCGCATGGGCCGATATGGCGCGACGCTGATTCCCAAAGGGGCGACCGTGATGACGCACTGTAATGCAGGAGCGTTAGCTACTGCCGGGTATGGCACCGCTCTGGGCGTGATTCGAGCAGCCTGGGAACAGGGCAAGAACATCTCGGTGTTCGTGCCAGAGACCCGCCCATTTCTGCAAGGGGCCCGGCTGACCGCATGGGAGCTGCAAAAAGAAGGCATCCCGGCCACGTTGATTACCGACAACATGGTCGGCCACTTCATGCAAAAGGGCAAAATTGATTGCGTCGTGGTGGGCACGGACCGGACCGCCGCCAATGGCGATGTGGCCAATAAGATTGGGACGTACTCGAACGCGGTTCTCGCCGCGCGCCATGAGGTGCCGTTTTATGTGGCCGCGCCGACGTCTTCGATTGATCTCGCATGTTCTGGAGGAGAGCATATCCCGATTGAAGAGCGCTCGGCTCGTGAGGTGACCCACGTCTTTGGTCGCCAAGTGGCACCGACGGGGATGCGCGTGGCGAACCCGGCGTTTGATGTGACCCCGCACGACCTCGTCAGCGCGATTATCACGGAAAACGGCATTGCGCGTGATCCGTATGCGAAGGTGCTGGCGCGGCTCGTGGGGAACGGGCAGGGGAGGAAGAAACGGGGAAACGGGGAAACGGGGAAACGGGGAAACGGGGGAGAAAAATAAGACCAGTCTTGCGCTGGCTTTGCCCATTCACGTTTTTTCAAGAGAGACCATCATGGCTACTGTGGAACTGACACTCGATCAGCTACGTGAGGCAATTGTCCAACTCCCAATGCCGCAACGCCGAAAGTTGTTAGCGGAAATCGAGCGTACCCCGACCGCCGATGAGGCACGCGAAACGGCGCGGCAAATACGTGCAACATTTCAGCCACCGATTCGTCGCCGTGAACGCACGACGGAGCTTCTCGCCAAGGGCAATGCCGGCACTCTCAGCACGGAGGAAAGTCGAGAGCTGGATATGCTGGTTGATCAGTTCGAGGAACAAACGCTTGCGATGGCTCGCGAGCTAGCCCGTCCAAGAAAAGTTTCATAGCCCGTATCGTGGGTCTTGGCTGCGGCTGAATGCCCAAGTGGGTGCGTTCGGCGACAACGACTTTGGGTGAACATGTCTTCGGTCCACATCCCACTACCTGTTCGACGACTTGTCTCGGAACGTGCGAAGTTCCGATGCGAGTACTGCCAATTGCAGCAGGAGTTGTGTCCAGACATGTTTGAAGTCGATCATATCATGCCACGAGCACGAGGCGGGAAAACCGAGGCGCAAAACCTATGCTACTCCTGTCCTGTCTGTAACAATGCCAAGCGCGCGCATATCGCGGCGCATGATCCTCAGACAGGTCGTTACGTCAGGCTGTTCGATCCACGACGGCAAAGTTGGCGGCGTCACTTTCATTGGAGTGTTGATGGTGGACGGCTCCTTGGGTCAACCGCGATAGGACGGGCAACCGTGGAAGCATTAGACATGAATCGCCCGCGCATCGTGCATATTCGCCTCCTCTGGATGGCATTGGGGCTCCATCCTCCCACCGAGTAGCCCACATGCGATCCGCGCGTCTTTTCTCCCCCTCATGTCCACAAAATCTCCTCCACCAATAGCGCATAATCCCGTTCCTTCGGCGGTGGCGGAGCGAGTTCTTGGCGTGACTGGTGCGCATGGCGAAGCGCGTTGATCCGCTGGGCCGATTCTTCCACTCGTTGTGGCGACAGCGTGCCGTTTTCCAGCGCTTGTAAACAGGCATCGCGTGCGGCGAGCGCAAGTTCAATTTTGTGACACACCAACATGAGGTCAGCCCCGGCATTGAGCGCGTCGAGGACCGTCTGAGCGACTGTGGAATGCCGCACCACCGCTCCCATTTCCAAGTCATCCGTGACCACGACTCCCTCATAGTGCATCTGATGACGTAGCAGCCCAGTGATGATCTTGGATGAAATGGTGGCGGGAAGTTCTGGGTCGAGCGCGGGATACCGAATATGCGCGGTCATCAGCATGTCGATGCCTTCACTAATGGCCTGCTGAAACGGATATATGTCGATACGGCCAAGCTCTTCTTGACTACGGTCGTCTTGGGGTAGGTCCTCATGTGAATCCATCCACGTTCCGCCATGCCCAGGAAAGTGTTTACCACAGGGAATAATCCCACTCTTACGCAACCCGCGGATAAGAGCACGCCCGAACAACGCCACCTGATAGGGGTCCGAGGAAAAGGCCCGATCGCCAATGACCGTGTTGGCGGGATTCGTCAGGACATCAAGTACGGGTGCGAAGTTCAGATCGATGCCCACTCTTCGTAACTCATGGCCCATCGCGAGACCTACTTGATACGCGAGAGTCACCGAGCCTGTCTGTCCAATCCGCATCGCTGGTGGGAAGTGAGTGAATGGCGGGCTGACACGATGTACCCGTCCGCCTTCGTGATCGAGTGCCACTAAGAGTCGGTGAGAAGCAAACAACGAGTGCAGTTCCGTGCACAAGACGGCCAAAGCGGCTGGGCCAGTATAATTGCGGCGAAAAAGGATAATACCGCTGGGCCGCAACTCTTGGAGGAGTGCCCGTGTTGCGGTGTCCAACGTCGGTTGAGGAATCCCAACCATGAATAATTGTCCCAGGAGGGTGAGGTGATCTTGTGGGCGCATGGGGCGCAGTGTAACAGGGATTCTCGAAGAGAAAAACGCGACAGCAAAATCCTACTAGACAACGTCGCGGGAAGTATGGTATCAGCGCTCCCGTTTTCACCGCATTTCTCACCTGGAGGGAATATCAGGCGAGGAGAGGCGCTCAGAGGCGACGAAACCGTCGACCTATCACCTGGGCGCTCGCGGAAGGGAGCAAAAGGCGACCGCTTGGATCCACCACTAACCGGACCGAGACGGGAGGCAAAGCAGGCTCTGCAAGAAGGGGAAAAAGGAGAAAAGGCGAAAAGGGTAAGGTCCTTCTCGCGTCGCTCGGATACTCCCGAAACCCATTTCCGGCCCTTGAGCTGTTCAGCCCTTCAGCTTCGTCCACGAGGAGGGTTCCCCATGTCTACTGCCGCACCAAAAGTCACTGTACCGGAAATCCTACGATTCAAGGTGACCGGACAGAAGATTACGGCACTGACCGCGTATGACTACCCCTTTGCGCGGATTGTGGATGCTTGTGGCATTGATGTGATTCTTGTTGGTGACTCCGTCGCGACCGTCGTGCAAGGAGTTGAGACGACGCTCCCCGTGACGATGGACGAGATGGTGTACCATTGCAAATTGGTCGCTCGCGCCCGTCCGCGCGCGCTGGTGGTTGGCGACCTCCCGTTCTTGTCCTATCAAGTGGGCGTGTGCGAGGCGATTGCCAATGCAGGTCGCTTGCTCAAGGATGGTGGCGTGGAAGCCGTGAAGCTCGAAGGGGGCATCAACATCGCCCGCGTGATGAAAGCCATCGTCAACGTGGATATTCCGGTTATGGCCCATATTGGGTTGACCCCCCAATCGGTGCACCGCATGGGCGGGTTCAAGGTCCAAGGCAAGAAATCCGGTCGCCAACCTGGGGCCCGTGAACGGCTGTTGGACGATGCCCATGCCGTCGTGGATGCTGGAGCATTCGCCGTCGTCCTCGAAGGGGTACCAGCGGACCTCGCGCAAGAAATCACCGAACAGATTCCCATTCCGACCATCGGGATCGGTGCTGGCCCCTCCTGTGATGGACAAATTCTCGTGCTGCATGACATTTTGGGGCTGACGGATCGCTTTTCCCCCAAGTTTGTGAAACGGTATGTGAATCTTCAGGATGTCGTTTCACAGGCCGTGAGTGCTTACATCAGTGAAGTGCGCGGCGGGGCCTTCCCGCAAGACCAACACTCGTTCCACTCGTAAATGATCACTCATCATGGAAATCATCAATCACATTCGCGATATGCAGCGCTGGTCGGAAACCCAGCGCGTGGCGGGGAAGACAATCGCCTTCGTGCCGACGATGGGGTCTCTGCACGAGGGGCACATCAGCCTCGTGCGCGAGGGCAAAAAGCAAGGCGATGTGGTCGTCGTGTCGATTTTTGTCAACCCGATGCAGTTCAACCAGCAATCAGATTTCGACAAATATCCGCGGAAGGACGAACAAGACCGGCGCATGCTGGAGGAGGTCGGGACGGACGTGCTGTTCTATCCGACCGCCACGGAAATCTATCCTGAAGGATTTCAGACGGCGGTGGAAGTGAACAAGGTGACGGAACCGCTCTGTGGGGCGTTTCGTCCTGGCCACTTTCGCGGAGTCGCGACGGTCGTGGCGAAGCTCTTTAACATCGTCAAGCCGCATGTGGCCATATTTGGCCAGAAAGACTTCCAACAATGCGTGGTGATCCAGCAAATGGTGAGGGACCTCAACTTTGATCTTGAGATTCTGCCGATGCCCACCATTCGGGAATCCGATGGATTAGCGCTGAGTTCGCGCAACGCGCGGCTGAGTCCAGCCGAACGTCACACGAGCCTCCGTATCGCGCGTGCGCTCAATCACGCGCAGGAGATGATGACCACGGGAGAACGCCGAGCCGAGGTCATCCTCAACGCGGTGCAAGAAATCTTGACCGGCGAGGGTGGAGTACGAGTGGAGTACGCGTCCTTGTGTCATCCAGAAACCCTCGCGGCAGTCACGCAACTCACCGGCCCGACGCTGTTGGCCATCGCCGCCTGGGTGGGCGAGGTCCGCTTGATTGATAATCGGGTATTAGAATTGAGCCATTGAGTGATTGAGCCATCGGGTCATTGACCTATCATGGTCTTGATTCAATAGCGTAAGTCCTGACTTGTGAGAATTTCGCTGTAATGACGTAATGAAGAAATCTCTCAATGACCCAATGACTCAATTTTGAGGCAATGACTCAATGAAAAAACCACTCAATGACTCAATGGAGAAGATCATCTGCGTCAACCGCAAAGCCCACTTCGACTATACCATTGAGGAAAAGTACGAAGCGGGCATCATGCTGACGGGCGGTGAGGTCAAATCGCTCCGTGACGGGCGTGCGAACCTCAAGGATAGCTACGGGCGTGTGGATAAAGGGCAACTCTTTCTCCTCAACACGCATATTAGTGATTACAAACCCGCGTATTACTCCAACGGTGACCCCACCCGCACGCGCAAGCTCCTGATGCACAAGAAAGAAATTTTGCATTTGATGAGCAAAGTGCAAGAACAGGGGTTGACCCTGATTCCATTGCGCTTATATTTCAAGGCCGGTCGTGCGAAGGTCGAAATCGCACTCGCACGCGGCAAGAAACGCTACGACAAGCGTGAAACGATCCGCGAGCGCGAAGTGCAGCGAGACATCGCACGCGGGATGCAGAGAAATCTCAGAGACTACGGAAAACGGGAGACGTAAATACGTAAAACGGTTTATGCTTCTTCCTCATGGGGGCGATCGGCTTCGACGGGGGCTGGAAAATCAAGGTTGCGATGTCGGGGTTCTGACTACCCGTAAAATTGGCAGACTGCAAATTTAGCTGCAGACAACGCTGAATACGCCCTCGCTGCCTAATACGCAGTGAGCGTTCTACCTGTCCGCGCCCGTAGGGCAGACTAGAACGTCATAAATCGGGATAGGATCCACGTTGCGTCACAGGGCGTTGGTCCGAAACTTCACTGCGGCTGGTCCTGGGGCATCCTGCTCATGGGAGATTTCAGGGCAAGATCAAAATGTGAGCTACGCATTGTAGACGCCTTCGGTCGACCACTCTCGGACGGGGGTTCAATTCCCCCCGCCTCCATCCCCTTCTTCCTCTCCTCGTAGCAAAACCTTCTCTCGACAAGAGTAAGGGTTTAAGTTTCCCCAAAAAATCTCGATAACGCACAAACAGGAGTTTCGTCACTGCCTTGGCGAGACGAGTGATCGACTTTGTTTGTCGCGACAATTGCTCTTATTGCTCTGAGTGATGGTACATAACCTTCAGAGTCGTGATCTTCTCTTGTCCGCACGAACTAAAACTGATGGAGGTTTTCGATGCTGCACTTCACGAAACAAACGACGCGCCGTGTTCTTCTTTCCGCCGCTCTGCTCATGCTGACCAGTTGGGCTGTCTCGGTTCATGCGCAAACACTCCCGACAAAACGCTGGTCCACCAGCTACCCGACGACCGGCGCGGTGGTGATTCCCCTGGGTGAAAACGTCTTGCTGGATGTCAACCTGAACGTGACAACGTTGTCCATTCTTGGTCGTGTCGTCTGTGACAACAAGCATATCAGCGTGACCGCGCGGTGGATTATGGTCCACGGCGAATTGCAGTGTGGTACCGCGACCACACCGTTTCTGCATCGACTTGTCCTCACACTGGTCGGCACCAACGCCGCCGAAGATGTGATGGGGATGGGTACCAAGTTCCTCGGTGCCATGTCCGGGGGCATCATCCAGCTTCATGGCGCGACGCGCGTCAACTGGACACGATTGGCGACCACGGCGCTCAAAGGGAGCGCGCAAATTACCCTGCAAATCGCGCCATCTTGGCGGGTCGGCGAACGGATCGTCATCGCGTCGAGTGATTATCGCCCAGAGCATGCTGAAGAGGTCGCGATTACCGCTATCGCTGGTAATGTGGTGAGTCTCTCACGACCACTAACGTACACGCACTGGTGCCAGAACAGTACCTTTGGTACCGCGACACTCCAAGAATGCGCGGAAGTCGGATTGCTCAGTCGTAATATCGTGATCCGGGGGGACGCGGCCTCGGTAGCGGGTGGGTTTGGCGGGCACGCCATGGTGATGAGTGGCAGTGTGGCCAAGATCAGCGGCGTCGAGTTTTTTCAGATGGGCCAACGGGGCCGCATTGCCCGCTATCCCTTCCACTGGCACATGGTCGGAAACGCGGTTGGCCAATACCTCAAGAATTCCAGTATTCATCATGTCTACAATCGTTTCGTCTCTGTTCATGGTACGCACAGCACGCTTCTCTCCAACAACGTGGGGTACGACACTGTCGGGCACGGCTTCTATCTTGAAGACGGGATCGAAACCAAGAATGTGTTCAGCGCGAATCTTGGCCTGAGGGTGCGCAATGCCACGGATGGCAAACCGACACCTTCGGACCGCCAAGCCAGTGTGTTCTGGATCAGTAATCCCGATAATACGGTGCGGGATAATGTGGCGGCGGGTGCGGACGATACTGGTTTTTGGCTAGGGTTTCCTGAACATCCGATTGGCTTGTCCGCCACAACCGCCGTCTGGCCACGACGGACGGCATTACGCGACTTCACCGGCAATATCAGTCACTCCAATGGCAATCGCGGCCTCTATGTCGATGGCGCGGAACGGCCAGACCGGACCACAACGACCACCTGGTATGAACCACGGCAGACCCCAACGGACGGAAACTCGCCCATCGTGACGCCAGTGTTTCGCGCCTTTACCGCGTACAAAAACCGCGGCGAAGGCGTGTGGATTCGCAGCTTCGCGGGGCCGGTGTTGTCAGGAGCAAAGCTGGCCGACAACTGGATGGGGGTATATTGGGCCAATCTCGTATCCAGACCCGCGTACACCAATGTCGGTGTTGTGGATCTCTCATTGGTCGTGGGTGAAACCGGCAACAAAGGCAATCCTGAAACGTGGGAGACCAAAGGGCTTGATGGTCGAGAGTTGCCCCATTTCTGGTCCCCACAGGATTCGATTCGCGGCGTGCAGTTTTACGATGGACCGATGGCGGTAAGCCGCACGATCTTCGCGAACTTTCAATCCAATACCCAACGAAAAGCCGGTGGGCTCACGAGCCTTGCGCCTAACTCTTTCAATGTCAGCTCGCTCAATTTTTCCCAAGCCGTCTCGTTCGTCAACGCGAATCGCGTGTATCTGCATGACCTGACGCCCAACAACAGTGGCGATGCGTTCTCAACTTTTCTCGATAAGGATGGAACGGTATCCGGGACCGCAGGAAAAAGAATTGTGCCCAAAAATCCGGTGTTGGTGACCCCGCAGTGTACGTTGAACGCCCTGTGGAACGCGTATGTGTGTCCGCATGACTACATGAACTTGCAGGTGCACGTGTCGAGTGGCGAGAGTCTGGTGGGCACGATCTTGCGTCGTGATGATGGAGCCAGCGTGCCACTGGCAAGCGCGCAGGGCTATCCGTCGGGTGTGAATGTCAACGTGATAACCGAGCGTCCGTATGTCGTGCAGTTTCCTACGGTCACCCCCAAGATCATCGATTTTGTAGTCCCGGAAAAACCGGGCAAGGCCGTGCGGGTTTCGATGGCGTATCCGCCGTCGGCGTTTACCGTGACCCGGTGGGGGTCGCCGGTCTATCGTGCCAACAGCCTGGCTGAGCTGACGACAGGGGGACATAAGTATTTCTACGACGGGACTCGGCTCCACCTGCGGGTGGTGAATCCGAGTGGGACGTGGGAAGAGGTTCGTGTGAGACGGCCTTAAGGCAAAAGGCAAAAGGCAAAAGTGATGAAAAGAAGGGCTGGGAGCGCGGGCGTCTCGCCCGCTTCAGAATAATGTAGCCCGGATGGAACGGAGTGGAATCCGGGATGCCTCTCGCTTTTCCAGAGACCGTATGAGGGGCACATTTAAGTTGGGTGCTCACATTGCCGACATCAAAGCGAGGAGGGTTTCTCTATGGGTCGCGTCGCATCTCGGCAGTTTGTTGTTTTTGCCTGTCTTCTATCGCTCCTGACCTGTTTTGGTCAGGGCGTGAGTGTCGCGGTGGCCGCGCTCGCGTATGATGTCGTTTACGTCCGCCAGCTCCGCTTTGGCGACAACACCAACACCACCTGGCCTGAAGTGTTTCATCCGGCCCTCATCGACGCTGGCGCGGACCTGATGCTGCTGCATCCCAATGGAGCGGAGGAGGTCTTGGTGGACTGTACCGTCTGCTCGGTGACCGACCCGTTTGTGTCCTTTGATGCGAAGTGGGTCTACTACAGCCTTTTCCATAACCCGAACAATCTCAATACGCAGCGCAACTTGCCGTATGCGGGGGCGGATATTTATCGCATTCATCTGCAAACGCGACAAATCCAACGCCTCACGTTTGGGGAGTTCACTCCCAACACTGGCACGGGGATCTGGCTGGAGTCCAACCCCGTGAGTCCTCCGAACACCTATAACTCCTTGGGGTACGGTATTCTCAATCTGGGACCGGCTCCGGTTGCTGGTGGCAAGATCATGTTTACCAGTAATCGTAACGGGTTTATTCCGCCGAAAGGTTTCACCAATCCGACCTTGCAACTCTTTGTCATGGATGAAGATGGCTCGAATGTGACCCCTATCGCGCCGATGACCATCGGCAGTGCCCTGCATCCGACGCCGCTTCGCGATGGACGCTTGATGTTCAGCTCTTTTGAGAGCCAGGGACTACGTGACAGTCGGCTGTGGGGGATTTGGTCAGTCAACCCTGACGGGCAGGACTGGAAGCCAGTCATTAGCGCGTTCCGCTCGCCGCAAGCCTTTCATTTTATGACCCAGCTCTCGAACGAAGACATCATCGTGACGGATTATTACAACCTCAACAACAATGGGTTCGGAGCGCTCTATCGCTTTCCCGTGCGTCCCCCGGCGGGCGTGCCTCCGTTCCATAGCGCATTCCCAGCGCAGAATCCGTCGATTAACCAAACTGTCGGTCAAGGGTTTTTGTACCCATTCAAGATGCCGTTCACGCCACGCGGCATGTATTCCATTACGCCTTTTACCCATGGCAATGATGAAGCGGCGCCAGCCGCGGGGTCGGGCGGAGTCCGCGTGGGAAAGTTTACCCAGCCGTCGGCGGCACCTAATAATGACTTGTTGGTGGTGTGGACCCCGGGACCGGCGAATGATCTCAACCGGCCCACGACACTTCCGTACTACAATGCCGGTATTTACCTCGTCCCTGGCGGAAATATCCTGACCAGTCCCGCTGGATTAGTTCTTCTCAAGAACGACCCGCGATACAACGAAGCCTGGCCACGGGCGGTGGTTCCCTACAGTGCCGTGCATGGAGTCGCGCAACCCGCGACACTGCCGTGGTTACCGAATAATGGGACCGAGCATGTCGCGCTTCCGGCTGGAACTCCGTATGGACTTGTGGGGACCAGTAGTTTCTACAAGCGCGAAAGTTTTCCAGGATTCTCCACGACCACGGCATACAACGGACTTGATGTCTTCAACACCTCACAAAACGATCACAATAGTAATTGGTTCTGGCAGGGAAGCGACGCGGGGAAATACGGTAACGCCGATATATGGGCCGTGCGCGTGGTGGCGATGGAACCCAACACGCATCGCAGTTACGGGCCGAATACCACCTGCTGCGGTCCAGGTGGATCGAA
>JANMSE010000223.1:0-23733 GCA_031389045.1 Deltaproteobacteria bacterium | reverse complement strand
CGCACGTCACTGCCCGACCCCACGGCCATAATCATGCGGCCACCAGAGATATAGTCGAGCGTCGCGTAGGTCTTGGCGACTTGGACGGGACTGCGGGCGGGAAGGGTCAACACGCTCGGCCCCATTTTGAGTTTTTTCGTCCGCGCGGCGATCATGGCGAAGAGACAAGTGATGTCGAGTGTCGGATTGCGGGTGACGATATGATCAGACAGCCACAGGGAGTCCAACCCAACGCTCTCCGCGTATTCCGCCGCTTCGCACAGCAACTGCGGCTCCGGCAGCCCGTATTTCCACTGTCCAAAACCGATCCCAATTTTCACGCCGTTCATAATGACCCTCCCTTATATACGGAATCCATCCATTTGATCCCCCTCACCCTAGCCCTCTCCCAGCCGGGAGAGGGAACTCGGAAGCCAGCCAGGAGAGAGAATTCTCGCGCGCATTACTGCATTGGCGAGCAGGACGCCGGCAGCAGAATCTTGTTGGTTTGAGTGACCAAAAATTCGCGTGTATTCGGTGGCCAGGTCGGGAGCTTCATTGACTCCGCGCGAATACGGTCTCGCTCTCCAAAGCTCTTGTAGGCCCATACATGGACGAACTTATTGAGCTCCCCCAACTCACTGTACCAACAGGCCGCGAGCGGCGAGAGTTTCACGCGCTCGACAATCGCCGTTTCCCAGCGTTTGAGCACCTCTGGCATCATGCCCGGCTGATACATGTAGGTCCGCATTTCGTAGATGCCACCGAGCGCACGAGGCGTGAGTGGTGGCATGAAGGAGGTCGGCAGAAAGATTTCCGACTCCATGGTTTCGATGAATTCGCCGACTTTCGGTGGCCAGTGTGGGTCTTTCATCGCCTGGCCGCGCAGTTCAGCGCGCTGGTCGAGCGACTCGTAAGGCCACACGTGAACAATCTGATTGAGCGGTCCCAGTTCCGTATGCCAGAGCGCGCCCAGTTTGGAGTATTTCTCCCGATGCGGCAGCGCCTCGGCGAAGCGTTTCTCGACTTCCGGGATCGATCCGGGTTTGAGTCTGTATGTGCGTACTTCATAAATCATGAGATACCTCCGTGATACGTGAAAAGTAATGAGGACTGAGGACTGAGTGAAGAATTGGAGACGCCGAACTGCCTGCAACTGCTTTCAACTGCCCCCAACTCCGAACTTCTTCTTTACCGCCCACGAAAATTCGGCGCTCGTTTTTCCATGAAGGCGCGGACCCCTTCCTTGTGATCCTCTGTCGCGCCGCAACGCAGATGGGTTTCCGCTTCGCGGTCGAGCATGGTGCGAAAATCCACAGTGGTCGACGCATTGATGTTCGCCTTCATGTAGCGATAGCTCACCAGCGGACCGGCGGCGATCCGCTCAGCCACCGCCATTGCTTCATTCCACAACTGGTCATGCGCGACCACGCGATTCACCAATCCAACCTGCTGCGCCTCGGCGGCGGAAATCATATCCGGCAAGAAGAATAGTTCCTTCGCCTTCGCCTGCCCCACTAAGCGGGTGACCTGCCAGGTGGTGCCATAGTCGCCTCCATACCCGACGCGGGCATACGCCGTACCGAAGCGCGCTTGATCCGAAGCAATGCGGAGATCGCACGACAACGCGAGTCCCAGGCCCGCGCCCGCCGCCGCGCCGTTGACCACCGCAATCGTGACTTTCGGGATCGTATAGAGCAGCCACGGCCAGGTTTGCCCTTCGCGGAGCGCATCAATCCGTTGCTCCAGCGTTGATTCCTTGGTACCGATCTCGGTGCCACGGTCCATCGCCGACACATCGCCACCGGCGCAGAAGCCACGTCCGGTACCGGTCACCACGATCGCACCCACGGCGTCACTGGTTGCCCACTCCTTGAGTGTGGCCACGGCGGCACTGCCCATCCCGTGTGTGAGCGCGTTCATTTTGTCTGGCCGGTTCAAGGTCAAGATGCCAACGCGATTTTTGACTTCGATCTTGAGTTCTTCCATACCTGCTCCTTTGGGGGGAATAAAGCGTACAGCGTAAAACGTAAGAGGAATGGCCTGAATTTACGTTTTACGCTTTACGTTTCACGCCTCATTCCTCATCGCGGGTTGCACTCTAGCGCGTTTCAGGGGTAAAGGAAAAGGCGGCAAAAGGGGAATGCCGAATGCGGAATGAAGAATGAAGAAAGCGTGAAAAGAGGAAATTTTTCTTACGCCTGACGTTTTACGGTTTATTTATCGAGGGTATTCTTTTGACACAAAAACTCACACTCAGCGTTGTCGATCAATCACCAGTCCGCGATGGCAGTACCGCCGGGGACGCATTGCGAGAAACCATTCAACTTGCTGTGGCCGCCGAGAAACTCGGGTATCAGCGATTCTGGGTCGCGGAACATCACAATCTGTCGGGATTCGCCGGTACCTGTCCGGAAATTATGATTGGCCAGATTGCCGCGCGCACCTCCAGTATCCGAGTGGGTAGTGGTGGGGTAATGCTCTCGCACTATAGCGCGCTCAAGGTCGCCGAGATTTTTCGCATGTTGGAGTCGCTCTATCCGGGGCGGATTGATCTAGGCTTGGGGCGCGCGCCTGGCAGCGATCAACGCACGGCGGCGGCGCTCGCTTATCCGGGGACGATGCGCGACATCCGCCATTATCCCGACCAAGTGAACGATTTGATCGCGTATCTCCATGATACGGTTGACGCCGCTCATCCCTTCGCGGGCGTGCATGCGGGACCGGGACCGAGCACGACGATGCCGGACATGTGGCTGCTCGGCTCCGGGATTGATTCTGCCTATTTGGCCGCCCGGCGGGGCTTGCCGTTTAGTTACGCCTACTTCTTTGGTGTGGACGTGCAACATGGGACCGAGATCGTGGACACGTACCGTGAGCACTTTCAGCCGTCGGAGTTGCTGACTGAACCCAAAGTCAATATCGCCGTGCAAGTGATGTGCGCCGAGACGGCGGACGAAGCCAAACGGCTCTCCGCTAGCCGCAACTTGCTGCGGTTGCGCATTGTCCGTAGTGGACGAGGCGGGATTCCTTCGGTTGAAGAAGCACTGGCCTATCCGTACTCTCCACAAGAGCGGCTCTTTCTTGATGAGTACAGCCGGACCACGGTGGACGGAGACCCACAACAGGTGAAAGCGAAGCTCGACGCGCTGGCCCAACTCTATCAGACCACTGACCTCAGCATTGTCACGATCTGTTACGATTTCGCAGCCCGGGTGCGGTCGTATGAGTTGGTGGCGGAGGTGTGTGGGGTTAAAGAGGGCTAACGACAACGGAAAAGAAAGGAGAAGACACCATGCCTCCAACAGTGATCGCCACCGGCTTACAATTTCCCGAAGGTCCGGTATGGGACCGTGACGGAAGCGTCTATGTCACCGAGATTCGCGGTGGCCAGATACGGAAAATCGCGCCCGATGGCACCACGTCCGTGTTTGCTCGACCCGGTGGTGGGCCGAACGGTGCCGCGCTCGGTCCCGATGACGCGCTCTATGTCACCAACAATGGCGGTTTTAATTGGCATAACAGCATGCCGATCGGACCCGCGCTTGATTACGAAACCGGACGCATCGAACGTATCGACAAAAATGGCACCGTCCAGCGGCTGTATACGAATTGTGAGGGCACGCCCCTCAGTGCGCCGAATGACCTCGTCTTCGACGCCGAGGGCAATTTCTACTTCACCGATCCGATTCATCGCAATCCCAACCTGCGCGAAACACCAGGCTCGGTGACCAAACGGTCAGGCAAGGTCTACTACGCTTCGCCCGATGGCAAATCCATCCGCCGCGTCGCGACTGACGTACAACATCCCAATGGCATTGGCCTGACCCCAGATGGCAAGACGTTGATTGTTGCCCAGACGTTCGCGGGAAACCTGCTGTCATTTCCGATTCGCGCGCCGGGCGAAGTGGGAGAATCGCGGGTGTTCGGCACCCTGCCACCCGGCTACTTCCCCGATAGCCTGTGCGTGGATGAAGCTGGCTACGTGTTAGTCGCCGGGATACTCGGCGGTGGCACCGTCGTGTTTGATCCCAGCGGTAACCACGTCGAGACGATTGCTTCGGAGGATCGGGTTGTCACCAATGTCGCCTTTGGTGGGCCACACTACTCGACTCTCTACATCACCGAATCGGGGTTAGGGCGTCTGGTCACGCACGAGTGGCCGAGGCGGGGGTTGGTGCTGGAGCCGGAGCGCAAAAGGGGGTAGCAGTTGACGCTCTCCGTGATTGAAGAGACCACAGACCACACACTTAAGCGTGTGGCTTGATTGCGGGACGCTTGGCGCAATGATGACCTCGCGGCCCAAGAGCAATTACTGGCGTCTTTTGTCCCGATCTCGTGGCTTTCGCCCCTGAAGACGCGCCTTTTGTGGTGGGCGTTCTCCTCTGTTCACAACCGCCAAACGGAGATGAGAGGACTGTGCTTTCCGCGCTTCTATCTCCGCGGATTGGTCTTGATTCGCGCTCTTGACCACCAAGGCATGTTTTTCTGACTCGTCCACCTCCAATTTTCGCGCGGTGGACAGCGCCTGATCGAATTGTGCTCTCTCCAGTCCCCCCTCCTGCGAGAGTGCGCCCAGTAGCGCCTTGGCTTCTTGCAAGTCTTTGGTGTCAAAGCCTCCCGTAAACCAGGCGTAGATTTCTGATAACATCTGGTGAGCTTCGTGGTGCTTGCCTTGTTGTTGCCACAATTGCGCGAGACTCACCGTTGCCCGTAGTTCAAAAGACTTTGCTTGTTGCCGCTGGGCAATCTCGATGGCTTTGAGAAAGCATGCTTCGGCCTCCGACTCAGGCTCTAGGATTTGGGATTTAGGCTTTGGAACTTTTGACTTTTGCATTTTGACTTTTGCATTTTGACTTTCCTGTTGAAGCGTCAGCTCGCCTTTTAATCGGGAGATCTCGGCCTCGTAGTGACGCTCCCCGGTTTTGTCCTCCACGGCGAAGGCTTCGGCCAGCACGATCAGTCCCTCTTCAGATTGCCCTATGGTCGCATACGCTTCCGCGAGCAGGCCCAGAAAATATGGGGTATACAGCTCTGCTCCCATCGCCCGCGTGGTCGCCAGTCCTTGGCGGAGCTGGGCAATGCCCTCTTCCCCTTGGCCTCGCTCAGCCAGCGCCCATCCCCGCAGGACAGTGCCTTCCGCCTCCCGGAGCGTGAATCCTTGCTCGCGAGCAAGGGCAGTAATTGCTTCAGCTTGTTCGTAGGTGGCGAGCCCCTCCCGGCGGAACTGATGAAGTAAGGCGACACAGAACAGAGCATAAGACAGGCTGAATGGGTGATCCTGGGCCAAGGTCAGCGCCTCCTCGATTCTCGTGCGGGCCTGAACCGGATACCCAAGCGCCCACAGGGTAAAGGCCGCGATGGAGAGGCTCGCCACCCCGCTGTCATAAAGGGCCGGGACCGGGCGCCGTTGCGGCTCGTAGAGGGTAATGGCTTGCTCCAAATCGGCGCGAGCCAGCGTGAACTCTCCAAGAGCGTACCAGACCTGCCCGAGAAAGTGGTGGGCCGCCTGGAGGCGTGCTGGGCGTTGTAAACTGTGGGCTAAGCGCAGGAGTTGTTCCGCGATCTCTCGGGCCGTCTGTAACTCCCCTCGTATTAAATGAACCCCTCCCAGTTCCCCGAGCACGAGGAAGAGTTGCGGAGTGTCGCCCACCTGCCGACACAGCTCTCGTGCCCGGGCGCAGACTTGGCTGACTTCTGGGGCGGAAAACCCTTTGATCGCCATCAGCGGCCCGCCTATAGGGAAAACACACCAAGATGTGGATTTTGATTGCCACCGGTAGCGTGTGATACAGGCTTGCCGGTTACACTGCTGGACAAGCCAGCAGTGGCACCCAAACAGAGAGTGTTCTTCCGACATCCACATCTTGCTGTAGTGTCCCTATAGAGATCATCACAATATGGTTTTCAGGCATCTTACTCATGTCACCAGTCAGCCACGCCGCCACCATCAAGCGGGGGCGGTGATCTCATTGCGGGAGTTTACTAACAATGCCTTCAATCACCATCATGGGATTCAATCCACCGAACGGTTCGGGGTCGGAACGGACCCCGATGGCGACGCCTTCCAAAATGAATTGACGCGTGCCGATGTCACCGCCGCCACGAGCTTCCAAGCCGGTCTCGCCGTGCCGGGCCGGGTGATTCCCAACGATGCCGCGATTGAACAGGCGGGGTTGGTTGGCGAACAACGCTTCGCGGACATTGGCTGCGCCACGTGTCATGTGCCGAGCCTTCCTCATCGACCGCGAGGGATGGATCTTTACCGAACCCAATCCGTTTAATCCGCCTGGGAATCTGCGACCGAGTGACGCGCCACGGCTCGCGGTCGATCTCACCAGCTCGCAGTTGCCGTCTCCCCGTCTGAAACCCGCACGTCACGGCGTCGTCCAGGTCCCGGCCTACACCGACCTCAAGTTACATGACATTACCTGTGGGCCGGATGATCCCAACCGTGAGCCGCTCGATATGCAACACCCGCCCGGCTCGGCGGCCTTTTGCGCGGGGAACAGCACGTTCCTCACGCGCAAGCTCTGGGGCGTGGCCAATGAACCACCCTACTTCCACCACGGGCAGTTCACCACTCTACGGGAAGCGGTGCTGGCGCACTGTGGGGAAGCGCTGGCGGCGCGGCAGGAGTTCGCGGCCTTGCCTGCCCATGACCAGGATGCGCTCATTGAGTTCCTCAAGACGCTGCAAGTGTTGCCTGCGGGCGTGAAACATCTGGTGGTGGATGAACGTCACCACCCGAAAAACTGGCCACCGCGCTGATAGTGAGGTTAGGCTCCGTGAACCCAGCCACACCGGTCCTTAACCGAGGGCATGTCACGGATAATCCACTCGCAGTGCCGCGCGGGACGGCGGCCCCTCCTGTTTTGTAAACCCTAGGACAGAGCGAAACTCAGACCCCCACAAGAGAGATAACACCCTTATAGCGGTTTTCAGTTGTATGCGATCCTGGGAGTGCAGGGGTTTCCCTATCGCGAGCGGAGTGCTGAATGCCCCCACCGCCCGGCGCTCAAGCACCGGGCTACGCCAGCACGCCCCATGAATGGGGCTTCCGAAGAAGCCGGATTTATCCGGCGCCGTTGCGTAGCCCGGCGATTGATCGCCGGGCGGTGGGGGTGCTTGGCACTGCGCTCGTAGGTAGCGGCTTGCTGGCTTTGCTCGGCGGCGGGGACAGACGAGACGTTTACGCTCCCAGGACGCACGGATAGGAAAACCACTATAAGCCCCTCCGCGCGAGCCCCTCACTCGAACAGCTTTTGCCGCGCCGAGTCCGAGATCGCGAGCACGGCGGGATGCTTGAGCTTCCGCTCCACCGAAATCGCATAGAACCGCTCGCGGATCGTCTCGATCCGCCCCACCACCTGCACCCCGTATTGCCGCTTGATCTCCGCCTCAATGGCCGAGGGTCCCACGAACAACCCCATGCCACTCTGCCCGAAGACCTTCACCAGCGCACTATCCTCGAATTCGCCGATCACCAAGGGCTGAATCTTTGCCGCCGCGAACCAGAGATCAAGCGACTGGCGCAGGGCGGTATTGTCCGTGGGTAGGAGAAACGGTGCGCCCTCCAAGGACTGAGGAAACCCACGGCGATAGGTCGTGGCCAGTTTTCCCACGGCAAAGATCGTGACCCCACATTCGCCCAGCAGGTGATTGAAGGCGCGGACCTTGATGGTTGGCCCCATCGGGGCATCGGCCAGCACCAGGTCCAAGCCATGCGTGGCCAGCTCCGCCAATAACCGGTCGGCTTTATCTTCGTAACACACCACGCGGATCGGGTCGGTCATGCGTAACGCGGGTTCGAGTAAGCGATAGGCCACGAGCTTGGGCATCGCGTCCGTGATGCCCACGACAAACCGCACGGGGCGCCCCACCGAGCGCCCCTTGAGCGTATTGCTCAACTCGCGTCCCAGCGAGAAGATTTCATCGGCATAACGAAACACCGTGCGTCCTACCTCGGTCAACGCCAGGTTGCGCCCCATGCGCATGAAGAGCTTTTCGCCGAGCGACTCCTCCAAGGCGCGAATCTGCGCGCTGATCGTGGGCTGCGCCAAATACAGCTCCTCGGTCGCGCGCGTGACGCTGCCAAGCCGCGCCACGGTCCAGAAGTACAACAGATGATGATAGTTCAGCCACTCCATCGCAATCCTCACTTATTGGTTTTCTCTATGAATGACATGAAAATTATCTATTTGTCCATCCTCCCACGACGGCTTATATTCACACCACGGTCGAGCGGAACTCGACAAGACATTCTCACAAGGAGGTTTGCTGTCATGAAGAATCAACTCAAAACCATTTTCTTATTGGGGGTGCTCTCCGCGATCCTGATTGGCTTCGGCGGGCTCCTGGGGCCGGGCTATCTCTACGGGTTCACCGCTTTGGCTTTGCTCCTCAATCTCGGCGCGTACTTCTTCTCCGACCGTCTCGTCTTGCGGATGTCTGGAGCGCAAGAGGTGACCCCGGAGCAAGCTCCCGCCCTCCATCGTATGGTGGATGAGCTGGCGCACCGGGCGCGCATCCCGAAACCGCGCGTGTGTATTATTCCGGAGCCGCACCCGAATGCGTTCGCGACGGGGCGTGACCCAGAACACGGCGTGGTCGCGGTCACCGAGGGCATCATGCGGCTGCTGACCGAGCGGGAATTACGTGGAGTGCTTGCCCACGAGCTTGCCCACATCAAGAATCGCGACATTCTCGTGTCGACCATCGCCGCCACGATCGCGGCGGCGGTGGGCTACCTCGCCAATGCCCTGAGCTTTGCCGCCTTTTTCGGTGGAAGCAACCAGGATGACGAGAGTGAAGGGTCGGCGGGAGGTGGCTTGCTGCTGGCCTTGGTGACGCCCTTTTTAGCCATGCTGGTGCAGATGGGCATTTCCCGCGCCCGCGAGTACATGGCGGACGAGGCCGGGGCACGCATCTCCGAGGACCCGGAGGCGTTGGCGAGCGCGCTCGCGAAGCTGGCGCAGGGGGCGGAGCTGATGCCCATGCACGCGCCACAACCCGCGACCGCGAGTTTGTTTATCGTCAACCCCTTGACCGGCGGCAGCTCGCTGATGAATTGGCTCTCCACGCATCCCCCGATGGACGAACGGATTCGTCGCTTGCGGGCGATGAGCCGCCAGGGCCAACGAGTGGCCGCGTAACCTGTGGTCACCTGTTGCGGAGGGGACTTGCGTGAAGGAAGCCACACCCATTGAAGGAAGGAGAGATGATGACGATTGAAACGATTGGTACCCCAGCGCTGTGGTTCGGATTCACTGGATTTGTCCTGGTGATGTTGGCCTTTGACCTCGGTGTCTTTCATCGCAAGGCACACACGGTCAGCACGCGCGAAGCGCTCTTTTGGAGCACCTTGTGGATTAGCTTGGCCCTGAGCTTCGCTGTCGGGGTTGGGGTCTGGTTTGGCGTGGAACGAGGCGAGGAGTTTCTCGCGGGTTTTCTGATCGAGAAAGCCCTCGCCGTCGATAATCTCTTTGTCTTCGCGGTGATTTTTTCCGCCTTCGCTGTCCCCCCCGCTCTCCAGCATCGCGTCCTGTTCTGGGGGATTCTGGGGGCGCTGGTCATGCGCGGACTGTTTATCTGGCTGGGGGCCGCCTTGCTCCAGCAGTTTCACTGGGTGATGTACGTCTTCGGCGGATTCTTGGTGTTGACCGGCATGAAGTTGCTCTTCCAAAAGGAGAAGGAGATGCACCCCGAACAGAACCCGCTGGTCCGCCTGTTCAAGCGGCTGGTGCCCACGGTCAGCGAGTATCACGGCACGAGCTTTGTTGTGCGGCAAAACGGCCGGTGGTATGCCACCCCGTTGCTGATCGTCTTACTGGTGATCGAAGGGACGGACGTGGTCTTTGCCGTGGATTCCATCCCGGCTATCTTCGCGGTCACCAATGACCCTTTTATCGTCTACACGTCCAACGTCTTCGCCATTCTCGGCTTACGCTCCTTGTATTTCCTGTTAGCGGGGGTCCTCGACATGTTTCATTACCTCAAGGTGGGACTCGCGCTGGTGCTGGCGTTCGTCGGGGTGAAAATGTTGTTGCTCGACATCTATAAAATTCCCATCGAACTTTCCCTGCTGGTTATTATTGGCCTTCTCGGTGGGGCCATTGTGGCCTCGCTGTGGTGGCCACGGTTGCGAGCGGAGGAACCGAAGCCCACAATAGCGGAGGCGCCATAACCAAGAACCTCAAGAAAGGAGACCCTGATGCTGTGTCCACACTGCACGACGCAAATGCAAGAACTCACCAAAACCGGCGTGCTGCTTGATGTCTGTCCCGATTGCAAAGGCACGTGGCTGGATCGTGGGGAGCTGGAAAAAATCCTCACGCGTGCACGCGAAGTCGAACGAGAGTGGGACGATGAACGTGCCCGGCTCGAACGTCGGCCCAGAAGAGAGGAGGAGGATGACGATGACCGGCGCTACGCCGGGGACGCACGCCCCCACAAGAAACGGGGGTGGACGGAGATATTCGATATCTTTGATTAGTCCCATCGAATGTCCCGCTGTCGAGGTGCCCTGGTTCAGGCACGGCTATCGTTGATAAAGATACGCGCATGCCTTGGACCAGTGCCCAACTCCACGAACTCGCCCACATGCAATTGCAGGGACGACGGCTTGTCGTTGTCTCCAACCGTGAGCCCTATATCCACAAGGACGTTGGTGGAGAGATCGTGTGTGAGCAGCCGGCCTCCGGCGTGGCCAGCGGCCTTGATGCGGTGCTGCGGGCGTGTGGCGGGGTGTGGGTCGCGCATGGTGGTGGCACCGCCGACCGCCGCATGGTGGATGCGCACGACCGCGTGCGTGTCCCTCCACAACAGCCACGGTATACCCTCAAGCGTGTCTGGCTCACCGCGGAAGAAGAAGCTGGGTATTACTATGGTTTCGCCAACGAGGGGCTCTGGCCCCTCTGTCATGCGGTGGCGACCAGCCCTCGCTTTGTCCATGCCGACTGGACCGCCTATGCGCGCGTGAACGAGAAGTTCGCCCAAGCTGTGCTGACGGAAATTGGCACGGCACCCGCCGTCGTCTGGATTCAGGATTATCACTTCGCGTTATTACCGCGCTTGCTCAAGGACGCCCGGCCTGACCTGCTCGTGGCACAGTTCTGGCACATCCCGTGGCCGCCTCCCGAGGCGTTTCGCGTCTGCCCGTGGAAGAACGACCTCCTCCAGGGCTTGTTGGCCAATGACTTGTTGGGATTTCACCTGCGCTCTTACTGCGACAACTTTCTCGCGACAGTGGATCGTGAATGCGCGGGGCAAGTGGATCGCGAGCGCTCGGCGGTCCTTCATCGCGCGGGAGCCGAGACCGTGGTGCGCCCGTTTCCCATGAGCACGGACTTCAGCACCCTGGCGCGACAAGCGGAGAGCGCGGCGGTCAGAGACGAGGCCGCACGGATACAACGCACCTACGGCTTACAGGACCGCCGTCTCTGTCTGGGGCTGGATCGCGTTGATTACACCAAAGGGATACCCGAACGCTTGCGCGCGGTTGATCGTCTGTTCAGCAAATATCCGCGGTACCGTCGTCACCTCGTCTTCCTTCAGGCGGGACCAGAAAGCCGGGGGCGGCTCTCCCACTACCAAGCGCTCAACGCCGAAATCGACAGGTTGGTCGACGACATTAACCACCGGCACGGCACCACCGATTGGACCCCCGTTCTCCTGCTCCGGCAGCATTTCCCGCTTACTCAGGTGCTGGCATTGTACCGGCTTGCCGAGGTGTGTGTGGTCAGTGCTCTCCACGATGGCATGAACCTGGTGGCCAAGGAGTATGTCGCCGCGAAGAATGACGAAGATGGGGTCTTACTCTTGAGCCAGTTCACGGGCGCGGCACAAGAACTCCAGCACGCGTTGTTGATCAATCCCTATGACCGTGAGACGTTCGCGGACACCCTGGCGCGCGCACTCGACATGTCCGCGGACGAACGCGCGCATCGCATGCGGGCGTTGCGTGACACGGTCGCGGAACACAACATCTATCGGTGGGCGGGACAAGTGCTGCACACGCTCACCACGTTGCCTCACCAGGTGAAGAGGGAAGCAAGCCCTCCGCCACAAGCCCGCTTCGCCGCACGGTGCCTTGTTGAAGCGAAAACAATTCACCATCAATCACTGGCGGGGGACTGAACTGCTTCTCCCTAAAGGTTCGCGGTCGAAAAGCCGATTACCAGGAAGAATGAAGAAAATTGCTTTTCTCCCGATAGTCTTGAAGGGTCTCGTCCGCGCACTGGAAGATGACAAGACCGATGTGCGCAACATCGCTCTCCTCGCGTTACAGATCCACACTGGCCAAACCAAGGGCTTCCAACCGCACGCGCCATTGGCGGAGCGTCAACTCGGTGTTCAGCAATGGAAAGCCTGGGTCGCTGACTACCGCGCGAATCTGACTGGAGAGTAAGCATGCGCATCGTAATCCTCTTGCTCGTTCTTCTCACTGGAAGTGTTGTCGCGCGGGCTGATACGGTCTTGGTGCAATATGGTTTCGATGGCACCCTGCCGTCCGCCCAGGAGGGGTTCTACATTTTCGAGCATTCGCAAGGGTTCGTGGAGCCGACCAACAGCGTCAAATTCAGCGGCTATCGTTCACTCGAACTCCAAGAAGCCCCTCACGATGAAACCTTTGTCGAACTCCAGGGTATCGTCAAACCGATCACGACTGGAGACGTGCTGTTCCATTTCGCCTTTTTCGTGCGCAATCCCGATCAAGGGCTCAATATCGCCGTCGCCGGTCCCGCGCATTTCTATTTGCAGCCCGATGGGATTGCCTTCTGGCTCAGGACGCGGGACGGCGACTTGTTCCACAACTCGGACAGTATGTTTCGACGGCTGTTCACCATGCAAGCTGACACCTGGTATGTCGTGGATGTGGTGTTGCATGTGGAGACGGGCACGTATGACCTTCGCATTATGACTCCTCAGGCGGCGGAGGCGCTCGTCCTTCTGGAGCAGCAACCGAACGCCATCAAGACCCCGGGGTCCAAGCTCTCCAAAATTTCGTTCATTGGTGATCTCGAAGATCGCGACAGTGTCCATTACTTTGTCGATGACGTTGAATTGCGGGTCTTGAGTTCCCCGCTCCGGCTCGGTCCACCAACGAAAGCGATGTTTGGGGAACGCTGGCACGAAGAACTTGATGATCTCTACATTGGGCAGAGCTACTATTTTTCGTTGTTGTTATCCTCGCGCTTTGGTGACGCGCAAACCTTTGCCGTGAAGCTCATCGCACGATACGCCGAGCTCCCCGCCGCGCAACGGTTCTGGCGTGAGCGTCAGGCGGATACCCTAGTGTTCGCGGGTAAACCGGGAGAAGCGCGTCCAATCTATGAAGCGATTCTCCGTGATTGCCCAGCCTGCACCAGTACGCAGCGGCGGATTGAGGCACTATCCGACATGAACAGGTAAATCGGAAACAGGAGAGAAACTTTATGAAAGCACTGCTCGTCGCGACTATGCTCGCCGCCTCATCAACGGCATCCCTGAGTTGGAGCATGACGATTGACGAAGCGTATCAATCGATCCCTCATAAACGCACGCCTTATAATTCCCAAGCGAGCGCGCTCGGTGTCGCGGAACGCGAGTTCCTGTCCCGCTTCTTCGCCCTATCGGATCAAGCGTTGGTTGAACGTGTGGAAACCCTTGCCGTCTTCCGGGCGGGGGATCGTCAACGATTCGCTACGTAGAGCGTGTCGCATAAATGAGGCTTGAAAATAAAGCACTTATGGATAACCGAGGGAGCCAATACGGCATTTTACCTTTGTTTTCCTTTAATGATGTCTTAATCTATTGATTGGTGACCCGTCTAACCCATTGAGTTTACTTGGTTTTAATTCTGCGACACGCGCTACGTATGAAACGAATGTCGCTCGCATTCTCACGGAACTCCGCACCTTGCAAGAACCGGCCTCCGCCGGTGGGTTCGTGACGACGCTGAGTAAGGCGATCCAACAACAGCGCGTGTTTTTCCAGAAGTGGGATACGGCGCTCGTCAACCAGCGACCCTTTGCCTTTCCCACGGGGAGTGAAGTCAGTGGGATTGATCCGAACGTCGGAAAAGCCAGTGCCGGCCTCATACAACTCTACACCGATCTGATGGCACGCTACGGCACGGAATACGCCCAGAACCGCGAGGCGTTCTATCAGCATCTGTGCGCGCTCGATTTTCTGTAATAAGTGAGCCCTCCTTGAGGCAATCTTGACGAATAGTAAACGGTCTGTTTACTATCGGACATGATCAAATCATTCCGCGACGCTGACACTGAGCAAGTCTTCAAGCGTCAGTTTGTGCGGAAGTTCCCGCCCGATATGCAGCAACGCGCATTCATGAAGCTCAATGCCATTGACGCAGCCGTCAGCCTCAAGGATGTGCGCCTGCCCCCGTCGAACCGACTGGAAGCCTTGAAGGGAAAGCGCAAAGGGCAGCACAGTATTCGCATCAATGAGCAATGGCGGATCTGTTTTGTATGGCGCAACGGACACGCGGAACACGTGGAGATCGTGGATTATCATTAAGGGGGCATCATGGCCAAAGCCCGTATTGCGCCTGTCCATCCGGGTGTATATCTCAAGGAACTCCTAGAAGAATTAGAGTTATCTCAATACCGGTTGGCACACGACATTGGGGTGCCTGCTATGCGTATCAGTCACCTCGTGCATGGGAAGCGACCGGTCACGGCTGAACTTGCGTTACGGCTTGGTCGCTACTTCGGGCAAAGCCCACGCTACTGGGTGAACCTCCAGAGTCGATACGACATGGATATGGCTGAGGATGCGCTCGGCGACCAGGTAGTCCGAGAAGTGCGGCCCTTCAAGGCTGTGGCATGAATCGCTATTCCTCACAGAGCCTCACATCTTGGATATTCCCCAAGACAGTATTGAGGTCACAGACCGCGCCCTGGGTCCTGCGCGATCTTGCCATCATCTTCCGGCGCATCAAAATAGAAACGTTGGGGCAAGCGGCGTGGTGGTTCAACGGGATGGCGTCATTTGCGTGCTGATTTCTCGGACGCGCAAGTCTTTGTTTTTGCTAGGATCACAAAGCGTCTAGTTTTTCAGGAATAAGCGGACAGCTACTGATAGATGGGTGCGTCTACCAGTGGAAATTTGTTTCTTCTATCCGGCATGGTCGCTCCATGATCGGCGAGGGTATATTAGCTTATGCGGAGGTATCTAAGAATGAATTTTAATTATCAATCCGAAACATTTGGGAAGGCCCGTCGAATTCTCATGTTGCCGTCCCCTCATGGGGAGGCTGAGGCTATTATGTTGGCGTTTCACGAATGTGGTCTCGGCCTACATCACCTGAATGAGGAGGGGTTGGACGCGAGGACTCGTGAAAAGATAAAAAGGTTAAAGGAGTTGATGGATACTAAAGAAATTGAGGACCCAGAAAAGCGCGGTGGGTGGGTCATTAAAGCTGAGCAATTTAGTATGTTAGAAAAGAGAGAAGTGTCCGACCTAGTAGACGAACTGGCTAGTTTGTTTGATAGAAAATTTCACGACCGTGCCTCCTAAGACCGTTAAACAAAATACTCTTCTTTGATAGGTTTCTCTTTTGACCTGTCTAGAAGCTGAGCAGGCATCCGGAAAATTAACAGTTTCCGGACTCTGCCTTCTCCAAGAGCAAAAGCAGACCGGGACAGCCATACTGAGCATTGTTGCTCAGTATGGCTGTCCCGCTTGAATCAACGCAGGTGCTTTACGCCGCTCGGCCATGACGCAACAGCCTGCCTGGCATGGCGTCCGTGCATTTCCCTTCGGTGAACGTCTCGACCCCGTTGACGATGATCGAGCGATACCCGCGCGCCCGCTGCACTCGCCGCCATTCTCCTCCTGGCAGATCATGCCCGATCTCTCCGCTCCAGTCCGGTTTCGAGCTAGGCTATGAGCATTCGCGCGCCCCATGTCATTGGGCGTGTCACACAACAGAACGCGCGTGACGCCGCGCTGGCGGTAAAGCAGCGCGCGATGACAAAGGAGATGAAAAATGACACTTGACTGGTCACAATGCCCGGCTGTGGAAAGTATTCCCGGCAAGGTTAGCGGAGCGTGGGTGTTTCGCGGCACGCGCTTGCCCGTGGCGACCGTCTTCGAGAATCTTGAGGCTGGAGCCAACATTGAGGAGGTCGCCGAATGGTTCGATGTCACGCCCGAACAGATTAAGGCGGTATTAGAATTCGCGGCGCGCAGCCTTGACGCTCCGGCGCACGAACATCATTGAGATGCGTATCCTTTTCGATCACGGCACCCCCTTCCCGTTGCGCGCTTCCCTCACCGGCCACAGAAAGTAGGCCGGAATAAGCGGAGCGTTTCCGGCCTGTACGCTCGCGCCGGGAACGGCCTACGGCCTTATCCCGGCCTACGGAAAGGGATGTCTCCTCGCTCCAATGAAAACCGCTGTATACCGAGGTTGATATTCCCAGTGGCAGACCGTAGCCCGCTTTTCGAGCGAGACGGTTACTCTTCAGTCAGGCAGCAAATCGCAATAACAAAACCGGTTGTCTCGCAACACGATTTCTCCGGGCGTGCACGCGATTTTCTTGGTGAACAGTGGCCCGTCGTACACGAAAGAGTGGTACTCGCCATTCTCGCCACACGCATCGACCGTGGGCGGCAGGTCGGACAGGAACTGCTCATTGATGACTCGTCCAACGAATTGTTGGCCGAGTGTCTGGGTATCCACACAGGTAGTGATCGCGTGGAACCCCAGGGTGATGAGGGAATGAGCGAGTGCGCGCGTATCCCGTTTCCAGAGTGGAAAAATCCCTTTCATCCCCAGTGCCGCGAGTTTTTCTTCCCGGTAGGTCCGCAGGTCTTCCAAAAAGATATCGCCAAACACCACCGAGGTGATGCCGCGCTCCTTATATGTGGCCAGCGCTCGTCCCATGTTCGCTTCGTATGCCACATTGGAGGCATTCTTAGGGATGAGTACGGTTTCGAGTGGGAAGCCTAACGAGGCCACTTGGCGCTCCAGCAGAATCCGCCGCACCCCGTGCATGCTGATGCGGTCATAGTCCTCGGTCACTGTGGTGAGCAAGGCAGCTATGCGGTAGTCCTTATTTTTGAGAATGGCATGGAGGGCGAGGGTGCTATCTTTCCCGCCGCTCCACGACATGAGTACGTGTTCCATTGTTGTGTGTCCTTATGATGAGGAGAAAAGTCTCTCCCAGTTATAGGTTCCGAGCACGCGCGACAATCGGGACCGAGCGCGTGTCGATTGTCCATCGTTTGTTGTGACATGGACGTCCACACACGAGAAGATTATACTCGCGACCCTGTAGCGGAACGCCATCGCCAAACCACCACAACCACAGGAGGACACGATGCTGAAAGTGATTGCCACAGTCGTTCGTCGCGCCAACATCTCGCATGAAGAATTGGTCAAAGTCTGGGAAGGGGTGCATGCGCCTCATGTCGTCAAGATGGTGCAACCCTTGCGCTATCAGATTACCTTTTTTGACCAGCGGCAGGATCCACATGATCCAGGGCTTGATGGCATGGCCGAATTATGGTTCCGCGATCAGCAGCATTTCGAGAGCACCATTGGGCGTAATGCTCCGCCAGAAATCATGGCGGATCGCTTCAACGAGTACGCGGATTTGACGAAGGGGGCTTGGCTCACCGTGACCGAACACATCAATCTCGACGGCCCGACCACGCGGGAAACCACCAAGCTGGTCTATTTTGTCAAACGGCGAGAAGGGGTCGAACGCGCGGCCTTCGATCAGTGCTGGCGTGACATCCATATTCCCAATGTCCTCGGCGCGCTGCGTCGCACGCCCACCGCGCGGCGGTATACCGTCGATTTGGTCGATTCCACGCGCGAGCGTGTCTACGACGGCATCGCGCAAATCGCGATGGAGGGACCAAACCCCAGCTTCGCGGATGTTGTCGGCTATGAACCCGATGCGTTCCATGAGCTGACGCAGCCGTTGCTGATCTCACACGGCCATGAAGTGCGGATCGTCGAGTGACCTCTTCCTGTTGAGAGCTAGTAGGTGTTTCATGCCAACTGCATCACTTTCGGGTCTAGCCGAGAGACGCGCACATGCCGGAGTAGCGAGAAAAACAGAGAAGTCGGACAGAAACCACCTCTCCGCCTTGCTCTGGTGTTGGGCATCTCACTTTCGTCGGGGCGGATTGAGGAGGATTATTGCTCCGAGGCGGACGCCGCCCTGAACTCCGACGCGGACAGGAGTCGGTCTGGGGTCAGCGACCACCCGGTTTGTAAGCCCAGAATGAACCAGCCGAGGGCGAGGACTCCCACAGCGAAAATCGTATCGCCTATCAGCCGGAGCCACCGTAACGTCGTCACAAGCTCCGTCTGGTGGAACTCCGCCGAACGGGCATACCACAGCCCCTGCTCGATACTGGCCCAGGTCTGTAACAAGCCGATAGGGAGGAGGCTCAAGAGCACCATCAACGCCAGTCCACTATTGATGGCCCAGAAGGCCACACGCAGGGGCCCGGTTTTCCACACCTGCGGGGAGGATAAGCCCCGCAGACAGAACAACATGAGACCAATGCCCAGCATGCCATACACGCCAAAGAAGGCGGTATGCGCATGGACTGGCGTCGTGTTGAGTCCTTGCATGTAGTACAGGGCGATAGGCGGGTTAATGAGAAAGCCGAAGATTCCAGCCCCCACCAGGTTCCAAAATCCCACCGCGACAAAGAAATAGATCGGCCACCGATACGCCTCGACCCACGGTTTGCGACGACTAAGGGTCAGGTGCCCGTAGGCTTCGTAGCCAATGAGCACCAGCGGCACGACCTCAAGTGCGCTAAAGGTGGCTCCCAAGGCCAGAACCGCGGTGGGCGTCCCGGTGTAGTACAGGTGATGAAACGTCCCCAAAATACCCCCCGTGAGATAGATCGCCGTGGAGAACAACACCGCACGCGTGGCCAGCGCGGTGGAAAGCAACTGCAATCGACTAAAGAGGAACGCGAGCACCACGGTCGCAAAGACCTCGAAGAAGCCTTCCACCCACAGGTGAACCACCCACCACCGCCAGTACTCGACGACGGCGAGATTGGTGTGACGGCCCCACATGAGCCCGGCCCCGTAAAAGAGCGGGATCGCCACCGAGGCCAAAAAGAACACCACTAGCAGATGCTTCTCGTGCGTGGCCTGGCGCAGCGCATGGCGCATGGGCCGATTCATAAGGAACAACCAGAAGAATAATCCCAGCAGCAAAAAAATCTGCCAGAAGCGTCCGAGATCCACATACTCGTAGCCTTGATGCCCGAACCAAAAGCTCGTTGCCAGTCCTAATCGCTGCTGTATGGATAACCATTGCCCGGCCATCGACCCAATGACAATGATGAGGAGGCAGACAAACAGGCAGTTGACCCCCAATCGCTGGTAGCGCGGTTCGATACCGGCAATCGCTGGCGCAACGAATAACCCCGTGGCGAGCCACGCCGTCGCAATCCAGAAGATGCCTAACTGCACATGCCAGGTCCTCGTGACCGCATACGGGAACCACTGGGCGAGAGGAATGCCATACAATCCGCCACCCTCGACTCCGTAGTGAGCAGTGATGACCCCCACCACGACCTGGGCCACGAGCATCGCCGCGACTATCCAGAAGTACTTGAGCGTCGCTCGCATGGAGGGGGTGGGAGCCAGACCACGCAAGGGATCATCGTCCGGCACTGTATATGGCTCCTCCCACTCTGCTTGCTTCGTCACGGCGAAGTACCAGGTGACCGCACCGATTCCCGCCAAGAGCACAACCACGCTCATCACGGACCAGAGAATGATGGCCGCCGTGGGCGCGTTCCCAATCAGTGGTTCCGCGGGCCAATTCTGCGTGTAGGAAATCGTGCCACCAGGGCGATTAGTGGCACACGCCCACGCCGTCCAGAAAAAAAAGGCGGCAAGCGCGTGCCGCTGGTGTGGGTCTTTCACGGTCCCCGCGGGAAGCGCATACGCATCGCGTAAAGGAGCCAACTCTGGCGCATCACCGAACAGGGCACTGTAATGCGCGGCAATGGCCGTAATCGCCTCAGCGCGAACCGGGGAAATCACCAGATCGCCCGTCGCTGTCTGATAGGTATTGGTCCGCAGTTCCCGCTTCAAGCGCACGCGCAAGACGGCTTGGGTTTCTTCCTCGAGTTGGTCGTAGGGGGTGCCGGACTTTTCGGTCGCCCAGTGATCGAGCAACCACAGCGCTTCCCGGTGCAGCCAGTCAGCGGACCAGTCTGGCGCAACGTAGGCCCCATGTCCCCAGATACTCCCCACTTCTTGGCCGCCCAGGGTTTGCCACACGTTTTGCCCCTCCCTAATAGTGTCGGCGGTGAACAGAATCGTGCGGTTGGTGGTGATGACTCGTTCCGGAATGGGCGGCGCTTGTCGGTAGATCTCCCATCCAAAATATCCCAACACGACAAAACCAAAAATCACAATCAAGCTGAGTGCGACCCAGAATTTCCGGTACCCCACCATCCCCCCTTTTTTGCTGCACCGCGCCGCGCCGGTGGTCTCGATGCGTGGCCAACGCGATCCCAAGCGTACCACGCCACCAGTCGCTGCTCATGCCGCCGCTTCGCGGTGCTCCGTGCGCTGCTGCTCCAGCGCGACGATGTCTGGGTCGTTTTTAGCACCGTGTCCGGGTTCAGCGATAGACTGTCAATGTCACAGGTAAGCGTTGACCTGGGCATCCTTCCGCCGTGCGCAAGTTCTCACTGCTTGTCAGGAATGCGCGCCCGCGCACCTGATCGTCCCGCCTCGATCAAGCGCAGGTGAGAACATTCACTTCACAAAGACCGTCTTGATATTCACAAACTCTTTGATGCCGTAATGTGACAGCTCACGCCCGTAGCCACTTTCCTTAATACCGCCAAAGGGCAAGCGCGGATCGGATTTCACGAAGGTGTTGACAAAACAGCACCCGGCTTCGATCTCCGTCGCCGCGAGGCGTTCCCCCCTGGCAATATCCTGGGTGAACACCGCCGCGCCAAGACCAAAGATGGTGTCATTCGCCACCATGACGGCTTCCTTTTCATCTTTCACCGTGATGATCGCGGCCACTGGTCCAAATAATTCGTCCGCGTATGCCGGCATGCCTTTCTTCACGTTCGTCAGTACCGTCGGCGGGTAGAACGCACCCGGGTTCTCAGGAATGGTACCGCCGAGAAGGCACGTGGCTCCTTGGTGGATACTCGCTTGTACTTGCAGGTGGAGTTCATCGCGCAGATCATGGCGAGCCAGTGGCCCCATTTGCGTGTGTTCATCCAAAGGGTCACCCACTGTGATCGCGCTCATCCGCGCCACGAATCCTTCCTCGAACCGCTGACGAATCGCCTCGGGCACGATGAATCGCTTGGCGGCGATGCAACTCTGCCCGGCATTGACGAGCCGACTGGCGACACACATGGTGAGCGCCGCTTCCAGATCGGCGTCCGCTAACACAATATACGCATCGCTCCCGCCGAGTTCTAAGACCGTCTTTTTCAGCAGCTCCCCCGCTTTTTTCGCGACGGCCTTGCCTGCTGGCGTGCTGCCGGTGAGTGTCACTGCCTTCACTAAGGGATTTTCGATAACGGCATCAACGTGTTTGCTGCCGATCAGGAGGGTACGGAAAATGTTGGCGGGGAAGCCCGCCGTGCGAAACACGTCTTCAATCGCCAACGCGCACGCTGGCACATTCGAGGCATGTTTGAGCACGCCCGCGTTCCCAGCCATGAGCGCGGGCGCGGCAAACCGGAACACCTGCCAAAAGGGAAAGTTCCATGGCATCACGGCCAGCACGACCCCAAGCGGCTGGAACACGACGTAGCTTTTGCTCGCGTCCGTTGGGATAACTTCTGGTCGCAAAAAGGGTTCGGCGTTCTCGGCGTAATAGTCGCATGCCCAGGCACACTTCTCGGCCTCGGCCCGACCGTCTTTGACCGGCTTGCCCATCTCTCGCGCCATAAGCACGGCATATTCGTGTGCCCGCTCGCGCAAGATGCCGGCCGCGCGCTTCATAAGGCGTGCCCGCTCGACGAAGGGCGTCTGTTTCCAGTCCAGAAAAGCCGTATGCGCCTGAGCGATTACCTCGTGGGTCGCCGCCGGTGTCGGCTCTTCGTAGCTGGTGATCGTTTTTCCTGTCGTGGGATTTACTACGGTCATCGTCATGATGCAGTCCTCCAGTGTTCAGCCAATTTGTCCACCAGCGCGCTATTCACGCTGGCATCAACCGGGACGTCGATGACACACAGCTCTCGCGATCCGATGGCGTGTCGGAGTTGCTGCCGTAATTCCGCGACACTGCGCGGTCGGTACCCGCGCATCCCAAAACTCTCCGCGTACGCCTTGAAATCGGGGTTCCCCAGCGTGGTGTGGACGGACCGTCCACGCGACAGCCGCTGTTTCCAACTGATCAGCCCATAATCGTTGTCGTTGAAAATGACGGTGGTGAAGCGCGCACCCAGGCGTGTCGCGGTTTCCAGTTCCTGTGAATTCATCAGAAAACCGCCATCCCCCATGGCGGCGACGATCTGCCGGTTCGGGTCGACAAGCGACGCGGCGAGCGCGCCGGGCAGAGCAATCCCCATACTCGCGAGCCCGTTACTCATAATACAACCGTTCGGGCAGTAGGTCGGGAAGTTTCTGGCGATCCACATTTTGTGACTACCGACGTCGCTGATTAACAATCCTTCGTCAGCCAGCGTCTCCCGAATGAGATTGAGGGTTCCAGGAATAGTAAACGGTTGGCCTTCCGAGAGTTCATAACTCGCGAGGTCAGCCAGAATGCGTCGGCGAATCGGGGCGTACCAGTCCGGGTCGAACGCGAAATGTTCCTCCGCCAGTTTCTGATTCAGTTCCCATAGTGCGCCAGAGATATCGCCGACCGTTTCGACTTGCGGCAGATAGTGCGCATAGACCTCGGCGGGAGAAAAATCGATATGGATGATCGGTTTCTGGCCGGTGGGGTTCCAGTTTTGTGGCGCATACTCGGCGATGTCGTAGCCGACGGTCATAACGAGGTCTGCGTTCTCGACCGCTTCGATAACATAATCCTTGAACCCGAGCCCCACGGTCAGTAGCGACTGCTCCATGTGGTCCGAGATGGCCCCTTTGCCCATGAACGTGCAGGCCACAGGAATGTTATGCCGCGCGACGAATTGCGTGAGATGTGTACTGGCAAGCTTGCGGATGGCGCCGTTGCCGGCGATGATCAGGGGTCGCTTGGCCTTGCGCAGCAGCGCAATCATCTGGGCGACCGCTTTGTAGTCTGGGCTCGGCCGGCGCACGCGCTGTGGCAAGAGCGGGGTCAGCTTTTGCTGCACCTCGAGTTTCGCGAGATTTTCCGACAGCTCGATGTGCGTGGGTCCCGGCTTCTCATATTCCGCCAGCTTAAACGCCTTGCGCACGACTTCGGTCACCACTTCCGGCGACGAAATGGCCGTGTTCCACTTGGTGATGGGTTTCAACATGTTCACGATGTCGAGATATTGATGGCTGTCGTGATGCAACCGCGTCAGACCGCCCTGCCCGGTGATGGCGACCAAGGGGGCGTTATCGAGATAGGCGTCAGCAATGCCGGTGATGAGGTTCGTGGCGCCGGGTCCCAGCGTGGCGAGACACACCCCGGCTTTCCCTGTCAATCTGCCCCAGACGTTCGCCATAAACGCCGCCCCCTGCTCGTGACGAGTGGGGACGAACCGCACCAAGGATTGCTCCAGCGAAAACAATAAGTCTTCGATCTCCTCTCCTGGTATGCCGAAGACATAGCGAACACCTTCTTGTTCCAAACA
>JANMSE010000221.1:0-5242 GCA_031389045.1 Deltaproteobacteria bacterium | reverse complement strand
ACTTGGTGCCTCCCTTTAGTCAGATCGGAATTGTTCCAAAATTCCTCGGAACTCACCGACTGGGTAATAACGACCAATTTCCTGGACCCATCTGCATGGCTCCATTCCCAAGGTCTCGGATTTATCTGGACGCGAGCAGCGCCGGGTTAGCCGCGCTCTTCCTCACTTGTCGGTGGAGACTCCCAGTCGCGGACGCGAGCAAGGAGCGTGTCAAGGTGTTGGGGCCAGTCATGTAAGGTGGCCGGGTCGAAATCGGCCCCATTCGGCCAGACTACGGTATGCACCTCGGGATCGAGTCGCACCTGGTTAAATATCGTCAGATCACGTAACGGCCCATAGATCTCCCCTGCCAGAATAGGCCGAAAGTCAATGAGGCGTTCCGTTTCGTCGTCAAATCGTACTCGTAACGTGTAGGGGACAACTGTCTCAAACGCTAGCACGCGATAGATGGGATGAGTCATGGATGCTTCCTCACTTCAAGGGCTCAATCGGTTGCGGTTTGCGGCCTTGCTGAAGCCATTGCCAATCCGCCAAGAGTTCCGCTTGGTGCAGTTCTGCCCACGCTTCCACCAAGCGGTGAGACCGTCTCGGCAACACGCCGGCAATCAGTTCCACGGGGTCAATCGTATAGATCGCCACCTGCTCTTGGTAATAGGCATGAAAATGGGGCAAATGATGGGAGACATTGGCTTCGGCATACATACGAATGATGATCCCAAAGAAACGGCTGAGTTCAGGCATGCAAGATATTGTAGCTCCTTAAACAACAACGCCTAGAGCGGGTAGTCTTTGCCGCTTGCCATGAGCCGCCTAACGGGTTGGGCATCAGGGGCGGTGGTAGCCGTCCCTTGCATGCCTTGGTTAGGCGCTCCTGGGGCGACACTGTCCCACTGGCACCTTATATAGACTCGAACTTCCTAATGATTGTCTCGACCTCATTAAGCACAGCGTGATGGTCCGAAAGGTTTCCGGCATTCTTTTGTTCGTTATTGAGCATTTGACGCAGCGACCCTAGCTCACCTCTATTATTGGTCATCCTCTCCACGTCTTCGATGGACCTCCCCTTTCGCGACGCCTCGACCAAGCCACGTACCATCCGAGGTGAGGCCTTGACGAGATTCAACGCATTTGTTGCTTCCGACGTTTCAACTCCAGGGCCCAGCCGCAGGAGGATGGCTTCCAGACCGTCTATTGCAAGTTCTGCCCGCACCTCGAACTGATTGATGAGGCTGTCGTTCCGTGCCATCGCTGCAACCACCTTTTCCCGGTACGTCTCGAAGAGATCCTCGCGATTATCAGTAGGCGATGTGCGTTTTGCATGTAGCACAAACGCAGAAACGAGAGCTAAGAATGTGAGGGAAAGAAAGACTAGCATCACGACAAATGTCTGACGCTGTGAGAGCCTCTCGAAAATGACCAAGGAGAGCCACTGCCTATAGAGACTCCAGAAGACGAATGCGCCGATTGCGGCAACACCACCAACAGCAAAAGCTGCCTTCCATAGGCGATCCATCGTTCTTCTCCTGGTTTGCCGAGGTGGCTATGTTTCCGAGCGGCCGCCTAACGTCCCCGCTCACCGCGAGCCGCCCAGACGGAAACTTTCACGTTCAGCAGAGTCGCCACCGGGCGGCGATGCGGTGCAGCGGTGGGTTAGGCGCGGCGTCTCGGCGGTCCTGTTCCTGCCTCGGTCTGCTCTTGCCTTTCTTCCCCTCGTCTCGGCCTGCCGTCCGTGCCCGGCGCGCCCCGTGTAGGGACCGCACTCACACCCTCCGTCTTCAGCGGCTTTCCACTGCTTCCCCGTCGTCTCTTCTCGGTCCCCGCCTAACGCCCGGCGTTAGGCGGGGGCTCAGCCATCAAGACGGGGAAAGCCGGTTAATTCGAGCTCTCCCCCTGCTCCACTGGTCGCCGGGACACGAGGCGTGGAGGCGGTTCGTGTCCATACCCTGTTTAGGTGAAGTATAAAGCCGCTAAGCCGACATCGCTGTCTTTAGCTTCCTCGCCTTTCTTACGATATTGATACCAAGCTTGGCAGCTTTGGTTTGTATATCATTGATCGCTTGATTCTGGAGAACTATCAGATTTTGAGCCGCTGTAATTTGTGTTTCAATTGGGGCAGTATTTCCCTCCATTGGAAGTTGTCGATCTATATCCAATATGTAAGTGTTGCATTCAACGGCAAGTATTTTAAGCTCTGCCGAGAGGTTTTCGTAGCGGAATGAGGCCATAATAGAGCTCAGTACTGTGATAGCAAAAGCGAACCCTGTGAATGAAAAGATGACCGTAGAGGGATGGTTGGGCAAAAGTTTATCAGCAACGTCTCTAGTTGCAGCTAGAGCACCCAAAAAGATAATTATGACTCTGATGTACTTTGCCCAATCAGAGTTCTGTTCTGCCGTTTTTTCGACGACCATTTGAAGATTTTGGAGCTCATCCTGACGCTCGTTGATTTCGTTCCTTAGTGAATCCAGAAGGGTTGGCTCCATGTTCCATCCTCTTTCGGAATTAGCCTGCTCTGTAATAGCGCGCTAAGTACCTGAATTCGCTAGATCGACCCTATTTCATTCTGGGTGGCGAAGCTTGCTTCATAACTGGCCAACGCAAAGGATTTAATCCGTCCTGCGGAGAAAGCAAGAGGCGCGCGTTGTCCCTGCCCAGCAGGACGCTTAAATCCTGTTGAACGCAACCGCGGCTCTCAGGCCGTCGGCCCTATGGGGATTCTATCGAGGCTGGCGCATCTTGCCAATGGTGACACGGCCGGGGAGAGCATGTAGGGAGGAGGAGAAGTGGACGAACGAACGCGGGCGGTGGTCAATGCGGCTACGGTGGGCCTTTGGTAACGGCGCCCACGCCGAGAGAGCCGGGTCCTGGCTACACGAGGGCGTCCGCTCCGTGACGGCAATCACGAGCGGTGAAACTTGGCAGGGCACCTTTCGAGAACCACTTTGGCGGCGGGTCATGGGGGATGTCCTCGGTGTGGGACGAGGCGGGCCATCCGGCGCCAGTGCGTGCCCGCACAGAGAGGGCAGCGCGTGGCTGGAGCAGGTGGAGGAGCGGTCTCCGTAGCCAGCGCTGACGCCGGAGACAGGAGCGGCGTGGCGGCCACGAGGGCCAAGAGCTGGCGGGCGCGGGCGAGCTTGTTCTGGCGCGTGCGATTGGCGAGCAGGCCATAGTGCCGAATCCGCACGAACCCAGTGGGCACGACGTGGAGGAGAAAGCGGCGCAGAAACTCCTCCGCTTGGAGTTCCCTCACTTTGGCGGTGCCTCCCGTCGCATAGTCGGTGTAGCGAAAGCGCACGACGCCCTCGCCGACAAAGACCAAGCGCGAATTGGCGATGGCCACGCGATGGGTGTAGCGGCTGAGATACTTCAGCACCTGCTCCGGACTGCCCCACGGCGGTTTGGCGTAGACGACCCACGGTTTGGCGGAGAGCTGCTGCCGCAAGGCGGCCCATGCTACGTCTTCGACCCACGGGGCACTCTCGCCCGCAAAGGTCAGCCGCTGCTGCGTGCGCAACCGCTCCAGCCCGGCGAGATACTTACCCCGGAAGACTGGGCCCAGCGCTTTGACGGCAAACAGAAAGCGGCGGTGACAGGCGTGCCATTGCGTGCCGTCTGGACTCAGCCCGCCGCCCGTCACCACGCAGTGGACATGGCCATGTTCGGTCACGGTCTGGCCCCAGGTGTGCAGCACGGCGGTGATCCCAATTTCGGCACCGAGGTGGTGAGGATCACGGGCAAACTCCGGCAAGGTCTGAGCGGCCGTCTGGAACAACAAGTCGTAGAGGCGCCGTTGATTCACGCGAATCAGAGGATTGAGCTGATGGGGCAGGGTGAAGACCACGTGGAAGTAGGGAATCGGCAGGAGCATGGCCTGCTCAGCAGCCAACCATTTGGCCCGTGCACTGCCTTGACACTTGGGGCAATGCCGATTGCGGCACGAGTCATAACAAACCCGTTCCGTCCCGCAGCTCACACATTGTTTGACATGGCCGCCCAACGCGGCCGTGCGGCACTGGGCGATCGCCCGCAAGACCCGCGCTTGCTCGTGCGAGACGGGATGCGTGGCCCGAAACGCCGCGCCATATTCGCGCACGATGTCGGCGACTTCACAGGGCGGTGGCGCGGGATGAGCCGGAGCGGGGGGCGCTGTCAGCGAGGACGACAGCGGCAGCATCGGTTATCCTCCGGCCTCCACGTCCGGTAAGCTCTCCAGGGGCGAGCCGTGGGCGGTCAGATGACTCTGGGCCACGTGCACGTAGTGCATGGTCGTGGTGACACTCTCGTGGCCCAGCAAGCGTTGCCGGGTGGCCAGATCCGCGCCCCCTTCCAACAAGTGGGTCGTAAACGCATGGCGCAAGGCATGAATGCCGCCCGCTTTGGTTATGCCTGCGCACTCCTTGGCGGCGTAATACATCCGTTGCGCCGTCTCGATGGCCATCGGCTCGGGCTTGGTTTGCTTGGGGAAGAGCCACGGGGCGACAGGGCGATACAACTGCCAGTAGCGACGCAACTCCGCCAAGAGGCGTGGGCCCAGCAAGGTGTAGCGATCCTTGCGCCCTTTGCCCTGTTCCACCCGCAACATGCCGCGTCCGGCGTCAATGTCACTGACTTGCAGGCGTACGACCTCGCTGACGCGCAGCCCACCCCCATAGGTGGTCATCAGCAGGGCGTGCTGACGCACGGTGGTCGTACGGGCCAACAGCCGCGCTACTTCTTCGCGGCTGAGCACCTCCGGCAACGTCTTGGTGCGCTTGGGTAAGGGGACATGCGGCCAGGGGCGACGCAGCGTCTGCGTATAGAAAAACCGGATGCCCATGATGGCCACCCGCACGCTGTTGGCCGAGAGGTGGCGCTCCTCAAGCAGGAACCGCAGATACGCGTGGAGTTGGGCCTCACTGAGCGTATCGGGTCGTTGGTGATAATACTTGGCGATGTCCTGCACGGCCGTCAGATATGCTGCTTGGGTCCGAGGGGCCATCCCATGCAGAATCAGCGTCTGCTGCATCCGTTCGCGTCACTCGCCCATACTGACCTCCTTGGCGTCCGTGGCTTACACGGCCACAGCGCAGTAATTTGAGGAGGTCATGCCTCAGCCGCATGAGATTGCCAACCCTCAGGGTTCGGCAGCGAGAACGCTAAGTGAGTACACAGAATTTATTGTAAAAAAAGATTGAGATCAAAGGTATTCTGCGTGGTTTCAAGAAGCTATTCTTCCAAATTATTTTGTATGCTCACTTAGGGG
>JANMSE010000165.1:0-8124 GCA_031389045.1 Deltaproteobacteria bacterium | reverse complement strand
GTCGATATGCGGATAATCCGAGGCCCAGACGAAATAGTCCGCGCCGATGTGGTTGACGACTTCCGCGGTCATCGTTTCATCAGGGTCAGCGGAGACGATGCACTGACGATAGAAGTATTCGCTCGGTTTCATTTTGAGCTGCGAGCGGCTCTTCATCGGAATGTACTTGTGATCCATGCGGTCCAGCCACGCGGAAATCCAGTTCGCGCCGGATTCGAGCACGGTGCATTTCATGCGTGGATATTTCTCAAACATCGCCAGCGACATCATCTGCGTGAACGCCGCCATCACATCCATCGCCAGGAACGTGAAGCTGAACAGACCAAAGTCATCATCCTTGCGCACCCATTCTTTCCACGAGGGCTCATCGCGGACGATGACGTGGAACCCCACGGGCATTTCCAGGTCCTGCACCGTGTTCCAGAAGCGGACGAAAGCGGGATCATCAAAATGCTTCCACCCACGCGAAACCATATCGGGTGAGAGATAAATGCCCACGCAGCCCTCTTTTTTGGCCCGGAGGGTTTCTTCCACCGCGCCTTCGGGATCAATCAGTGAGATGTGAGCGATGGGAAAGAGGCGCTTCTTGTCCTGACTGCAAAAATCGACCAGCCAGCGGTTATAGGCGCGACAGTAGGCCGTGGCGAGTTTGGGGTCCTGCACCCAGCCTTCCCAAAAGATACCGATGGTGGGGTAGAGGAGGGCGGCGTCGATGCCTTCTTCATCCATGACCTTGAGCCGAGCTTTCGGGTCATAACTTCCCGGAGGGCAGCCGTCCATGTAGGTCTTTTTGCCGGGCGCGAATAATTCGGCGGCGTCCATGCCGACACCACCCAGCGCGCCCAGCGTCCCACGGACTACTTCCGCCGGCTTGTTATCAATCATCAGCACTTCCCAGCCTTTTTCGTCCAGGTCAATGCGGATAGCCCGGTCGCGATACTGTGGGTCGATATATTTGATCCACGTATCCGCCGGTTCCAGGATGTGGCCGTCGGCGTCAACCGAGAGCCCGAATTTTTCATTCAACATGAGAATCCTCCTTAGTCGTTACAGCGTGCTGGTTGTAGCAAAGGCCAGTGCTGGGCTCTAGGGGATGTCCGGGACTTCTTCTTCCCCTCTCCAACCGACCGTGGTACAACCCCTGGAAAATGACAACCGCATAAAGGAGGGGGACCATTATGTCAAAGGATTTCACGATCTGTGTTGGAACGGTTGGCGCTGGGGTGTGGTTCAGTCCGAACAGCGGCGAACGCTGGAAACGCAGCAAGATGAAGCTGCCGTTTCATGCCGAACCGGGCGAAGTACAGATTCGCTCGTTGGCTGTCTATCCACAAAATCCGCAGTGGCTCCTGGCCGGGTCCGAGGTTGGCCTCTACCAGAGCAAGGATAAAGGGGCGACCTGGGAGCTGCTGGAATCGCCAATGGACGGTATGCAAATTTGGTCGGTCGCTGTGCACCCAACCAATCCCGACATTATCTGCGCGGGCACGAAGCCACCCGCCGTGTTCCGCTCGCTCGACGGTGGCAAACACTGGGATAATCTCGCGGTGCCCATTGTCGAGAAGTGTTTCGCCGGAGCCCCAAAAGTAACCAATATCATCTTTGACCCGCGCAACCCGCGGACAATATGGGTGAGCGTGGAAATCGATGGCGTCTACCGCAGTGAGGACGCTGGAGCAACCTGGACCCATCTGCCGCCACTAGGCGAGAGCATGCTCAATCAGGATATTCATGGGCTCACCATCAGTCAGAGCCACCCGACGAAGATCCTGGCGACCACCCCGGATGGCGTGTGGACGAGCACCGATGAAGGGAACCGCTGGCTGGTGCATGGCTTCCCGCGCTTTTTCGAGCGCGATCAGATTTCCTATTGTCGCGGCGTCGCGCTCAAGGCCGATGATCCCGATGTGATCTTTGTCGGGAATGGCGATTTCATCCCCGGCAAGACCGGCGCGATCCAGCGTTCCAAGGATGGTGGCAAGACATGGGAGAAAGCCGCATTGCCCGTCGTTCCCAATTCCACCATTTACTGGTTCGCCACCCATCCTTCCGACCCTGAGGTGATCGTGGCCAACAGCCTGCATGGCTACGTGTACACCAGCACCGACGGTGGCGACTCGTGGGACAAAGTGGCGCAAGAGTTTGGGGAAATCCGTGCCCTCGCTTGGGTGCCGAACTAATCGCGTGAGAACTTCTTTCGCTTCTTTTATGGGTCTGCTATCACAGGGGCATTATTTTTCGGGATTCACACACAGAAAAGGAGTCACCGGCATGATTATTGGCTACTTTACCGAACGTCCGTATCGCTGGCTGCCTGAAGACGAAGTGCTCAAGAACGAAGGCTTCTTCGCGATTTCCAACAAGCATTTCGATCGCGAGAAGGCCGCTGATGATTATAACTATTGGATTGATGAGTATTGCGAAGCCGAAGAGTTAGGCTTTGATGCGCTCATGCTCAATGAGCATCACGGCAACCCGTTCTGCATGGGAAGCGTGATGAACGTGGAAGCGGCGATCCTCGCCCGCGTGACCAAGAAGGCCAAGATTGTCTTGATCGGCAATCCGCTGCCGGTCCTCAAGCACCCTTTACGGATGGCTGAGGAACTGGCTGAGATCGACCTGATCTCGCGTGGGCGTCTGGTCACGGGTTGGGTGCGCGGCGCTGGCAGCGAGCAGTTTTTCAACAACGCCAATCCCGCCTACAACCGCGAATACTTCAATGAAGCGCATGACTTCATCATTCAAGCCTGGACGCGGCCGGGGCCGTGGCGCTACGAAGGCAAGCATTTTCATTATCGTCATGTGAATCCCTGGGCGCTGCCGTACCAGAAGCCTCATCCGCAGATGTGGATTCCCGGCGTGCTGAGTCCGGAAACCGTGAAATGGTGCGCGGAGCATGCGTATCCATATCTGGGCTTGGTGACCAACCTGGGGCCGACCTGTGACATTTGGGATATGTACGCCGATGTGGCCGCCGAACAGGGCTATCAGGCGGGCCCGGAAAATTTTGGCTATCTGCTGGCGGTGTTCGTGGCCGAAACCGATGAGAAGGCCCAGGAACTAGGGAAAGGGTTTGTCTTCGGTGGTGGCGCGAATGCGTTCTCCCGACCGGAGCACACGTTGCCTCCGGGCTACAACTCCAAAGGCGCGATCCGCTTACTGGGCAAACGTCCGGGCGGCGGCTGGGTTGGCTTGAGCGCGGAGCGGTTGAAACAGATGCAGACCGGGACGAGTGGTGATGAAGGCAAGAACTACGACGAGATTCGCAAGAAGCTCCTGACCTCGTATGATCGAGCACAGGAGAACTTGCTGATGATTGTCGGTTCGCCGAAGACGGTGACTGAGAAGATCAAGTCGATCCTCCAAGTGCTGCGGCCGGGTGTCTTCACGGTCTTCCAGGTTCAAGGGCCGGTGGGCAATACCGACCGTCTCAACAGCATGCGTCTCTTCGCTAAGGAAGTGGCGCCGTCGATTCGTGAGTTTGCCAAGCAGATCGAACTCACCAACCCGTTTCAGCGGTTCCCTGGGTCCAACAAACTGACTCCTGGGACGAAGCGGTTGCCAGTGGTTGACCGCACGCCGCTGAAATATCTCAAGATCGACGCCGCCGCGACTGGCGTCTAATCCCATCGCTCCTGTCGGGGTGTCGAGCTGACGCCCCGACGAACTTCCTACCTGATTTTTCAATTCTCAGTTTCCAGTCGTCAGTCAAACCCAGTGTCTGGCAACCCCTTTCATTCTTTCGCCCAGTGGGGTAGAGGGGCAAGCAGTTCTACCTGTTGCAAAAGGAGGGATTGAGTATGCAGCTTGGGAGAGTCATTGATGCTGACGGCCACATTCTGGAACCACCTAACCTCTGGAAAGAGAACCTCGAAGCCAAGTTCAAGGATCGTGCTCTTGGCATCGCTCGTGATGCCGAAGGTTGGGAATCGCTGCAAGTCGATGGGCGTATCTCGTCCGTCATCCGTGGATTAGGGGTCGCGTCTGCTTTTGGCAAGCCTGGTGAAGTCGCCTTTTCCAAGGAGTTTAGCTACATGGATGGGCCGAAAGGCGCGTATGATCCGGCGGCCCGCGTGAAAGTGTTGGATGAAGATGGGATCGACGCCGCGGTTCTTTACCCAACCCTCGGTTTAGTGTGGGAAGGAGAAGTCAAGGATCCGGAACTCGCGATGGCCTATTGTCGTGTGTACAACGATTGGATCGCTGACTTTTGTCGGCATAGTCCGAATCGCTTATATGGCGTCGCGCATATTTCGTTGCTTGATCTCGACGCGGCGATAGTGGAGATGAAACGGGCCGTCAAACTGGGACTCAAAAGCGTCATGCTGACCCCGTTCCCGGCGAACGGCAAAGCGTATGGCGATACGCACTACGATCCGTTCTGGACCGTCGCGCAAGATCTGGGCATTCCGGTTGGTCTCCATGTGATTGCCCGCCCCGACTTTCACGGCAGTCAGTGGTACGATCACCCCACCTTTCACGGCTCCCCGTTCTACTTCCTGTCGGTCACGCTGGGTTTTGACATCCAAGCTTCGTTCGTGAGCATGTTCGAGGGTGGCACCTTGGAACGATTTCCGCGCTTGAAGCTGCTGGTCTTGGAAGTCGGGGCTGGCTGGGTGCCGCATTTTATCGAACGGATGGATTCCAAGTGGAAGCACAGCGGCTTTATGACCGCGTGCAAACGCCCGCCCGGTGAATACTTCCGCCGTCAGGTGTGGATCGGGGCGGACGTTGACGAGAGCATGATCGCGCCAGCCTGCACCCGCTGGGGCTCGGATAAGTTTTTCTGGTCCACCGACTTTCCGCATTTTGACGGATTTCCTGGTGCACTGAAAACGTTGCGGGAGAATATTATCGAACTGCCGCCGCCGGACCAGCAAAATATCCTGGGGGATAACGCGACGCGCGCTTACGATTTGTAAGCGTCAGTATCGGGGCTGTCTCGGACAGGTCTTGGGCAAGTCGTAACAAGTCTCGGACGAGTCTGGGGCAGGTCTCGGACAGGTCAAAACAAGTCTCGGACAAGTTGGTGGAAGCGTGTAGGGTGGGTGGCGACCCACCCCACTTCATCAGTTGAGGCGATACACATGGCAAGTGAACAACACCCACGAAGGAGGGCAGTATGGCAGCACGCACTAACATTTCATCGGGGTCTCCCTATGAAGCAATTTTCGGTTTCTCCCGTGCCGTAAAAGTTGGGAACCAAATTTTCGTGTCTGGGAGCACGGCGTTCCAACCCGATGGCACGGTTGCCGGAGTAGGAGATCCGTATGCCCAAACAGTTGCCGCCTTGCGCACCATTGAGCGAGCGTTACAGCAGGGTGGAGCGTCCCTCCAGGATGTCGTGCGGACACGAATGTTTTCGACCAATGTGACCGCGCACACCGACGCCATCGCCAAGGCCCACGGCGAGGTCTTCGGCACCATTCGACCTGCCTCGACATTGGTGGAGATCGCGCGTCTCGTGCATCCCGATATGCTGATCGAGATTGAAGCGGATGCGGTGGTGTCCGACTGAATGGATCAAGGAGGAGCGTTCAATGTCACGAATCATTGATGCCGATAGCCATTTCATGGAACCACTCGACCTCTGGGAACGTTACATTGAGCCGCGATATCGCTCCCGCTGTCTCCGCTTTGAACGCGACCCGCGGACTGATCGTTGGGTGATGTGTATTAACGAGGGGAAGCGGGTGCGAGGGGTCGGCGAATTCGGCATGGAAGAGCTGCTTGGGGTTGGCGTGGGCTACGGGCAGAAAGAAGAAGGAAAAGGGTTAGGGACGTTTGATTTTGCCTCGGCGTTTAACAACACACTTGAGGATATGGACGCCCGTGTCAGTTTCCTGGACCGGGAGGGAATGGCGTGTCAGTTTATCTATCCGACGTTGGGCCTCCTCTGGGAGGGGCAAGTCGAAGATGCGGAATTAGCAGCGGCCCATTGTCGTGCCTACAACACGTGGGCATTAGAAGTGTGTGCGAACCACCGAGACCGGCTCTATCCGGTTGGTCACATTACTTTGCGGCATCCGACGGAAACCGTGCGAGAACTGCGACGATTGGCGAACGCTGGCGTACGGACGGTATTTGTCGGTGCGCTTCCTGTTGATGGGAAGAGCTTCGGTTGTCCGGAGTTTGATCCGGTGTGGGCCGAAGCGCAGGAACTGAACCTTGCCGTCGGCATTCATCTGGTCGTTCATCGTCACTATGTGGGACACGACTGGCACGAGGATAGTCGTCCTGGGTTTATGTACCTGAGCATGAACGCGATCCAAGATCCCCGCATGGCGCTGACGACCATGGTGTACGACGGTGTGTTCGAGCGTTTCCCTCGTCTGCGCGTCGCGACCATTGAGGCGGGCTGCGGGTGGGTCGTGGAATGGGTGGATCGCCTTGACTATCGCTACAGCTACATGGGGCATACTTGCCAGATGAAGCGATCGGCGAGCGAGTATTTTGCCCGCAATATCTGGGTGTCAGCCGACCCGACCGAACGGCTGCTGCCGTATATGATCGAACTGTTGGGGGATGATAAATTTTTCATTGGGTCAGACTTTCCCCACGCGGAAGGGTTTGTCGATCCGATAGCGAAAGCACGCCAGGCGTTAGCAAAACTCCCCGAACGGATGGTCAATAAAATCCTGGGTGACAACGCGGCGCGGTTCTTTGGGATATAGCCGCGCGGTGGTTCCCGCGAAGGCGCTGGCTCGCGCTGGTTAAAGGACACGGGACGAGAATCTCTTCTTCCGTTGCTCCCCATTTTCGTGACGCCAGTCTCGGACAAGTCAAAAGAAGTCCGCGACTGGCCTGAGACCGGTCCTAGACTGGCTTGAGACTTGCCTTCCGACACCCCGGACATCCTTGCCGCTGACACGCGGAACAGAAGCGCCGCTCGCAGGTCGGACACGGACGGCTACAGTCCGCGCAGGTCAGATGTTGTTTGTCGTCGCACAACGCGAAGGCGAAGGTGTTTTCCCGACAGCCCTCGCACACCAGCGGCTCCCAGTCCTTCAAGAGCGGGTTCCAAAAGAACGAGAGTTCGCGAAACGCTTGCCGTCGCTGATAGGACATCGTGGCGTGAAGCACGGGTAAGGTGACGTAGAGGACGTTCACGAAGGAGACCTGCACCCGCACGGCATATTTTTCTTCCAGATCGTGAATCTTGCTTCGCAGTTCCCGTTCAGCCGCTGCGGCCTTGGCTTCCTCTTTCTCCGCCTCCGCCGTCCCACTGAGACCCTTTTTCTGAAGGCGCGCGCGAATCTCCTTCGCGATGCCCAGGTAATACTCTTCCAAACGCTGCACGTCGCGCTCGAGGCGACGCTCGCGACTGTGATGAAAATCGTTCAACGTGCGACTGATCTGTCGCTGCGCCAGGCGGCACGCCTGCTTGTACACCACGTTCGGAGGATGGGTAGCGGTCTCTGTTCCAGCGCCGGTTGCCTGTTCTTGCCACTGCACTTCGCGCCAGCGGTAGGCCACACCGGGCACCTCAGTGAGGCTGCGCAGGTTGAGGGCCAGCGTCGCGAGCCCTTCCGTCTTTTCGTCCGAGACCGCCGTGTAGCGAAAGTGAAAAATGCCGTAGGGAATGAGCGCGGTCCCGGCGCTGACCAATTTGCCGCGTGCATTCAGAGGTTGAAACAGACGCTCAATCTCCGGGCCGGGCGCGGCCTGTTTGAGATACAGGCCCTGCAGTTCCACTCCCGCGACGGTGCCCTGGTCGGCGAGCAAGCTCAGCACATGTTCCAACGCCGGAGAGCCGTAGGTCAGTAATTGCGTGTCCGATGCCGAGGGTGCGCTGCCCGCCGTCTCTCCTTGCGGCGTAAAGCGGAGACGAACATCTTCTTGCATCTGTAAACGAGCGGCCAGCTCGCTAGGGAGCAAGGCTTCGAGGGTTTCCCCCTTCGTCTCAACCGCGGCGCCCCAGTGCTCCAAAACACTAGCTGTGAAATGTCGCAAGTCTTCCGCCATGCCTTACGCCTCGAATTCCTCGCCGAAGAGCTGTTCATCCAACTCCTTGCTGCGCAGGTAGTCCGTCTTGGCGCTGACCAAATCTTGGCCAAGTCGATCAAATTTGTCGCGCAGTTCGGGCTCGCCCTCGGCCTGGAGCCACAAATCCATGACGATGTC
>JANMSE010000164.1:0-4796 GCA_031389045.1 Deltaproteobacteria bacterium | reverse complement strand
GCGGAACTCATCCGCGTACGCCGGGGCGGATCACTTGAAACTCTCTCACTGTCGGCAAAAGCCCGACCCAATGGCCCATTCAAGTTCACGGGAAATTGATAATTGACTACTGCCCCTACTGACTACTGACTACTGACTACTTTTTCCCATGCTCTCCGCTATTCTCCTCGCCGCCGGTGAATCCCGTCGCATGGGTTCACCCAAGGCGCTGTTGCACTACCAAGGCCAGACGTTCATTGAGCGCATCTGCACGGCGTTTCTGACGGCTGGGGTGGATGAACTGATCGTGGTACTGGGCGCGCGCGCCGAAGAGATTGCACGCGCCTTGCCGGTGCATCCTGCCCTGCGCACCGTGGTGAACTCGCGATATGCCCAAGGCCAGCTCTCATCATTGATGGTGGGCATCGGTGCCTTGTCGCCGGAGAGTGAAGCCGTGGTGGTGAATCTGGTCGATCATCCAATGGTGTCAAGTGAAACGATCACAGCGGTGATTGATTCGTTTCGCGCCGCGCCGATCCCGATTGTCATTGCCTCCTATCAAGGGAAGCGTGGCCACCCGGTGTTATTCGCCAGCTCAGTGTACGGTGAGATTCTCGCCGCGCCTCTCGATCAAGGCGCGAAAGTCGTGGTGCGCAAAGACCCCGCCCGGGTGCGAGAGCTTCCGCTTGAGGATCCCGGCATCCTCGCGGACATTGATACGCCGGAAGATTATGCGCGCTTTGTGGGTGAGAAAGCGTAGGGGCGGCCCGGTATGGCCGCCCGAAGAATGATGAGAGGGTTATGCGGTTTTCTGCAAAAACTCCACCGGCACGCCGTCTGGGTCTTCCGTATAAAAACTGCGCATGTTCGGCGCGATCTGGACGAGGCCGGACGTAATCACGACATCTCCTCGTCGTTGCACTTCCTTGAGTTTAGCTTCGACATCGGGAACATAGATGCAGAGGTGTGGACTGCCGACGTTGTTGTGATGCAAATCCAGCGTCACCCCACCTTTTGCCGCGTACTCGATGAGTTGGAGCATGAATGGGCCGAGCGTGAGGTGGGCGACATGCAACTCCGCGCCGGGGTTGTTGGTGAGCGTGTCGAATTCCTTACTCTTGGCGTTCTTCATCTTCCATTCCGTTTCTTGCATGCCCACGACATCGCGGTAGAACGCGACCGACCGCTCCAAATTCTTGACCGTCAGTCCGACGTGAAACAGTTCTGACATACGCGAGTCCTCCTTTGTGTTCATGCTATAGCGCGGTAGAAGGACGAAACTCAAGAGAGAACCGACGTGATGCGTGTTCCGTGGACCCTTAGCCTCGCCGTTCTTGCACACGGTTTACGCAACACGAAACATACTCTGCTTTCTCCGCACTGCTGTCCTATGCAACCGGGAGCGTGAAGTAAAAGGTGCTTCCCTGTCCGACGATACTTTCGACGCCGACGTAACCGCCGTGTGCTTCTATGATTTCTTTGACCAAGGCTAATCCCAGACCAGTCCCACCGATCTTTCGCGTATCAGCGTTTTCCACTCGAAAAAATTTTCTGAACAGTTTCGGGAAAATTTCTCGTGGAATGCCGACCCCTTGGTCGATCACTTTGACTTTGATCTCTTCTCCTTCTTGGGAGGCTTTGAGGGAGATGCCTCCTCCGTATGGAGAAAATTTGATGGCATTGGAGAGCAAATTGCCAAGCACTTGCCGTAGACGATCGGCATCCGCGTGTACGAGTGGGAGCGCGGGATCGACGGAAATTCGGAAAGTATGCTGACTCTTTTCGGACGAGAAGAATCGGAGTTGTTCTTGCAACAGAGGTTCCAAGGAAACCTTGGTGAAATCGTAGCGTTGTTTTGCTGATTGAATCCGTTGGAGATCGAGGAAGTCGTTGATGAGGTTTGTCAGGCGTATTGCCTCTTGGTGAATAATCCCAATGAACTCACGTTGTTTTTCTGGAGAGAACGCGCGCTCGAGCATTAACTCGGTAAAGCCGCGTAAGCTCGCCAAGGGTGTGCGCAATTCATGGCTGACGGTAGAGACCAGTTCATCTTTGAGTTGCTCGGCTTCTTTATGGGGCGTGATATCGGTCATGGTGCCGATGTACCCGTCCCAGGTGTTGACATTGAGTTGGAGCGGTCGTGCGTGCACGAGGACCCAGCAAAGCTTTCCTTCAGTTGTGAGGATGCGGAATTCATGGGCAAATTCCTTCCCCTGTGTGATCGCCTCTCGCCAACGAGCCAACACGGTCACTTGATCGGTGGGGGCAAGCCACTGACGCCAATCGGCTTCTTGTCCCGTTACGGGAGCTTTGAGGAGTCGTCGCAAGCCGGTGTTCATGTAGATACAACGGTCTGCTTGGTCGATCTGAAAAATCCCCACTGGGGCAGCGTCACTTAAGAGACGGAAGCGGTTTTCATTCTCTTGTGCGGTGGTAAGTGCGGTTTGCAGGGCCTGGTTCATTGTTTGAATGACGGTATTGCCCGCCTCTAAATCCGCACGTGCTGTCTGCAGTTCACTCATCATCATCGCCGAATTGACTATCGCATCGGCTTGCGCCAGAGCGAGACGCTCCGCTTCATGCTGCGCGTCGTGGAGCTGGTTGCGCAGTGTCTGGACCGTGTTCCGCAATTCAGCCGCGAGCGGGCCGCCCACCTGACCAGTCAGTTGTTCCAGATGAGTAAAGGCAGGAAATTCAAGAGTCATTTGTTTTGGCTTCGCTTTATTTAGGCCATTTTCCTGAGCCGCGCGTGATAACGTCCGTCTTGCTCCTGCAAGCTAAGGAGGAGTTGGCCAGTTCTTCGGCACCAGGCTTCCACATCCAGTGGAAACGCTGGATCACTTGCGATGACCTGTAATTCTTCACCCAGCGACATCTGCTTGATGGCGCGATTGAGTTCGACAATAGGGAGAGGACACCTCAGCCCTGTCAGATTGAGTTCGTTTCGCGGTGTCATGAGGATGCGTCTCAGATAAAAAGGGTGGTGTTGGCTTTGGTGGACATATCAAGAAAATAGGCGACTCCGCACACTCGAAGGTTTGGGTAGTCAATCAACTCCTCTTTACGAATGCCCATCATGGCCATCGAGGTGTCACACAGGTACAGTTCCACGCCGAGTTCTTGGGCAATGGAGAGCAGTGTCGGGAGGTCTGGCATCCCTTTTTTGCGCATCTCTTGCCGCATCAACCACCGACCAAGTCCTCCCATATCCAGTCTGGATAGTTTTTTGCGGTGCCATCCGCCCGGCAGCATCCAACCGAACATTTTTTCGATAAAAGATTTTCCTGGGCTTTGTGGTCCAACTTTTTTCAGCGCCGCGGCTCCCCAAAAAGTGACAAAGATCGATACGTGCATTCCGCTTGCTGCCGCTCCAGTGGCAAGCGTAAAAGCTGAAAGCAAGCGATCCATTTCGCCACTGAAGAGGAGCATGTTGAGGGTATTAGGGTCGGGCGCGGATTGGTGGTGGTGCTCCAACACACGCACCCGTTGCGCGAGTTCTTCGAGCGAGGGACCAGGGAACAGGGGTATTGGTTCTGCTGTTGCTGGCATGGCTTTCTCTTTCTGTGTCCTTTAAGGGATCGCCATTTATCCGTGAAACTATAGAAAAATTGCTGTGAGTCGGAGAAAGAAATCTCCACGACAAGCGGAAAATTTTTCCTTGCTTCGATTTCCTCTGGCGGGTACAACGGACCAAAGCCGACGACATAGTGAGTGAATGAAAGGAGGACAGTATGGGACTTTTCGATTTTGTCCGAAACATTGGTAAGAAACTCTTTAACCGTGATGACGAAGCTGCCGCGAAGATTAAGGCGGAAATTGAGTCATCGAATCCTGGGGTGAGTGGGCTCAATGTCAATTATGATCCCGCGAGTGGAAAAGTCGCGCTTTCTGGAGCCGCCACTTCGGCGGAGGCGATGCAAAAAGCGGTCTTGATCGCTGGCAATGTTCAAGGGGTTGCTGAGGTCGAGGTCAATCATTTGCAACACCCAGCGGAACAAGAACCAGTCGAGTATTACATCATCGAAAAGGGCGATACCCTCTCCAAAATCGCCAAGCATTTCTATGGCGATGCGAATAAGTATCCCAAAATCTTCGAGGCGAATCGCGAAGTCATTAAAGACGCGAATCTGATTTTCCCAGGACAAAAGATTCGTATTCCGAAGTAATGAACGAGGGACACGGCGCTCCCGTGTCCCTCTTGCTCCACGCCCTCGTTTTCACTTCCGAGCATCGCTGACTTCTATACTCGGTTGCGTCAGCAGAAGGTGGGTGGTATAAACTGCCCGCTGCCACAAACGCGACAGAGCTTGGCGTCCGAGGGACAGTGCTTTCCGACCTGTTCCGACCTGCCTGAGACGTGCATGCCCTGTTCTATTTCGCCCTTGCTTCTGTTCGCGAAGCCCATTAAAGTGCGCAAGCGAAAGAGCCCGCGCCTACGGGCTCAATCTTGAATAGGAGGGAACCTTGCAAGCATTCACGTATGAAGCGCCACGATCGCTCGATCAAGCGTTGAGCCTTTTTGCTAACACTGGCGACAAAGGCCGGGCCTTGATCGGTGGAACGGACCTATTGATCCAGATGCGCGCCGGTGTCAGACAACCGGACGTGGTCGTCGATCTCAAAAGCATCCCGGAATTGCAGATTCTCGCGTTTGATCCGCAAACCGGACTGCGTCTCGGAGCCGCCGTGCCGAGCTGCCGCATCACGGAAGACAAGATGATGCAGGACAAATACCCAGGACTCACTGAGGCCGCTGGGCTCATTGGGTCCGTGCAGATTAAAAACCGTTGTTCCGTGGGTGGCAATCTGTGCAACGG
>JANMSE010000015.1:0-5890 GCA_031389045.1 Deltaproteobacteria bacterium | reverse complement strand
GACCTCGAAAACGGTGCTCCAGATTTGTGGGGCACCGGAGCGCTCCACCGCATTTACCCCACGGCCAACAATTCGCTAGCCCTGGTCGTGAGTGAAGCGCGTCACTGGCAGGCTTTGTGTCAGGTACTGACGCCCGCGGGTCTTGATCGTCGGTACACCTTCGCCACGGCACAGCAGGAAAAGGCCGAAAGTGCTCTTGCTGCACTGCTGGCGGAAATCTTCACGAGCAAAACGACGGACGAATGGATAGCCATGCTCGACAAAGCGGGCGTCCCTTGCGCGCCGATCTTGCCGCTGCCCCAGCTTTTCAGCGACGACCACATTGCCGCCAATGATTTGATCGCCACCCATACGCACCAACAGTGGGGCGAAGTGCGGCAGACCGGTCTCCTCGCGAAATTCTCCCGCACCCCCGCCACGCTTCCGTATGTCGCTCCTCTGTTAGGGCAACATACGGCGGAAGTGTTGCAAGAGGTGATAGGCTACGGGGAGGAGAAGATCGCGCGGTTGGTAAAAATGGGGGCGATTAAGGGATAGAGCAGGGCAACAAAGGATTTAGGCTCTTGGCGTTAGGATGTGGACCAGAAAGGATTCCCTCAATCCTCATCCCCAAATCCTCAATCCGATATCCCGAATCCTATTGTTCCCAGTTTTCCAAAGTGGTAGACGCAGGGGAGTATTGGAAAGGAGAACACTATGGCGGAATCTTGGAAGCTCACCGGTGAATACTTTGAATCATGCAACTGCGATCTCATCTGCGCCTGTCTCGTCCAGGCCCCAACACCTCGCGACCGCTGCGACGCGGCGCTCGCCTTTCACGTCGCCACTGGCACGTATGGTGGCACCAGTCTGAACGATCTCAATGCCGTGCTGGTGGTCTCCTTCCCCGGACCAGGCAAGATGCGGGACGGGAATTGGACGGCGGCGGTGTATGTCGATGAGAAAGGAACCAAGGCTCAACAAGATGCCCTTGGCGCGATCTTTTCCGGGAAAGCCGGAGGGACGCCGGGCGCTATTTTTGCCGGCCTAGTGTCAAAATTTCTCGGAGTCAAAGCCACACCTATCTCATTCGAGATCAAAGGGAACGAGCGCCACTTGTCGATCCCCAACATCCTGGAGATCGATATCGCCGCTGTCACTGGTCGGGATGGCGTCGAACCTTTGTGGGCGACGAATGCGGCTCACCCCGTCTCGTCAAAACTGGCGCTCGCCGCCTCGAAGGCGTATCGCTACAGCGATCACAACCTCGCCTGGAACACCAGCGGGACGAATGGGCACTTCGCGCCGTTTACGTGGGCGGCATGACAAGTAGTCAGTAGCCAGTAGTCAAAAAAGAAGAGCGGCATGACCTATATTATTTTTTCTCTACTCACCGTTTTGTTCTTCACCTTCAGTGTCCCTGCTTTCGCGCAGGAGAAAACCCAACACCCCATTCGTTTTGGCCTGCAAGTCGCTCCGCAACAAACCACCATTGAGGAACTGAAAGAGGTCTGGCAGGAGGCCGAGGCGTTGGGGTTTGATAGCGTGTGGACCAATGACCATCTCCTGCCGAGTGTCGGCCCGTCGGACGAGGGCAATCTCGAATCGTGGACCCTGCTGGCCGCGATGGCCACCGTCACCAAACGGGTGCAGATCGGTGCGCTGGTCACCAGTAATACCTTTCGCCATCCGGCGATTCTCGCCAAGATGGCCACCACTATTGACCATCTGAGTAATGGCCGTCTCGTGCTGGGTATTGGCGCGGGCTGGTTTGAACGTGAGCACCAAGCCTACGGGGTCGCATTTCCCGCGCTCAAGGATCGCACCAAGGCGCTGGGGGAAGCACTCGAAGTGATGACGAAATTATGGAGTAGCACCTCTCCCGTATCCTTCAAGGGCCAGTACTACACGCTCGTCGATGCGCCATTCATGCCGAAACCGATACAGAAACCCTACCCGCCCATTATGATTGGTGGAATCGGCGAGAAACGTATCCTGCCACTGGTCGCGCGCTATGCCCAGATGTGGAATATCCCGAACCTCGAACCGGACAAAATCGCCGAGAAGAATAAAATTTTAGAGAAGGCGTGCGAGAAGATCGGGCGCAATTGTGCTGAAATCGAACGCTCGTATCTGACGCCACTCTATATCAAGGCTGATCCAGCTTCCGCGCAGAGTCTCTTGGAGACACTCGCGGACCTCCGCAAGATCACCGTCGAAGAGGCACGCAGGAGTATGTTGATTGGCGATCCCGCCGAGATTCGCAAACAGTTGCAGACCTATATCGACGCCGGGGTTACGCACTTCATTATCAATCTGCGCCGCCCTGGATTGTATGACCGTGAAGGGGTGCGACTGTTCGCCAAGGAAGTCATACCGGCGTTTCGGAAGAAGAGTACGAAGTAGGCACCGATGCTGATTCAGGAGACTACCCCGTGGCGAAATTGCAACGAGTGATCCTCAATGGGTTCAAATCCATTAAGAACATGGACCTTGAACTCCGCTCCCTGAATGTCCTGATTGGCGCGAATGGTGCCGGGAAGAGTAACCTTATCTCGTTCTTCAAGATGCTCAACGAGATGATGGCAATGCGGCTTCAGCAGTACGTCGGAACGACGGGGCGCGCGCAGTCTCTGCTGCATTTCGGTCCTCAGGTGACTCCACAGGTAGAGGCCCGATTGGAGTTTGAGGTGGACAATGGTGTGGATACCTACACCATGCGGTTGTTCCACGCGGCGGGAGACACCCTCGTCTTTGCCGAAGAAAATTTGAGTTTCCTCCAAACTGGCTACACGAAACCTCAGTTGATATCCTTGGGATCGGGACATGCGGAGACGCGAATCGGCCAGAAGGCTGATGAGGGAGAGCCAACGGCCAAGGTGTTTCGGCACTTGCTTAACCATTGTCGCGTCTATCACTTCCACGATACGTCCCCGACCGCACGAGTGCGCCAGTATTGCTACATTGGGGACAATCGTTGGCTCATGCCCGATGCCGGGAACTTGGCCGCGCTTCTGCTACGCTTCCGCGAAGAGAACGGCGGGACGGTCTATCAACGTATTGTGACCACCCTCCGGTTGATTGCTCCGTTCTTCAGTGACTTCGATCTTGAACCAGCCGGTCCGAACAAAAAGGACATTATCCTAAACTGGAAGGACTCAGGATCGGATCAGGTGTTTGGTTCGCACCAGCTTTCCGACGGGACGCTACGAGCAATGTGTCTCGTGACCTTGCTCATGCAGCCAGAAGACGAACTGCCGGGCCTGATCATCGTTGACGAGCCAGAGCTGGGGCTCCACCCCTACGCGCTCAACGTGATTGCTGCCTTGTTTAAGAAAGCCGCGCACCATACCCAAGTGCTCATCAGTACGCAGTCGAGTTCTTTCCTCAACAGTTTTGATCTTAACGATGTCGTCGTCGTGAACCGGGAGGACAAGGAGTCGCGCTTTATCCGGCTTGATGAGACAAAACTGGAGGCGTGGCTCGACGAGTACAGCCTCGGTGAGGTTTGGGAGAAGAACGTGATCGGTGGGGGCCCGCACTAATGCCCCGCCTCTACCTGTTCGCCGAAGGACAAACCGAGCAAACGTTCGCCGACCGGGTGCTCAAACCCCACCTCGCCGCACGGGGAGTGTACTTACACCCCCCGGTACTCATTGCCCATGCGCGAAAACACGGAAAGGTCCATCGCGGGGGAGGCGGTAAGTACGTCCCTATGAAGAATGACATCCTCCGGTTTCTCGCGCAGGAAAAAGGCGGAGACGTATTCTTCACGACGATGATTGATCTGTACGCTCTTCATGCGGACTTTCCGAGGTTGGTCGAAGCGGAAAAACTCCATCACCTCCCGGACAAACGAGTGAAGTTTCTCGAACACGCATTCGCTAAAGATATTGCTGATGATCGGTTCATCCCGTACCTCCAGTTACATGAGTACGAGGCGTATCTGTTTTCCGACCCGGCGCGATTTCGGTCCTTCTATCCCGATCATAAAACGCAAATTGCCGCGCTCAAAGCTATTGCGGACCAGTACCTCACACCTGAGTTGATTGATGACGGACAACACTCAGCTCCGAGTAAGCGGATTATTCGAGAGTTGCCGGATTACAAGGGCGCGAAGTCCGCTATCGGACCGCAGATAGCGGAACTGATCGGCTTGGCTGTCATCAGGGAGAAATGTCCCCACTTTGGTGCGTGGCTGTCGCGGCTCGAAAATTTGGCGAGGAGACTCTAAATGTCGTCCCCAGGTTTGATGATCCATTCCTCGAACCACACGCGCAGCCCTGTAGCTTTCAGCCGCTCCGCCAGCCTTTGCACGCGCGCCTTGTTCTGCGAGCTATGGCTCAGGAAAACGTCGAATTGAAAGAGCGATCTCTTCGACACGATTTGTCTCCCTTTCGAAATTCTTTGCTCAATGCCTCTCCGAGTGACCACCGTGAAAAAGAAAAACTGGTCCTTCAATCCCGCTCAACCCACTTCCCAAGCATCGGCGTGACCCGCAGATGCTCAGGGACACGCTCGACTCCGATGTGCCGATCAAGCTCTTCATGCCAGTGGTAAATCCGCCGCTCTTGATAGTTCAGCGGCACGCCACGGAAACCCGGCGAGGTGATCGACTCCTGAATCGGTCCCACGAACGAAATGTCCTCGTCCACGATCCGATCAAAGTTCGCGATCCGCTTCTCCCACAACGGGTCTCGTGTTCCACCTCCCCAATCTGGCGCGAACCACGCCACATCAAGAATCGTCCGGTCCACGCTTTGCGGCCAGAAGAACACAGCGGGAATTCCTGTTGGGGCAATCGGGAGGATGATGTTCGGAAAGATGTGGTAACTCGGATTGTGGTCGCGTTCGATAGTTGTAGCCGTCGCCATCTCCGGCATGCCAATGGTTCCGGGATCAATCCAATCCGGTCGGCGGTTCGGTGACAACATGATCGAATGTCCCTGCTCCCACAAATGGATGCTGGTGCCCAAGTTGTCGAAGATACGGTCGGTCGTATGCCGGTGGAGCAAGCTGAAGTGGTACGCTTCGAGAAAATTCTCCAGCACGACTTTATAATTGCCAGCAATCTCAATGGACCGTTGATGCACGAGGCGCAGGTCTTCAAGGGGAAGATGGCGAAAATAGCGCGACACCGGGGCCAAGACGCTGTCGAGCGAGGGAGCCGCCGCATCCTCACAAACGAAGAGCCAGTTGCCCAGCCGTTCACAGCGAACAGGCACCAGGTTGCGACATGACATATCGAGCCCGACCCAATCACGCGGGTCTGGCACCGCCTTGAGATTGCCCATCGTGTCATAGGTCCAGCCATGATAGCCGCAGCTCAAGGTGCGATTGGCTTGTCCGCATTGTTCCCGTACCAGCGGCGCGCCACGATGGCGGCAGGTATTGTAGAACGCACGCATGCGAGCATCCTCACCGCGCATGACGAGGATCGGGGTGCCGGTCCGTCGCCAGACGAAATAACTGCCAGCCGTGGGGAGTTGGTCAGTGTGACCGGCGTATACCCAGCCACGTTTGAAAAGCGCTTCCCGTTCAAGGGTGAAGAACTCTGGGTCCCAGTATCGACCGCCAGGAATGTCTGGCAACGCGGGAAAGCCCGCCGGAGTAGCCTTTCTGGCCCGCTCGAATGCGACGCTTTCCTTCCACCGTTCAATCGTTTGTGTGTCCACGGCGGGACTATACGCAGGCGTTCCCAGGCAATCAAGTTGGTGATTTTTGTCTGACACCTGAAGAAGGAAACTTCACTCAATCCCCCTCACCCTAGCCCTCTCCCAGCCGGGCAATGGCATTAAGTTAAGCCGAAGGGTTATCGCACGCCCGGTAGGCCGGGGGTCTTACCCCCGGCTACCTTCCAAACACCCCTCCGGGGTGTGTCAATCAGCCCCGGAGGGGCTGTGGATGGTAG
>JANMSE010000141.1:0-1628 GCA_031389045.1 Deltaproteobacteria bacterium | reverse complement strand
CGATCGTCATTTTGACCTGGAACTCCACCGATTTGTTGGAGGGTTGCCTCGCGTCACTCCCACAAGCAGTGACGTACTCTCCGGTTGAGGTCATCGTGGTGGATAACGGATCGCGCGGAGAGACGCCGGCCTCCCTCCGCTTCGCGTTTCCATGGATGCAGCTCGTGATTAACCGTCGTAATTGTGGAGTAGCACCGGGGCGGAACCAGGGGATGCGTCTGACACAAGGGGAATATGTCGTGCTGCTTGATGATGATACGGTCGTGCCGCCAGCCGCGCTTGATCGCCTGGTGGCGTACATGGATACCCATCCCGAAGTGGGCGTGTGTGGCCCACGGTTGATTGATGGAGAGGGGCAACTTCAGTTGACGTGTCGCCGGTTCCCGACGTTGGGAGACAAGTTCGCTCGACAGTTGCCCTTCGCTTTTGCCCAGCGCCTGCGTCGCGAGACCGAGTTGGCGGATTGGGATCACACAACGATCCGTGAGGTGGATTATATGATCGGTGCGTGCCAGGTGATTCGCCGGACCGCGCTGGCGGAGGTGGGACTGTTGGATGAACATATTTTTTATGGGCCGGAAGATGTCGATCTCTGTCTCCGATTCCGGCAGGCCGGGTGGAAAGTTGTCTACAACCCGGAGGCCGTTGTGGTTCACAAGGAACGACGCGTTGCCCGCTCTTTCTTTTCCGCGTTAAGCTGGCGACACTTTCTGGGGTTGACTTATTTTTTCTGGAAGCATGGCTACCTGTTTTCTCGACGCAAGCTCTACGCGCGGTTGGGGGGCGGATAAACGGAAGGGGGCTGAAGTGCGGTGATCCCCGCTTGGTGCGAGACTTCAAATGGTAGAACTCACGATGCAAGGAACGGGGGTACGGCGGCGGACGTTGCGGTATCAGACGACGCTGTTGGTCCTGATGTTCGCCGATATGCTCGGTGCGCTCGCGACGTATGGTGCCGCCTTCACGCTACGGATTTACATCTCCCTTCCGTTTACCGTCGATTTGTTGCCGTCGATGCGGCTTGCCGAAGTCCATCATCCGCTTTTTCTGCTGACCGCGACTCAGATCATTCTGCTGTATTTCTTCGGCTTCTACGATCTCCATGGGCTCGTGCATCGGACGCGGCTATTGAGCAACGTGGCCGCGGCGCTTGGCGTGCAGATGCTGGCGATCTCCGCGTGGTACTTTTTCCGCGGTGATCTGTCCTTCCCCCGGTCAGTGCTCATCCTGTTTTGGGTGCTCAATACGCTGGCGGTTACGGGACTTCGGGCCTGGGTGGTGCATTGGCTGGCACGAGTGCGGGCGTTGCGTGTGGTGCTGATTGGTGTGGGTGAGAGTCTTGCGGCGTTCCTCGCCGGGTTACCTGACATGCTGCACTTGCCGGGATTGACCATTGTGGGGGTGGTCAGTGTCGATGGGAGAAAGCCCGATTCCGAGTCCTCGCTCGTTCCGTGGCTTGGGAGCCTGGAGGAACTGCCGCAGGTCATGCGGAGACATGAGATAGATGAAGTGATCTTTCTGTCGCAGCCTACTTGGAAGGATGCGTTTATTGACTGGATCGTGCGGGAATCGCGTGGCTGGCAAGAAGGGGGCGGCGGACGACCGCGGGTCCTCGTGGTCCCGTCGGT
>JANMSE010000068.1:0-3583 GCA_031389045.1 Deltaproteobacteria bacterium | reverse complement strand
CAGCACGAAGTTGAACGACTCACCGAGCGTTACGATGGACAGTCACCACAAGAGGTGCTGACCTGGGCGCTGGAACGGTTCGGCTCGCGGCTCGCGCTCTGTACCAGTTTTCAAGCCGACGGCATGGCGATTCTCGATATGGCGTGGCGCATTAACCCCAAGGTCCGCGTTTTTACCATTGACACCGGACGACTGCCGCAAGAAACCTACGCGCTGTTAGACCAAGTGCGCGAACAGTACAACATTGATATTGAGACATACTTCCCCGATGCCACACAGATTGAGAGCGTCGTCCGGCGTCACGGCATCAATCTCTTCTATCGGTCCGTTGAGTCCCGACTCCTCTGTTGCCAAACACGGAAAGTGCTTCCCCTGAATCGTGTGCTCGCGACCCTTGATGCCTGGGTCACTGGACTGCGACGCGATCAGTCCAGTACGCGTGCTGAGATTCATGCCATCGAACTCGACAACGACCATGGCGGACTCGTCAAGGTCAACCCGTTGGCGAATTGGGACGAACAGCAAGTGTGGAACTATATCCGCGCCCATGACGTGCCCTATCACCCGTTTTATGACCAAGGCTATACCAGCATCGGCTGTGCCCCGTGCACTCGACCGACAACCGCGGGTGAGGATGCGCGCGCTGGGCGCTGGTGGTGGGAAACGAACACCCCAAAAGAATGCGGTATGCACTGCACCATTGAGAGTGGCCGATTTGAGCGGGAGCTGCTACAAACTCCACCCGTCCTAGCGGAATAACGCATTACCTCTGGAGAGACACTGACGTATGGAAGCCTTCTTCTCAGACCCAGCAGTGGTCACCCTTATTTCGATCACCATGTTCGCCGCCGTGGGGAATGGCGCGCTTGGCTACGGTGCCCGTCGCGCTCCTCTTTTACGCGAACCGTGTCCTCAACCCCGCCCTGGTTCTCCTCGTTGATGGCATTCTCTTGGCCCGATTCTTCCTCTTCTCGAACGGGCATCAAGCCGAGCCCGCGCCCCCGCCCGACTCCCTGCCTGGTTATTCCGCCTAAAGATACCACGTGCACCGGACCACGAGTGTGGTACACTAGGTCCCCAACGCTAACGGTTGAGGACCCACAATGGCACGCCTATTCAAAGACATCACCGAAACGATTGGTCACACCCCGCTCGTGCGCCTGAATCGCGTGACGCACGGACTACACGCCGAGATTTACGCCAAGCTCGAATTCTTCAATCCGTTGAGCAGCGTAAAAGATCGGATCGGCCTCAATATGATTACCGCCGCCGAACGGGCGGGAAAGATCACCGCCAAGACCGTATTGATTGAGCCAACCAGCGGCAACACGGGCATCGCCCTCGCCTTTGTGGCGGCGGCGCGCGGCTATCGGCTGATTCTCACCATGCCAGAGTCCATGAGTTTGGAACGACGCAACTTGTTGCGGCTCTTGGGGGCCGAGTTAGTCCTCACTCCGGCGGCGGAGGGTATGCAAGGAGCGATTCGCAAAGCCAAGGAACTCGCCAAAAAACATCCAAAAGCGTTCATTCCTCAACAATTCGAGAATCCCGCTAATCCAGAAATTCACCGCCAAACGACGGCTCAGGAAATCTGGGACGATACGGATGGAGCGGTGGATATGCTGGTCAGTGGGATCGGCACTGGCGGAACCATTACTGGAGTGAGTGAAGTCATCAAACGCAAGAAACCCAGTTTTCGGGTGATTGCCGTGGAACCGGCGGATTCGCCGGTGCTCGCTGGCGGGAAGCCCGGACCACATGGCATTCAAGGCATTGGCGCGGGCTTCGTCCCGCCGATCCTTAACACCAAAATCATCGACGAGATTATTCACGTCACGGACGAGGATGCCCTCAAGACGGCTCGTCTCGTGGCACGGCAAGAAGGAATTCCCGCCGGCATTAGCAGCGGGGCCACGATATGGGCCGCGCTCCAAGTGGCCGCGCGCCCAGAGAGCAAGGGCAAGATGATTGTCGTCATCGTCGCCAGTTCGGCGGAACGGTATCTGAGTACCGCGTTGGTCGAGGGGTTGTCCTGACCCGCCTGAAGCAAACCGGGGGTTAAAACCCCCGGCTACCCCCAAATGCCGCTCTGCGGCATATCCGGTCTCGCGGAGCGAGGCGACGAGGGTAGCCGGGGAGTTCAGTCCCCGGCGAGAGGTGGCGTGGGGGCGATTTCTACCACGCCAAAAATTTCCTTAACTTAATACCATTGCCTCAAAGGGGGAAGGAACCCGTAAGTGTCACTCCACATCTTGGTGTGTTTTCTCCATAGTACCTCTCACACCTTCTCCCCAAGCTCCACCAAGAGCGCCCACGCCTCTTTCAGGTCCACACTCTCGAATCCCTCGGTAAACCAATTATAGACCTCAGCCAGTATGCGCCGAGCATCGGCGGATTTGCCTTGCTGTTGCCAAAGACGACTCAGACTCATGGTGGCGCGCAGCTCAAACAACTTCGCGCTCTGGCGTCGAGCAATCTCAATGGCCTTGAGGAAATACGCTTCGGCCTCGACACAGGGATCAAGGGGCGGGGATAGGGGATCAGTTTTGCCTTTTGCCTTTTGACTTTTGCCTTTTGCCTTTTGACTTTCCTCTTGCAGTATCAGCGTGCCTTTGAGTCGATAGAGCTCGGCTTCGTAAAATCGGCCACGATCACGGGCGATTCTCGCTTCCGCCTCATCCAAGGTGCGGAGCCCTTCATCAATACGGCCAAGACGGGTCAGCGCGGCGGCAAGAATGACGGACCAGGCGGGCACGCCGAGATCAGCACCCGTCGCCCGCGTATCGGCTAACCCCTGACGCATTTGCGCGATCCCCTCTTCGATCTGGCCCTGCTCAACGAGCGCACCACCACGGAGCAGCACCCCCTGCGCACTGTATTGCGCCAAACCATGCTCCTCGGCAAGCGCGATGAGTTCGTCCGCGCACCGTAAGGCCACGGCCCCCTCACGCCGTAAGATACGGCATCCGGCTTCATACATCAGGGCGACCGCGATCCCGTAGGGGTGTCCAGCCTCACGAGCCCCGGAGAGAGATTCGCTGCTACACCGCACCGCGTGATCGGGAAAGCCAAGACTACAGCGGGTGAGCGCAAGCACGCCCAAACACACGACTTTCGGGTCCGCCATATAGCGAGGATGTTCCTGAGCTTCGTACAGCACCAATACCTGTTCCAAATGTGATAAGGCCGCGGCGACATCCCCCCGATAGAGGAGCGTCACTCCTAATGTATGGTGCGCCCACAATAAGAAGACCGGGTCCTCTCGCTGTTGCGCAAAGGCCAACATTTGCTCTCCGAAGTCATAAGCTCGTTGCAACTCTCCTCTCACCAAATGGATCAACCACAATCCCACGAAGACCCAGAAAGATTGCGTCGTCTCCCCTAATTGTCGCGAGAGTTTGCCAATTTGGGTGTAGATTCGCTCCAATTCAGGGGACGACTCGCCCTTGAGCGCCATCAGTGGACCAATCACGGTAATGTGGAGAGCGAGTTCCTGCCGAGTCCGCGCGGGCGTCTCGGTCCAGTGGGTGAGCAGCCCAAGTCCCTTGGTGAAATGCGCGATCGCCTCTGGAAACGCCGAGCG
>JANMSE010000695.1:0-8045 GCA_031389045.1 Deltaproteobacteria bacterium | reverse complement strand
CACGGTTGCGCCAGCTTGCAAATGGAGCACTTCGAGTGAGGGGCGCGTCACAAAAGCCACCAAGGGAAAACCACAGTCCAAGTGAATCTTGTAGGCCAAGCCCCATGGAATGATTCTCGTCACGTGCGCGAGAAAATGATTGCGCGCGCTGGACGGCTGTTCGTGCACGCCTTCTTCAGAAGGAGCAAGTAAGGTCACTTCTTCTGGACGCAGGCAAAGGGTGACTTCCGTGCCGACAGGCAAGGGGGACGCCGCCGCGATGCGTTTTCCCACGGCGACTCCGATCTCGGCGAACCCGTCGGACTGCGATTCCACCGTTCCCCGTAAAATGGTTTCGATCCCGACAAAGCTGGCCACGGTTTCATTGACTGGTTGGCTGAAAACTTCTTCAGCCGTGCCAATCTGAGCGATTTCTCCCTTATCCATGACGGCGACGCGATTGCCGAGACGGAGCGCTTCTAGGCGGTCATGCGTGACAAAAAGGGTAGTGACCTGGGTGTGTTGTTGGATGCGGTGGAAGGTTTCCAGCAATGCCTCACGAGTCGGAGTATCCAAGGCGGAGAATGGTTCGTCAAGCAAAAGCAGGTCAGGGTCAAGCACGAACGCGCGCGCGAGACTGGTGCGTTGAGCCTCGCCTCCGGAAAGCGTGCGCGCTTGGCGCCGCGCGAGATGAGTAAGGCCGACTTGCTCCAGCCAAAAAGCGGTTTTTTCCGCAATGATGGACTTCGCCACGCCACGCAGTTTGAGGCCACTGGCGATATTCTCAGCGACGGTGGTGTCAAAGAGCAGTGGTTCTTGAAACACGACCGCGAGGCGACGGCGAAAGTCGAGGGTCGGTGCGCGGAGGTCCACCCGTTGCCCAGCGAAGGTCAACGTGCCGGTGGTTGAGTCTCGAAGGCAGGCGAGTGCCTGGAGCAAGGTGCTTTTGCCCGCGCCGTTGGCACCAAGTACGGCCAGCACCTCGCCGCGAAGGATTTCCAGAGACGACACCGCGAGCAGCAGTCGTCCGTCGATCTGGACGCGGAGGTCTTGGACTGTGAGTAAGGGTGGAGTGTTCACATCAACATCATACCTTCCTTGAGTGATGGGAGGGAACGACATAGGGTGCTACCGTATTGCTCCGAGGAATCACAACGTGCGCCGCTTCCAACCATTCGACATTGCTTTACTCGTTCTTTTGGTTCCTCTGTGGCTCGGCTGTTTCGCGTTGTACTTGTATGAGATCGCGAATGCCCGACTGGCCCGGATTCCGTTGCTCGTCAATGCGCCCGCGAGCGCGGAGGACTATCCAACACTTCGAGCCTTTTGGCCTGGGACTGGGGCGGAACATCTGGGGTTTGCTATTGGCGACCGCTTCATCCGGGTGGGTGAGGCCGACCTCCGTGGAGTGGGACCGTTGGGGTTTACCGCGCGGATGTATGAACAGGCGGTCGAGTTGCAAACGCCCGTTGTGTTCTCACACGACGGGGTCATTGAGACCCGTACCGTGGCGTTACACCCGTTTGCGTTCCCCTGGCGCACGCTTGTGCTCACGTTGGGCTTCGCGGTGACGGCGGTGGTTGTCTTGATCCGCCGCCCTGGGGTCCGAGTGGCGCGCGCCTTTTTCTTGGCGGGGATGACGTATAGTTTCCACTGGACTTTCTTCGCGGGCGGACCACTGTGGCAGACCTACGCGTGGATCCTCGTGCTCAGCCTGTCTTCACTCGCGCTGTTCCCGCTGTTTTTCCGTCTCATCCTTTTGCTACCAGAAGAGCTTGCCCCGCCAGAGACCCGCCTCTCGTGGTGGCCTTGGGTGTTCGCGCTGTTTGGCCCAAGCTTCACGAGTCGGGTCTTTGGCGTCCCGTGGTCGCCCACGTTCGGGTTACAGGCGGAATTGGCGATCACGTTCTTCGGTCTCGCGGCTTTGCTGGCACTGCTGACGCGCAACTTCCTCCGTGCCGGTCCGTTGGGCCGCCGGCAACTCAAATGGGCCGTGTATGGCGCCTATATTGGAGCAACGCCAGTTCTGCTCGCCGACGTGATCATTGGTGTCTATCCGGCGCTGTGGTGGTTACACGAAAGCGCCACGCTTTTCATGGCATGCATTCCGCTGTGTCTGCTGGTTGCGATCACCCGCTTCAATTTCTTCGACATTGATCGGCTGATCAGTTCGACGGCGGCGTATTCAATCCTGTTACTCATACTGGGCGTGGTGATAACCACGATCACCCCATCCCTCGCGATGTCCTTACATACGCTTGTCGGTATTGATGCCACGAGCGGACACGTGATGCTCTCACTCGCTCTTGTCTCGGTGATGATACCAGGGCAACGGTATCTGCGTCCGCAAATCGAGCGTGTCTTCTTCTCCCAGCGCTATCTCGTGGAGCAAGGCGTACAACAACTCATGCGCGAGCTGCCAACGGCAGCCAGTCGCGAAGCATTACTATGCTTGGTTGGGGAACGCCTGTTCGCGTTGGGTGCCATGGAAAATTGTGTCATCTACAGCGCGAACGCTTCACTCTATGAACCGGTCTTCGTGCGTGGGAGCAGCACACCTCCTGTCTTTGCCGCCCAGAGTCCTCTCGTTGAAGCCTTACAGGCGCGTGCCGCCACGGTGGATGTCGAACGGTGGCAACGGACGGTGCGCGCGTCGCTGAGTCGCTCTGAACGAGAGGCACTCGAGAACCTCCGGGCGGCCGCGGTCCTCACGATTGGCCGTGGCGACGCGCCCACGGCGTTAGTGTGTCTTGGGCGCAAAACCTCTGGTGATGTGTATACGCCAACCGATCTCGCGCTGTTCACCTCGCTTGGCAAAAAGGTCTCCCAAGAACTCGTCCGCTTCTGATTGGTCGTTACGGCGCGGGTGTCCCGCCCACGTTCCCAGGAAGCCGATCACACCTTCGCCAACTCCTCCACGGTCCGGACCGCTTTTTTCCCCCACCAGCGTTTGAAGAGCCGGACGCCTTTTTTCATCTGGCGGGCCAGTGCTTCAGCGGCGGCGCAGCGGACTTCACTGTCGCTATCCTGCAGTGTCTCGTATAGCGCCACCACGACTTCTTGGGCGTGCGCGAGGGGGAGATCGAGCTGACCACACAGGTCGGTCGTGCGCGCGCGGACTCTTGGGTCGCTATTGCGTAACGCGGCGATCAAGATCGCGGCCATGTTGGGAACGTGCTGGAGCGCCTCCCCCATCTGGCCGAGCACCTCGGCCGCGCGAGCCCGGAGGCCGCCGTCAGGGTCGTGTAACAAGATGTCCACGAGCGCGGGGAGGAGCGAGAGATGCTGGCTTTCAGTCGGTCCCAGATGCTGGAGGTCGCTCAAGGCGCGCGCACGCGCCACCGGGTCCGGGTCCGAGAGCGTTGTCACTCGATGTGCGTCCGATTCCGCTGGAGACGGCAGGGCAGGCGAGGGTTGGGAGCGTGCGGGCTCTTGAGGCTTCGGCCCAAGCCGCCGCGGGTAACGGAGCACAAATACGGACAAGACCTCCGGCACATGAGGAAGGCTCGCGGCGAATTGCGCCAAGGTGCGTTTGGCGCTGGCGCGGACAAAGCCATCGGGATCATGCTCTCCTGCTTGAAGCAGCGCGGTGAGCATGCTCGGGAGGCTCAGGGTCGCGGCCCCAATGCGCCGCAGCGCTTCGGTGGTTCTGACCCGCACGAAGACGTCAGGATCCCGCAGTGCGACCAAGAGGGTTTCGAGAATATCCATTTCAGAAGCCAGACTTTCTCCGATATTGGCGAAGGCTTCAATGATCGCCGCTCGCACGTCGGGGTTGGCATTGTGCGCTTGGCGTTGGAGCCACCCCAGGAGCGGCACGTGCTTGATGTGTCCGTTCAACCGCGCCAATGCCGCGAAGGCGTCGGTGCAATGCGCGACCACGGCGCCGGTGCCACGTGCTTCGCGGGAGACCCACGTTGAAAAGAGAGATGCCGTGACGCGGTCCACGATGTGAGCGCATGAGGGGCGGATCGCCGCGCGGACTTCGGCAAGACATTGCGCCGCCAACGCCAAGCGATGGGAAAAGAGATCATCCTTTTTGCTATCGCTGAGTAAGGTCAACAACGGCAGGGGGTCCACGAGTTGTCCGGTCAACAAGACGAGCACCTCATGCCAGCGTGGGTCCCACGATTTTTTGTCGATGAACTGGGGGACGGGGAGGGTGTTCCCCGTGATACTCAGTGAAGAAGTCCAGCCCTTGGTATTGATGTGGGTGGCGAGTGCACGGGCAGTGAGAAACTCTTGGATGGTCAGATGAAAAAAGAAGAAGCCGTGCTCCCCATCGCCGCGCACTAGGCCACTGTTGCGCAACAAATCCTCGCGTAGCGCGTTGGCCCACGGGCCGGAGACAGCGCCGTACCCTTCTTCTTGGAGCGCGTCTTTGAGAGCCTGACCTAACTGCTGCCCAGAAAAGGTGAGCTGTCGTTCCCCCCGCGCGAAGAGCTGTAAAGCCGCGTGTTGGAGTAGCGCCAATTTTTCGTATGGCGCGGGTGCGGTGCCAGGGTAACGGGTGGTCAGGCGTTGGGCGTGGAACGTCAGCAATCGTTCGATCGCGCTGGCATAGAGTTCCCCCCGTGTCGCGGGGATGGGTGTGGTGGCGGCGTTATCCGCGACGTAACAGAGGATACTCAACAGGAGCGGATTGGCGGCGAGTGCGCGCAGTTGCGGAGACCGCTGGAGGTGGGCGCTGAGCACCTCTGGTTGGTAGGCGGTCGGATGGACCGCGGGAAACGTGCGGATGTAGGCATCGCGGTGGACCTGATCCAACCCGGTCAGCGTGAAGAGCGGAAAATCCGGGCAAATCATGCGGTGCCGCTCGAAGCTCACTGTGCGACAGGTTAGCACGGTGGGACAGGCGGGAAAGGTGGAGACGGTCGTGGTCAGCAGGGTGAGAAAGGGCGGGTCGCCCTGAATTTCGTCCATCCCGTCGAACAACAGCAACACATCACCATTGATAAGCCACTGTCGCCACTGCGGCGCGGTTGGCGCGGGAGACAGCAACGCATACTGTTGCGCGAGATAGCCATCGAGTTGTTGCGCGACACCAACCGTGGCCGTCGTAAACATCTCCCACTCGCGGAGACGGACCCGCACCGGCAAGAGTTTTCGCCCGGTCGTGGGCAAGCCGTCAGTCGCGGCCAGCCAGCTCAGATACTGGAGGAGCGTGGTTTTGCCACTGCCTGGAGGACCAAGGACGACAAATCTGGGAGTGGTCCGCCGCGTGTTCTCCGTCACAGGCTGGAAGTGAGTGAAGAGCTGGTCGAGTGCGATTTGCTCATACGTGACCTGCTCGCCAGAGACCTCCTGCTCCCAGCGCAGGATGTCCGTGCCGCGCAGGGTTCGCGCGTCTTCCTCTGGTTCGCGCATTCGTCTGGTGTGTAACAACTGGTCGCGTTTGACTTCCCGTAACAGAGGAAGCGCCTGATAGTGATCCGCCAAGGAAACCGGCCTTCCTAACAGAGGAAGGGCCGCGCAGTGCTCCCGTTCATAGTGGCGCACGGCGTGGCGAGGCCCATGCTCTTCGTAGAGCCGGTTGACGGCCTCGTGCAGCGTGGCGGCGCGCAGCACGCGTAACGGAGAAGCGGCTTCTTGCTCTAATTCTCGGGGAATATCTGTTTGCTCGGAGGCGACCACCATGGTGCGGAGCAGGCCCACCGTCGCGGCTTCTTTCGCCGCCGCTAACAATTTAGGCCATAACCCACCGACGGGACTGAGCTGTCCGGACGCATCAATCGCCGCCGTGATAGTCACCGACGCAAGCGTCAGAGCCTGTAACCGCTCTGACAGGGGAACGTCATGGTCTTTCACGCGCGGTAGGATACGCGTTTCATTTTTCGTGGTCGAGCGGAGGACGAAGTCTAGTCTAAGGTCTAAGGTCTAAGGTCCAAGGTCCAAGGTCTAAGGTCCAAGGTCCAGAGCCGCGCAGGGGGCGCTCCGCCCACCATTCCTATGCGCAAGTCCACTCGACAACCCTGAGAGTACGCCCGCCTCGGTCGCGTTGTGCAGACGGGACGCCTGCGCTCCCAGTGAGGAATGTCATTGCCCTTCATTCAAGATGGCTTCTTCTTCCAACGCCTCGAATGCGGCCTTCCGCAGCTCGTCGGTATATCTCGATATGCGCTCGAAGTTGGATTCGAACGCAAAAGGGGTATCCGTGTAGACGAGGTTCACCCGGTCTCGTACGGGGAGACCTGCGTGCGAGAGATAATTCCCGTCGAGCCCGTGGATGATCGTCGCACCACCAAAGGTGTAGGTGAACTCTTGCTCCAGCACGTCCAGTAAATTTCGGTACGTCTGCTTAGGCAGATCGGGCAGGTACACTTCGATTCTTGTCTTCTCGGATAGCGGCAACGACGCGCTCCTTTCGCTGGGGAAAGTTCTGCATACGTTTGAGAGATTCGGACGGAGAGAGCTTAGCTCGCTCTGGTCGTTCGATCTTCAATTCAACAATTTTCTGACGCTTCTTTATCATACGGTTGCTCCAGGGTTCATCTCCTGCTGGCTTGGATATGTTGTGCAGGCGAGACGCCCGCGCTCCCAAAGTCATTCTCAATTCATCACTCTCAACTCTCTTCACCACGCTCCCGCTACCGCCTTATCCGTCGCCACCCCAAACGGCCCACGGGTCAAATCTGCCGCAGTCAATGCTCCGTCTCCATTGGCATCCAGGTACCACATCCCATTACTGGGTCGGAACACCCCGAGCTTCGACTTTCCATCCCCCGTCCAATCTCCCACCACCTGTTGGTCCGTCGCTAACCCAAACGCCCACACTTTGTCCGTCGGCACCCCGTTCCACTTCCCGTCGCCGTTATAGTCGATAGCCCACCGGTTGTTGCTCGGGCGGTACATGCCAATTTTTGTCTTGCCATTGCCCGACCAATCCCCGACCACTGGCCGGTCGCCAGTGACCCCAAACGGCCCCTGACATAAGTCGATCGTGCACGCTTCTAACAGCCCGTCATTGTCTTTATCCAAGTACCACATCCCGTTGCTGGGCCGGAACACGCCAATCCGGGTAATGCCAGTGCCCGTCCAATCACCGACCACCGGCAGGTCCCCCGCGATCCCAAAGACCACTTGCCGATCGGTCGGCACCCCGTTCCAGACTCCGTTGCCATTGAGGTCCAACCGCCACACCCGCGTCGCTGAGGTGAAGGTGCCAATCCGGGGATTCGGCACGCCATTCCATCGACCCACGACGGGAATGTCGGTACTGACCCCAAATGCTCCTAGACATTTATCGATAGTACAGATGTTCAGCAGCCCGCTACGATTGGCATCAAGATACCACCGTCCCACATTCGGCGCCGTCGTCCGGAACACGCCAATGCCCGTCAGCGGTAACCCGCCGATCTTGGCGACGAAGGCATCAACGCCGCCATTGTGACTGAGGTCCGGCCCCACCTTTACTGGGAAGTTATAGTTACTCGGCTGGACAGGTTCAGTGATTCCCGCCACATAGGCACTGCCCGCACTGTCCACCGCGATGCCATAGGCATAGTCAATGGCATTCCCGCCCAGGAAGCCCGCATACACCAGTCCCGTGCCATCCGCCTTCACCTTGGCCACGAACGCATCAGAGCGGCCATTGAAAGTGAGGTCCGGTCCCCCCGTCACGGGAAACGTCGGCTCCGTGGAGTAGGTATAGCCCGTCACATAGGCACTGCCCGCACTGTCCACCGCGATGCCGTAGGCATAGTCATAATCATTCCCGCCCAGGAAGCCCGCATACACCAGGCCCGTGCCATCCGCCTTCACCTTGGCCACGAACGCATCAAAGAAGCCATTGAAAGTGAGGTCCGGTCCCACCTTCACGGGAAAGTCCGTGGAAGGGGGAGGGGGATAGGCAATGCTGGAATTGGTATTGCCCGTCACGTAGGCACTGCCCGCACTGTCCACTGCGATGCCACCGCCAGCGTCATCCCCACTCCCCCCAATGTAGCCCGCATATACCAGACCCGTTCCGTCCGCCTTCACCTTGGCCACGAACGCATCAACGTTGACATTCGCACTCAGGTCCGGCCCCACCTTCACGGGAAAAGTCGCCTCCGTGGAAGTGGTCC
>JANMSE010000676.1:0-7845 GCA_031389045.1 Deltaproteobacteria bacterium | reverse complement strand
CTTCGCTTGCTGACCGCGCGCCACTGCAATCGCTTTCAGGAAACAGGCTTCGGCTTCACTTTGGGGATCGGGGGTCAGAGGTCGGAGACCGGTTTCTATTTTTGACTTTTGATTTTTGATTTTTCTGTTGGAGCGTTAGTTCGCCTGTGAGCCGATACAGCTCCGCCTCATAGACGCGCTCTCCGGTTTTGCCCCCCAGAGTCAAGGCCTCGGCTACCACTAGCAGACCGTGTGCTGGGCGTCCGCCCTTGCCATACGTCTCAGCCAATATGGCAAGGAAATACGTCAGCAACAGTTCTGCCCCGGTCGCCAGGAACGCGGTGATGCCTTCCCGTAAGTGCGTAATGCCTTCCTCGCCCTGCTCGCGCCGGGCCAATACCCAGCCTTGGAGCATCCTGCCGTACGCCTCTCGGGCCGCAAATCCGTGCTTGTGTGACAGCGCCGTCCCCGTTTCCATCCGGTCGTGCACGGCCTGCACTTCGCGCCGCAAAAAATGGCACGTGGCCGCTCGCTCACAGGCCAACGCCAGATTGAAGGCATGCCCCAACTCCTGGCCCTAGGCCAGCATTTCTTGGCTGCGTTGAAGGGCTTGGTCGGAATAGCCCAGCCTCCACAGAGCGTGAGAACCATAACCGAGACAAAAGATCTTGGCGTCAATACCCTAGAGAGCGAGCTGGGACCGGTGCTGAAGGGGGTCATACAGCGCCAGGCCCTGCTCCGCGTGCTCGTTCGCTCGGGTAAATTCTCCTACCAGGAGCATGGTCTGTGCCTGCATTGCATGCGCATGGGCGAGCCGCACGGTATCCGGCACGCTCTGCGCCCGACCCAGAAATTGCTCGGCTAACTCGTTGGCAATCTGGTACTGCGCCCGATTGGAATGGAATCGCCACAGGCCCAAGAGCACGAGGACAAGCTGGGGCGTATCCCCTACCTGTTGGCAGAGCTCCCGCGCACGGTGGTAGGTGCGGTCCACCTCGGGACTCGCCTGTCCTTTCGTTAGGAATAGTGGGGTGCCCAAGGCCACCTGTAAGGCTAGCTCTTGCTGCACCCGGGTAGGCGTGTCTGGCCACGCTTGGAGCATCTCCAGCGCCTGCGTCAACAACCCGATGGCTTCAGCATACGCATGGCGTCGCAAGGCAGTATCCGCCGCAGTCTGGAGGTACGAGACCGCACAGTGCGCATCGTGTCCGTGGATAAAGTGCACTGCGAGCTCCGCAGCAATCTCATGCGCCCGCTCTCCGTAGCCGCGTTCAAGCCGCTCGCCAATGGTCCGATGCAACCGTACCCGACGGGCTTCTGGCATGCGTGCATATAACACCTCGTGATACAAGGCATGGCGAAAGCCGTAACGACCACTCACTGTCCCATCCGGCCATGCCTTGACCCCATACTCCTCAATAAATTGTCCGCGACTGGCTAAACGGTCACACAACGCTTCAATCGCTGCTTCCGCCTGCGCCATGCCCGCCGCCACACTGGCCACGGTAAATTCCGTCCCGCTCACACTGCCCACAGTCAAGATGCCTTGTTCGTCTCCGGTGAGGCGACCCAGTTGCGCCTCGATCAGTTCTCGTAACCCCTGCGGCACGCTTTGCGCGACAGTGGTGAGGTCAGCCGCGAGCGGTGTCGTGCTCCTGTCGCGCTGTACGAGATAGTCAATCACCTGCACCATGAATAGCGGATGCCCCTCGGTGCGTTGATGGACAAATCTCGCGATCTCCTCCGGCGCCGCCGTCGTGCCCCAGCGTTGGGTCACGTAGCTCTGCACGGCCGCGCGATCCAACCCGCGCAGCACGATCTCGGTCCCTTGTCCACGCGCGACCAACTCCTGTTTGGCCGCTTTGAGTGGGTGATTGGTAACCACCAGGTCAACCGGGCGGTAGGTTGCAAGCACCAGCAGACGAGCGGCCTCGCGTCGCCTGGCCAGTAGCCGCCAGGAACTCGACCGTGGACGGATCACTCCAATGCAAATCTTCGAGCACGAACACCACGGGCACGTTCTCCGTTGGGGGCACCATCCGGGACAAAGACAACGGTGCGAACAGCTACACGGTCAGTGTCACGGTCCTCTCCCCGCAACAGGCCGCGACCACTCTGCGAGCCCAAGTCGTCGCCCTCAACTTGTCCGCGGGCCGCACGAAGGATTTGACCGAGAAGATTGATGAGGCCCTGCGGAAACTGGCGCAAGGCAAAAAGAACGATGCGCAAAAGAAGCTGCAAGACTTCAGCAAGAAGGTCAATGACCTCGTGCGCGACAGAATCCTCACTGCAGCTCAAAGCCAAGTGTTGATTGATACGGCGAATCGTATCATTGCCGCGATTGCGGTGAGTTAAGCGGGTGTCGGGTGGGGCACGCGACCCACCCGACTTTTTCGCAAGCCCTGATATGGCCAAGCCCCAGAAGGAACCGAATATGACTTTTTTCACTCCCTGGCAAATTTATACGGCCTCATGTCTTGGTAGTCCATTGGCCGGGGCTTGGTTGATGGTGCGCAATCATCGCGCCTTGCACCACCCGGAGCAGGGACGCCAAGCCGTAGGGCTGGGACTCGCGGCAACTATTGTGGTTATCGCGATCGCCCTGATGCTGCCCAGCTCGCTGCCCGTCGCCGGGTGGCCCTTTCTGTATAGTCTTGGCAGTTATTTCTATGCGCGACGAGTTTGTGGAGAAGAGATCGCGCACGCGTTGGGCACCGTGGGACAACAGGGCGCGTGGTGGCGGGTCATCGGGATTAGTTTCGGCTTTTTCTTCGTACTTTTTGGCGTGGTGTTGGCGCTGGCATTGGTCTTTCCGGGGTTGTTTGTCAGCGATAGCCCGTCGCTGTCGTCATGTGGATATGAAGTCGTAGAGACGTCGCCGGTTATGTCTCTACGACTCCTACTAAATCAGTCCACATGACATTGGCACACTTCGTAACCGCACGTGAGAAATCCTCCCTCGCCCCCCTTTGGCAAAGGGGGGAACAAAACAGCCCTCTTTCGCAAAGGGGACCGCGCGAAGCGCGGGGGGATTTTTGGGCACTGTGCCAAGATCGTGTGGTTCGATTTAGGCAATCGCATCAATAATCGCGTTCAACGTCGCGCTCGGGCGCATCGCCTTGGCGGCCTTCGCCTCGTCCGGGTGATAGTACCCGCCGAGATCAACCGGCTTGCCCTGCGCGGCGAGCAATTCGCCGTCGATCTTCTTCTCGTTATCGCTCAGATCCTTGGCAATCTGAGTGAACCGCTCCGCGATCGTCTTGTCCTGCGTCTGCGCGGCCAAGGCCTGCGCCCAGTAGAGCGCGAGGTAGAAATGGCTGCCACGGTTGTCGATCTCTCCAACTCTCCGAGCCGGGGATTTGTTACTCTCCAGGAACTTCGCGTTGGCCTGATCCAGCGTATCCGCTAGCACCTTAGCCGCGGGATTGTTCCCCACCTTGGCGAGGTGCTCCAATGAGGCCGCCAGTGCGAGGAATTCGCCGAGCGAGTCCCACCGCAGATAGCCCTCTTCCTGGAGTTGTTGCACATGTTTGGGTGCCGATCCGCCCGCACCGGTCTCGAAGAGCCCACCACCGCTCAACAGCGGCACGATCGAGAGCATCTTCGCGCTGGTGCCAATCTCCAGAATCGGGAAGAGGTCGGTGAGATAGTCGCGCAACACATTGCCAGTCACGGAAATCGTATCTTTGCCTTCCTTGATCCGCTCGAGCGAGAAACGCGTCGCGTCCGCCGGAGACAGGATGCGGATGTCGAGGCCGGTGGTATCGTGTTTTGGTAAATATTGATTGATTTTCTTGATCAGCTCGGCATCATGCGCCCGGTTTTTGTCCAGCCAGAACACCGCTGGTGCGCCGGTCGCTCTGGCGCGACTCACCGCCAGTTTTACCCAGTCCTGAATCGGCGCATCCTTCACCTGGCAAGCGCGCCAGATGTCGCCTTCCTCCACCTGGTGCTCCAGCAATGTCTTGCCCGAGACCTCGACGATGCGCATCGTGCCATTGCCCGGCACCTTGAAGGTCTTGTCGTGTGAGCCGTATTCTTCCGCCGCCTGCGCCATCAAACCCACGTTGGGCACGCTCCCCATCGTTTTGGGATCAAGCGCGCCATGTTTCTTGCAGAATTCGACGACTTCGTCATAGACCGGCGCGTAGCAGGCGTCGGGAATCACCAACTTGGCGTCCTGGGCTTTGCCTTGCGGGTCCCACATCTTGCCCGAATCGCGAATGACCGGCGGGATGGAGGCATCAATAATAATGTCGCTGGGAACATGCAGGTTGGTGACCCCACGGTCCGAGTTCACCATCGCCATCGGTGGGCGCTTCTTGTAGACCTCTTGAATGTCGGCTTCGATGACCTTGCGGAGATCCTCCGGTAGCGCCGTGATCTTGTTGTAGAGGTCGCCGATCCCGTCGTCGGGGTTGACACCCAGTTTCGCCAGCGTCTCGCCGTGCTTCGCGAACACATCCTTGTAGTACACCGTCACCGCATGCCCGAAGATCATCGGATCGGAGACCTTCATCATGGTGGCCTTCAGGTGCAACGAGAACAGGACACCCCGCTTCTGGGCATCTACGATCTGCTCTTCGAGGAACGAGCGCAGCGCGTTCTTGCTCATAAACGTGGCATCAAGCACTTCACCGGCCTGCAACGGGACTTTCGGCTTCAGCACCGTGACCTTGCCGTCCGGTGCGACGAACTCAATCCGCGCTTCGGTGGCCGCCGGGATCGTTACGGACTTTTCATTCGAGCGGAAATCTCCGCCCTTCATGTGGGAGACATGGGTCTTGGAGTCCGCCGTCCAGGCTCCCATCTTATGCGGATGCTTCCGCGTATGCGCCTTCACGGAGAGCGGGGCGCGGCGGTCCGAGTTGCCTTCGCGCAGCACTGGATTCACGGCGCTGCCCTTCACTTTGTCGTAGCGGGCTCTGATGTCTTTTTCTTGGTCGGTCTTCGGGTCGTCTGGATAGTCTGGCAACTTGTAGCCCTGGCTTTGCAATTCCTTGATCGTCGCCTTCAGTTGTGGGAGCGACGCGCTGACGTTGGGGAGCTTGATGATATTGGCTTCGGGCGTCTTGGCGAGCTCGCCGAGTTCGGCCAAGGCATCAGGCTGCCGCTGCTGAGGGGGCAGATATTCTGGAAACACGGCGATGACCCGTCCGGCCAGCGAGATGTCCCGCAATTCCACGGTCACGCCCGCCGCTTTGGAAAAGGCGTTGATGATCGGCAGGAACGAATAGGTCGCCAACATCGGCGCTTCATCGGTCTTCGTATAGATAATCTTGTCTGCTGTTGCCATGGCTTTCCCTTCTTGAATAACGGAGTGTCGAAAATCGCGCGGATTATACCACGTCAGTCTGAACCAGAAAGGGCAATGGCGTTAAGTTAAAGGGGGTATCCGTCATTGCGAGGAGTCGGACGACGAAGCAATCTCCACCAAAACAAAGATTGCTTCGCTGCTCGCAATGACATGGTTGCTTAACTTAATGCCATTGCCAGAAAGGGGAAGGGCAGGCCGGGGCTCATTGCAAAGGAGAGGTGAAGCAGGTAGAGAGGGGAAACTTTCATCATCCAAGGAAACCCCCCATTTATGAGTTATCCCGCGCGTTTGTGGTCGCTCTCGCTGCTCTTGTGCCTCCTGGCCGCCTGTCATCAAGAGGAGGAGGTGCAGAAGGTTCCGCTCGGCACACGCCCGTTTCTGATCACGGATAAATTCTATGATGTGAAAGCGCTGTCGCCAGACAAAGCGGTGGTGGTTGGGTATAACGGAAAAATTCTGCTGACCACGGATGGCGGGAAGCAATGGCAGGTGAAAGCGAGCGGGACCGATCTCGCCCTGTACAATGTGCAATTCGCGGATGCGCAAAACGGCTGGATTTGCGGGCAAGATGGCCTCATTCTCCATACTACTGATGGCGGGGAAACCTGGAAAAAACAGGAGAGCGGCATCAAGCTGCCGATCTTCGCCATGGCATTCCTTGACCAGAATCGCGGCTGGGCAGTCGCGCAACAAGCCACCTATCTGTACACCGCCGACGGAGGTGCCACATGGGAAGAACGGCGCATTGAAGCGTCTGTCGAAGGCGTGAGCGAGGAATCCACCTTGGCCTTGGTTGATCCCACCCTCTACGATATTTATTTTCTCGACGAGAAGACCGGCTGGATGGTTGGGGAGTTCGGCAAGATTTATCACTCCATTGACGGTGGCACGACCTGGAAAGAAGAGCAAAACGCCTTGCTCGGCCAAGCGGGCATTGACGACGCCTTGAACCTGCCCACGTGGTTTGGGGTGCGGTTCGCGAATCCGTTGGAAGGTATCGTCGTCGGACTCGAAGGCAAAATCGCCAAGACGACCGACGGCGGGCAGACATGGACCTACATAGGGGAGGACCTAGCCGTGACATCGACGGAGCCCTTTTATGCCTTGCGACTGACGGGAGGCGGCGGCTGGATTGTCGGAGCAAGTGCTCGGGTCCTTCAACTCCAAGAGGGGAAATGGCAACCCACGCCGTTAGGAATCCCTGCCGTCGCGTGGTTGCGCGCCGTCCATTTCTTTGACGACAACAATGGCTGGATCGTTGGTGGCTATGGCACGATCGTGCGCACGACCGATGGCGGCAAGAGTTGGCGACGCAGCGTCGGGTGAGGCAGTTCGGAGTCCCAACAGTTCGGAGTTCGGAGTCTCAGCAGTTCGGAGTCGGGGAATCTTTTAGGAGTGAATCAATGAATGACAAAGCGTTCGATATCAGTGGGAAAGTAACGGTTGTCACTGGTGGTGGGACGGGCATCGGAGCCGACATTGCGCGGGAATTTTGTCGGCGTGGGGCGAAGGTGATGATTACCAGTCGCACGATGGACCACTTGGGGCCAGTCGCCGAAGGCATTCGCAAGGACGGTGGCGTGGTGGAAGCGCTGGCGTGTGATGTGCGCCAGAATGATCAAGTGGAAGCAGTCATTAATAAAACCGTTGAGACTTGGGGCCGCATTGATGTGCTGATTAACAACGCGGGGGCGAGCTTCGTAGCCCATGCGCACGACATTTCTCCCAATGGCTTTGCCGCCATCGTGGCGATTAACCTGAATGGCACGTTTAACTTCTCCCGTGCCTTCGCCAAAGTCCTCATGGAAAAGAAAACCGGCGGGAGCATCATCAACATCTCATCGGACTCCGGCGTCTACGGAGCCGCGACCATGGCGCACTACGGGGCCGCGAAAGCCGGGGTCATTAACCTGACCCGGTCGTTGGCGATTGAATGGGCGAAGTACGGTATTCGAGTGAATTGTGTGTCCCCCGGACCAATCGAGACCGAAGGGGTGCTGGAAGTGCTGTGGCCGACGCCAGAGCTACAACAGAAAGCAGTCAACGCCACCGCGCTCAAGCGCTTTGGCACTGGGCTCGAAGTCGCCTGGCCGTGTGTCTTTCTCGCCTCCGACGCGGCAGGGTATGTTTCCGGTGCGAATCTTCAGGTTGATGGCTGCGCGCTCAAGGCGGGGAGTCCAGAAAGTCGCCTCAACGACTAAAGCAGATCACGCAGCACGCTTCACGCTTCTCAAGGAGTAAAAGATGGCAGGTATTGTTTCCTACGGGACCTACGTCCCCACCTATCGCCTACCGCGCGAGGTGATGGCGAAGGAATGGGGCATTGCGTCGCTGGGCGGAGAACGGTCCGTCGCGAATTATGATGAAGATAGTTTAACCCTGGCGGTGAACGCTGCCATTGATGCGTTGGGCGAGCGCGACCCGCAGTCGCTCGCTGGCGTCTTTTTCGCCTCGACAACCTCACCGTACCGTGAGAAGCAAGCGGCGGTCACGGTCGCGACGGTGCTTGATGCGAACTCCGAAATTCGCACGATGGATTTCACCGACAC
>JANMSE010000701.1:0-12611 GCA_031389045.1 Deltaproteobacteria bacterium | reverse complement strand
GTAGTGCAGGAACATATTCCCACTGACGTAATAATCGTTCCGCTCCGCCCAATGGAGTTGCAGCGAATGAATCAGCAGCCACATTTGTTCACGATGGCGATAGGTTTCCATGGGCTCTCCGTCGTCACACGGCAAATCGTCCTCGGTTGGCAGGGCGGCCATTTCCGCGAGCAGTTCGGGGTCCGTAATCGGTTCCATGAAGGAGGATAAGGCTTCTGAAAGACTCATTATGGTGCTCCTCACCAACCATACATAGAGAAAAACCACCGCCAAGAAAACCCAGCGTGGTGCCCCCTTGGTCGTTGGGAGGTTCGGCTTTTGGGAGTGCGACAAACTCGACAAGTTCCACTGCCCAGCTGGGAGAGAGGGAACCTGAAGACGATCTCTTCACGCAACAGCAAACCGCGGTATTGGGGACTCCGAACTCCGAACTGTGTTACCGCACCGTGACCAACTTCCCGCCGACGAGCCGGAGTGTCCGGTCCATCGCCGCCGCGAGCTTCTCACTATGCGTCACCACCGCCATCGTGATCCCCATTTCGTGATTGAGCGCGAGCAGCAGTTGCAACACGCTGTCGCCCGTTTGGGGATCGAGGTTGCCAGTGGGTTCATCGGCGAGAATGAGGCGCGGGTGGAGCACTAACGCCCGTGCCACCGCCACTCGTTGTCGTTCCCCACCGGATAATTCACCAGGCCGATGTGTCAGTCGTTCGCCCAGTCCGACCCGCCGCAAGATCTCTTCGGCTTGTCGTCGCCCCTCTCCCCACCCAAGTCCCGCCATCATGCCCGGCATCATCACATTCTCGAGCGCGGTGAAATCTGGCAGCAAATGATGGAACTGAAAAATGAAGCCGATCTCGCGGTTGCGCAGAGCCGCGAGTTCCGGTTCTGGCAGCGCGGAGAAGTCCACTTCATCAAGAAGGACTTTTCCAGTCGTTGGCTGGTCGAGCGTGCCCAAAATATGCAGAAGCGTGCTTTTCCCGATCCCCGATTCACCAACAATCGCCACGCGCTCTCCGCGGTGAAGCGTCAGGTCCAGGTTTTCGAGTACGCGAATGGCTTGCGCGCCTTCTCCGTACCGTTTGCTAATCTGCTCGGCCCGCAGCAGCACCTCCCTACTCATAGCGAATCACTTCCACGGGCGCGAGATTGGCGGCTTGTCGCGCCGGGTAGATCGTCGCGAGCAGGCAAATCCCCATGGAGGCCATGGCGACCATCAGAAAGTTTTCCAGATACATTTTCACGGGCAGGGTTTTGACGTAGAACACATCCTTGGGCAGTTCGATGATCTCGTAGGTCGCGAGCACCCAACACCCGACATAACCGAGGAGTGTCCCCAGTAACGTGCCAATCACGCCAATAATGATGCCTTTGTAAATGAAGATGCGGCCAATCGACTGACTGGTGGCCCCCAGCGATTTGAGCACCGCGATGTCCTTGCGTTTCTCCATGACGACCATGATGAGCATCGCCACGATGTTAAAGGCCGCCACCAACACAATCAGCAGCAACACGACAAAATAGAGAATCTTTTCCATTTTGAGCGCGATAAAAATGTTACGGTTAATCTGCGTCCAGTCTCGCGCTTGATAAGGTAAACCCAGCACGCCTTCGAGTGCGTGCGCCGTGGCCTGCGCGGCATACACATCATCGACGCGCACCTCGATACCGGTCACGCGATCGCCCAGCTCGAAAAATTTTTGCGCGTCCGCCAGCCCCATATACATCAGCGTGGCATCATAGTCATACATGCCGGAGTCAAAGACGCCGACCACCGCGAACCGTCTGAGTTTGGGCACCATGCCCATCGGCCCCGGCGTGGACTGCGAGGGGGAGATGAGGCTGATGGGGTCGCCCACCGCCACTTTCAATTGATTGGCCAATTCCTTGCCAATCAGAATGCCGGAGAGCGTCACGATACGCTCCTCGCCGCCTTCACGAATCGTCACTTTTTGTTCACGTCCCAGCTCGTCCATTGTCCCAAGCTTCAGACGTGGAGCGATATTGACGATGTCACTCGCGTGGGCGGGTTCGACGGCTCGCACCACGACCCCTGACACATGCTGCCGCGAACTGACCATGCCTTGTCCGTAGACGATCGGTGCCGCGGCCACCACGCCAGGTACGCCACGGACTTTTTCCACGGCCTCCTGATAGTCGGTGATGCCCCCGCCGAGGCTGGAGAGAATGATGTGGGGGTTGAAACCTAAAATACGGTCGCGCAGGTCCTCTTCGAACCCGGTCATCACCGCCATGACGATATTGAGCGTCATCACGCCCAGCAGAACGCCAACGGTCGAAAACATGGTGATGAGCGAGATAAACCCCTCGCGCCGCTTGGGGCGGAGGTACCGCAGGCCGATGAAGAGTTCGTAACGCACGGAGTGTCAGTAGCTCGGAGTTATGGAGATCGAAGCTCGCGAGTTGGGCTTAACGAAGATCACTCCCCCAGTCAACGGGGAAACGCATCAACGGACACGGAGCAACAAGCAAGACGGACTCCCCGCCCTCTCGTATTCAGGATTTCAAGACAAATCCGTCGCCCCCATCAGATACCGATCACACTCCCGCGCCGCGCCGCGTCCCTCGTTGATGGCCCAGACAATCAGACTCTGCCCACGGCGACAGTCGCCCGCCGCGAAGACGCCGGGTACGCTGGTGGCGAATTGACCGTATTCGGCTTCGGCGTTTGAGCGGGGGTCACGCTTGACTCCCAGTTGCTCGATCACCGAATCCTCTGGCCCAAGGAATCCCATCGCGAGCAGCACGAGGTCCGCTTTCAAGACCCGCTCGGACCCTGGCACGCGCTGCGGAATGAATGCCCCCTGCGCGTTTTTGCTCCAGGCGACATCGACGACATGCATTTCTTTCACGTTGCCGTTGGCATCGCCGACAAATTTCTCTCCGGTGGTGAAATAGACGCGCGGGTCATCGCCGAAACGGGCCTTGGCTTCTTCTTGGCCGTAGTCGAGTTTGTACACCTTGGGCCACTCCGGCCACGGGTTGTCCGCCTGTCGGGTGTCCGCTGGTCGCGCCAGAATCTCTAACTGCGTGAGCGACGCGCAACCGTGCCGCATCGACGTACCAACGCAGTCCGTGCCGGTGTCGCCGCCGCCAATGATAATGACATGCTTACCCTGAGCCGAAATGTATTGGCCGTTGGCGAGATTGGAATCGAGCAAGCTCTTGGTGTTCGCATGGAGAAACTCCACCGCGAAGTGAATGCCTTTGAGAGTGCGCCCTTCGATAGGCAGGTCGCGCGGCTTGGTTGCTCCACCACAGAACACCAGCGCGTCGAATTCCTGTCGCAGTTGGGGGGCCGGAATATCACGGCCAATCTCAGTGTTGGTGACGAACTTCACCCCCTCCGCCGCGAGCAGATCAACCCGGCGTTGCACGAGCTGCTTCTCTAGCTTCATGTTGGGAATGCCGTACATCAGCAAGCCGCCGATACGGTCGGCCCGTTCATAGACGGTGACCCAATGACCGGCGCGATTGAGTTGCGCGGCGCACGCGAGTCCGGCGGGACCAGACCCTACCACGGCGACTTTCTTGCCCGTCCGTTTTTCCGGCGGCTCAGGCTTCACCCAGCCTTCCTCGAATCCTTTGTCAATGATCGTGCATTCGATGTTCTTGATCGTGACCGGTGGGCTGTTGATCCCCAAGACGCACGATCCTTCACACGGAGCCGGACACACACGGCCAGTGAACTCCGGAAAGTTGTTGGTGAGATGTAAGCGGTCGAGCGCCTCGCGCCACCGGCCACGGTAGATGAGGTCGTTCCATTCGGGAATCAGGTTGTTGACCGGACAGCCCGACGCCATGCCACTCAACAGCGTGCCGGTGTGGCAAAAGGGAATGCCACAATCCATGCACCGACCCGCCTGGTCTTGTAGTTTCTTTTCCGGGAAATGGTCGTGAAACTCCTTCCAGTCCTTGAGGCGTTCGAGCGGTGACCGATCCGCTGGCAGTTCGCGACCATGTTCCAAGAATCCTGTGATTTTACCCATGTCTCTTCCTTCAATTTCTGCTGATGAGCGGTAGCCACTTAATCCCCCTCACCCTAGCCCTCTCCCATCCGGGAGAGGGAACTTTCGGAGTCCACTACCCAGGCCGTTACCCAGCCGGGAGAGGGAACCTGGAAGCAACTTCGCGACTCCTGCCGAACTTGGACACCAAAGTCATGCTACTGGCTACTGGCTACTGACTACTGGCTACTTTCTTCAGACCGACGCCACCCGCGCCGCCTCGGGATCAAGATGCTGTCGCTCCACCACCTTGCGATATTCGGTCGGCATGACTTTCACGAATTGTCGCACGCTCTCTTGCCATCGTGACAAGAGACGCTCCGCGACCTGACTGCCGGTGAAGTCAAGGTGACGCTGGATGAGCGAGCGGAGCAGCTCGGCATCCTGTGGCGTTAGCGCTTCGAGTTCCACCATGCTCGGATTGCAGAGTTGCGCGAAGTCACCATCGGTGTTGAGCACGTACGCGACGCCTCCACTCATGCCCGCCGCGAAGTTGCGCCCAGTTTTTCCCAGGATGACGACGAGCCCCTTGGTCATGTATTCGCAGCCGTGATCGCCCACGCCTTCCACCACCGCCGTCGCGCCACTGTTCCGGACGCAGAACCGTTCGCCCGCCATGCCGCGCAAGAAGACTTCGCCACCCGTGGCACCGTAAAGCGACACGTTACCGACGATGCTGTTCTCTTCGGCGTGGAAAGTGGCTTGTTTGGATGGATACATCACCACCCGGCCACCAGACAGCCCTTTGCCAAAGTAATCGTTGGCGTCGCCTTCGATGGTGGCGGAAATACCGTTGGCCATGAACGCGCCAAAACTCTGACCCGCCGTCCCGGTGAACTTGATCTTGATGGTCTCCGACGGCAACCCCTGCTCACCCCAGCGCCGCGAGATTTCGGCGGAGAGCATCGCGCACACCGTCCGATTCACATTGCGGATCGGTAAGGTGATCTCGACCGGTTGCCCGTGCTCCAGCGCCGGGCGCGCCAATTCAATGATCTGATTATCGAGTGCCTTCTCTAGCCCGTGATCTTGTTGTTGGACACAGTGGCGAGCGACGGTGGCTGGCATCTCCGGCTTATAGAGGATTTGCGAGAGATCGACCCCTTTGGCTTTCCAATGATTGACCGCGTCGCGAATCTCCAGCCGATCCACGCGCCCGATCATCTCGTCAATGGTGCGGAAGCCCAACCGCGCCATGTGCTCGCGCACTTCCTCGGCGATGAACAACATGAAGTTCACCACATGTTCAGGCTGCCCAGAGAAGCGTTGGCGTAACACCGGGTCCTGCGTCGCGACACCAACTGGACAGGTATTGAGATGACAGACGCGCATCATAATGCAGCCCGAAGCGATCAACGCCGAACTGGCGAACCCGTACTCCTCGGCCCCCAGCAGCGCGGCGATGATGACATCACGGCCAGTTTTGAGTTGCCCGTCGGTTTCCACGCGAATGCGGCCACGCAGGTCATTGAGCACCAGCACTTGCTGAGTCTCCGCCAGACCAAGCTCCCACGGCGCGCCCGCGTGTTTGATTGAGGTGAGCGGCGAAGCTCCCGTTCCGCCATCATGCCCACTGATGAGCACCACATCGGCTTTCGCCTTGGCTACGCCAGCAGCGACCGTGCCAACTCCCACTTCGGCCACGAGCTTCACGCTTATGCGCGCGCGATTGTTGGCGTTCTTGAGGTCATGGATCAGTTGCGCCAGGTCTTCGATGGAATAGATGTCATGGTGTGGTGGCGGCGAGATGAGTCCCACGCCAGGAGTCGAGTACCGAATCTTGGCGATGTACTCGTCGATCTTGTGACCCGGCAATTGTCCGCCTTCACCTGGCTTCGCGCCTTGCGCCATCTTGATCTGCAACTCGTCGGCGTTGACCAGGTAATAGCTGGTGACGCCGAAGCGCCCAGACGCCACTTGCTTGATCGCGCTCCGGCGGGAATCGCCATTGGCGTCGCGTTGATAGCGGACGGAATCCTCGCCCCCTTCACCAGTATTGGATTTGCCGCCAATACGGTTCATGGCGATCGCCAAATTCTCATGGGCTTCGCGGCTGATCGAGCCCAGCGACATGGCACCGGTCTTGAAGCGTTTGACGATCGCACTGACCGGTTCGACTTCCTCGATCGGAATCGCTTTGCTGGGCTTGAACTTCAAGAGCCCGCGCAACGTCGCGAGTTTCTGACTCTCGCTGTCCGCTTGGGCCGTGTACTGCTTGAAGAGCGGATAGTTCCCCGACCGCACCGCATGTTGAAATTTCGCGATGGATTCCGGGTTCCATTGATGGAACTCGCCATTGCGTCGCCACTGATACTGTCCACCCACGTCCAGATGGCCATCAAGCAGGGGAGCAACCTGAAAGGCATGGTGGTGGCGTAGCTCAACCTCGCGGGCGATGGTCTCCAGCCCGATGCCTGAGACGCGCGACGGAGTCCAAGTGAAATACTTGTCAATCACGTCTTGTTCGATGCCAATCGCCTCGAAAATCTGCGCGCCGTGATAGCTTTGCAGCGTTGAGATGCCCATCTTGGTCATCACTTTCAGGACACCCTTATCAATGGCTTTCACGTAATGGGCAATTGTCTCCTCGACGGTCACCCCTTTGACGACTTCCTGCGCGACCATCTGGGCGAGCGTCTCATACGCCAGATACGGATTCACCGCCGCCGCGCCATAGCCAAGCAGCAGACAGAAATGCTGGACCTCACGCGGCTCGCCAGATTCCACCACGAGCCCGCAGCGAGTGCGGGTGCCCTCACGGATCAAATGGTGATGCACGGCGGCGACCGCGAGCAGGCTCGGAATCGGCGCATACTCCTCGGTTACGCCGCGATCCGACAACACCAGGATGCCGAACCCTTTCTCAATGGCGGACGAGGCCCACTCGCACAGTTCTTCGAGTGCTTTCTCCAGGCCCTCGCCGCCGTCACGGACTTTGTAGAGCGCGCGTAGCGTGGTGGTGCGCAAGTTGCCAGCGTTCAGCTCTTTGATCTGGGCAAGCTGCTCGTTGGTGAGGGTTGGGCCGTTGATCTCCAATTGATGACAATGCAGCGGGGTTTCCTCGAACAGGTTCTGTTCCGGCCCCAGCGCGGTTTTGACCGACATCACCAACTCTTCACGGATCGGGTCAATCGGCGGGTTGGTGACCTGCGCGAACAACTGCTTGAAATAGTTAAAGAGCGGTTGCGGACGCTCCGACAACACCGCGAGCGGCGTGTCCGTACCCATGGAGCCGACCGCCTCTTGGCCATTCAGCGCCATCGGCGACAGGAGGATTTTCAGCTCTTCCATGGTGTAGCCAAAAGCCTGCTGGAGGTCGAGCAATTCGGCGTCATCATAGGCGACCGGCACGACCGTCGGGGGTGGGAGCGCGTCAATCTTGACCAAATTTTCATCCAGCCACTGACGGTAGGGTTTCCGGGCCGCCAGCGATTCCTTGATCTCCTCGTCCTCAATGATGCGCCCCTGTTCGGTATCGACAAGGAACATGCGGCCCGGTTGCAGCCGGTTTTTGCGCAAGACATTCTCCGGCGCGATGTCGAGCACGCCGACCTCCGAGGCCATGACGACCATATCGTCCTTGGTGACCACATAGCGCGAGGGGCGGAGGCCATTGCGATCGAGCACGGCCCCGATGACGCGCCCGTCGGAAAAGGCGATGGACGCCGGGCCATCCCACGGTTCCATGAGGCACGAATGGTACTCGTAGAACGCGCGTTTCGCCTCGCTCATGCCGGCGTGGTTCTGCCAGGCTTCGGGGATCATCATCATAATCGCATGGGGTAAGGAACGACCGGTTCTCACTAATAGTTCGAGTACGTTATCGAACTTGGCGGAGTCGCTGCCATTCGGGGCGATGATCGGCAGAATCTTTTCGATGTCATCGTCAAACAGCGGAGACGAGAAGACCTGTTCACGTGCGCGCATCCAATTGGTATTGCCGCGCAGGGTGTTGATCTCACCGTTGTGACACAGGAACCGGTAGGGATGAGCGCGGTCCCACGATGGGAAGGTATTGGTGCTGAAGCGTTGATGCACGAGGGCGATGGCGCTGGTCATCGTCGGATCGTTGAGATCGAGATAAAAGCGCGGAATCTGGTGGGGCATCAGCAGCCCTTTGTACACCAGGGTGCGGCTCGACAAGCTGGGCACATAAAAGGACTCCGAGTCGTGGAGGTCCGACTCGCGGACTTGGTGCTCGACTCGTTTGCGAATCACATAGAGTTTGCGCTCTAGATGATCCTGGTCGATGACACTCGCACCACGGCCAATGAAAATCTGTCGGATATGAGGCTGCGCTTCACGGGCGACGCGCCCACATTGGGTGTCATCAACCGGCACCGTGCGCCAGCCGAGAAATCGTTGCCCCTCTTCGCGGACGATTTTCTCGAACATCGCCGCGCACCGGTTGCGCTCGCTGAGTTCTTGCGGCAGGAACACCAGCCCCACGCCATACTCGCCAGCGGCGGGCAGCAGGAAGTCAAGTTTCTCGCATTCCTTCATCAAGAAGGCGTGTGGGATTTGCATGAGAATACCGGCGCCGTCCCCGGTTTCCGGGTCACAGCCACACGCGCCGCGGTGGTCCTGGTTCTTGAGAATTCGCAGGCCCTTCTGGACGATGTCGTGCGAGCGGTGCCCCTTGATGTTGGCGACGAAGCCGACGCCACAGGCGTCGTGTTCGAATTGCGGGTCGTAGAGTCCTTGGGCATGTGGGATGCGAGTAGTCATAACATCATCCTCCTCGTCGTAATTTCAGAATTTGTGAGGTTTCATGGCCGCGAGCGGTTTTGTCTGATGCCGGGGGCGTTTCGCTTTGCTCTTTGAGGTCCAGCCACAACCCTTCGGTATACGTGGAGAGGACAATCGAGGTTTCCGTGCGCGTCACCCCTTCAATCGAACGAATTTTACGAATCAGCTTTTCCAGCGTGGAGGTCGTGTCGGCCTTGGCCTTGAGTAACATGGTGTGCTGGCCGGTGACGTGATGGCATTCTTGGATCTCTTCGAGGCGATCAATGGCTTTCTCGAAATTGCTGATAGCCTTGGGATGCTCAATGGAGACACCAATAAAAGCGGTGATGTCCTTGCCGAGTCGGCGGGCATCGAGAATCGCGGTATAGCCACGGATCACTCCGTGTTTCTCCAGTTTGTCGATCCGTTCGGCTACTGAAGGGGCGGAGAGGCCGACGCGCTCGCCGATACGAGCGAGCGGCAGCTTACAGTTCTCTTGCAGCAGCGCGAGGATGTGGCGATCTACAGTATCAAGTTCCATGATGTTTTTCCCTAAATTCGTGAGGAGAAAACTCAAAAGGGCTTGATGTTTATAAGGGCGACTGGGATTTGTCAAGGGAATTTTTAGGAATTTTTTCAGGCGAGGCAATAAAAAGAGGGGGCCTTGGGGGGGAGGAGCGGATGATCGTGCAATTGCGATACGCTCGGATAGTGATGCGTAGCGTAGGCCGGACTTTGATTGCTGACCTTGGTTGCGTACAATCGCACTCGAAAGGAGGCTTATTATGTCACGCGAACGACTGACCGCGGTCGGCGAATCCGCCGCGCTGATCTTGTCTAAAGAATCTTTGGCTCAGTTGGGGATAGCTATCGGAGATGAAGTGGAGGTCTCTCTTCTTGATCGTACTCTGCTGCTCCAACCCCTTGACGAGGCCGACCGTTCCCAACAGCTTGCCATCCTTACCAAAAGCGTATTTGCACGACGGCAGAGCGCCTATGTCCGCTTGGCGCAGGGCCCCAAATAGTGCAGGACACTTTGCTGTTTCTCCGCATGTCTGAAGTGCTCGCCATTCATGGGCGTGGTATTGAGGAATTTGGTGGACTTCATGGGGTGCGTGATGTCGGAGCGTTGGAAGCGGCACTAACGGCGGCGAAAAACCGCGTCTACTATGAACAGGCGACGCTCAGCACCTGCGCGGCAACCTATGCGTACCATCTTACGCAGGCGCATGCGTTCGTGGATGGCAACAAGCGTGTCGCGGCGGCGATCTCGGAAATTTTCCTGGAACTGAACGGGGCGGAGCTGCGTGCCACAAATGATGAAATTGTGGCTTTATTCCTGGCTATTGCCGCAAGCCAAGTCGCACGCCAGGACGTTGAGCAGTGGTTCGCGGAGCGGGTCGTCTTCACGCCGGAATCTTTGGGATCAGGGCCATGTTGACGTCTCCACGGATACAGGACTTCGATAATGCGCCCCAGGCGCAGCCGCTCCGGGTCTGGGTGCTCGTGACCAAGAAACTTGGCGATAATGCCCAAGTCCGGGCAATCGCTGACGCGCTGGGCTGGCCCTACGAACTCAAGTCCTTGGAATTCACGGGCGTGAATCACTTCCATTTTCGTGTGTTCGGACCCTCCCTCCGACATCTTGCGGTGGATCGGTCTGCTCCGTTGACGCCACCGTGGCCTGACTTGCTCCTGACGATTGGTCGCCGTTCAACTCCCGTGGCGCTGTGGATTCGCCAGCAGTCGGGTGGCAAAACGCGGCTCGTGCAGGTTGGTCAGTCGCGGGTCGGGTTTGATTGCTTCGACTTGGTCGTTGGCAATCCGCAGTGTCATTTGCCTACGCAGCCCAACCTCATCCGGTTAGGCTTACCGTTATTGTATGGGAATGCCGCGGCGACCGCCGCCGCTGTGCCTCAGTGGCAGCCTCGGTTTGTGAATTTGCCCAGGCCGTGGATTGCCTTACTGGTCGGTGGGTCGGCGAGTCCCTTGGTGCTGGATGTAGAGGTGGCTCGGCGCATGATGGATGAGGTCACTCGGATGGTGACGCGCGAAGGGGGCAGCCTGCTGGTCACGACCAGCCGCCGCACGTCGGAAAAGGCCGCCGATATGATTGAAGCCATGATGCCCGCCAACGGCTTTTTCCACCGCTGGACGCCAGAAGGACAGAGCAATCCGTATCCCGCCATTCTGGGGCTAGCGGATCGCTTTATCGTGACCGGTGAGAGTATTTCCATGCTGACGGAGGTGGTCCGGCGCGGCAAACCGCTTGCCATCTATCCATTGCCGCCTCGCCGTAAATTGTCCGTGCGGTGGTGGTCTCGTCATCAGCTTCCGCGGCTGTTGTTTTCGCTTGGTGAGGAAACCCCTGAGTCCGGCGGTTGGCGTCAAAGACTAGGCGACCTGCTCGTGCGTCTGGGCCTTACGCAGTATCCCCGCGACTTCTCGCTGTTTCACGAGCAGCTCATTGCTCGCGGAGTGGCGGTGCGTTTCGGCACTCCCTTCCTCTCCGTGCAAGGGCCACTCCCTGACGATCTGCATAAGGTCATTGAGCGGATTCAGGCGTTATTCGAGCAGCGGGAAGGGTAGGTTTTTCTCGGTGCCCGCGAGTGTGTGGAGGACTGCGCGGGCGTGCTGATTCTGCTTTGCTTGAGGGGGAGGCGTGGGATGACTTGGTCGAATTTGGCTAGAGCACCAGTATGTCGTGGAGCTTCCGCTTCACTGTCTGTAGATCATTTGTCGCGAGTGTTCCAAGTTTACGACTCACCATGTCCTGTTTCACGGTTCGGATGATTCCGGTGACAACGGACGGGTACAGAAGCCCAGCTTCACGCCAAGCTCGGATTCTGCAATCGCCAACCAGCAAACGCGTCACATTGCTTGTAATCGCCGCGACAACAGCTTCTTGTCTCCCGCGGTGGTACTGGTCCGTGCTGAGAATCAGGGCGGGGCGATGTGTTACCCCACTTTCGTCCGAGAAGACGAAGTTGACCAAAACGACATCTCCAGGATCATAAACGGTCATACGCGGCATCCTGGGAGTTGTTCCACAACTCGGCGAGCACGGGGTCCGTCTGGGCATTCAACGTGAGCAGGCTTGCCTGTGCACTTGCCGTGCCGAGGTCTTCTTGCAGTTGTTGTTGGACAGCGTCCAAGACATATTGCTCAACGGAAAGGTCCCGTTGTGCCGCAGCCTTGCAGAGGCGGCGTTGCGCCGCGAGTGAAAAATACAGACTCAAGCGAATGCGTTTTTGTGCGGATGTTGCCATGTTTTCACCTCTGGGCGGAACGTATATTTTCTTTGGGACTCGTGAGCAACGCCCGCGCCTGTTCCTCCATCTCCCGGTACCGCGGCGACAACCCCGCGCGCATCATCCCATCAAGGACGGCCAGTTCCTGGTCGCTGAAATAATCCCGGTAGCCGCCGACTTTCCCTCGCCGCACCTTATATGAATCCGGATTGCCCTGCTCTCCAGGTGCGAGCTTTTTGCCGCCGAAGGCTCCCGTCTCTTCGAGTTTCCGCATGTTGTCGTAGGACGCGAACGCTACCGCCTCCTTGATCCGTTCCTCGGAGCCTGGGGTCCCCATGAAGGCGAGAGAGCAGGTCAACGCTTGCTCAGCATGCTGTCGCATATCCTCGTAACGCACCACGAGGATGTGCTGCATCCGGGGAATTTCTTTCGCCCAGGTGTTGAGGAATGTGATGGTATGAGGGAGCTGGTCCACCACGAACTCAAAGATGGAGAGATCTTTCGTGCGGTCCGGCAAGTGGTTGAGTTCGATCTTGCGCTGGCTCATGCGGTGCTTCCACTGAAAGAATTGGGAGACCGTCACATCCGCGGGATGGCGAATGAG
>JANMSE010000650.1:0-4812 GCA_031389045.1 Deltaproteobacteria bacterium | reverse complement strand
CGCGACCTGCACGCTTTAACCGGGGCACTGTATGATGGCCCAACGCGAAACCTGGCGCATTGGTTGGGCGCGAATGGCCCGGTCATCACCGTCTCCACCGCCTGCGCATCGGGAGCGACCAGTCTTGGCGTTGCCGCCGATCTGCTCCGCGCGGGCACGGCCACTGCGGTCATCGCTGGTGGCGTCGATATTCTCTGTCGCTTCGTCATGCAGGGGTTCACGCGCATGCGTTCGTTGACTCGCGACATGGTACGCCCGTTCGACCGTCGCCGCAGCGGGCTGTTATTGGGAGAAGGGGCTGGAATCGTCCTCTTGGAGCGTGCCTCGTCCGCACTGCAACGCGGAGTGTCGCCGTTGGGCTTTCTGCGCGGACATGCCAGTTGCGCCGATGGCTCTCATATCAGCGCGCCCGATACCGCCGGGCGTGGCCTTGAGCACGCCATGCGCTTGGCCATGCGTAATGCTGGAGTGACGCCGGACGAGGTTGATTTTATTAGCGCGCACGGGACCGGGACCCCGCAGAATGATCGCGTGGAAACCAGCGTCTTCAAGAAAGTCCTCGGTGCGCGTGCGTCCGCGATCCCGGTGAACTCGATCAAGGCGCACATGGGTCATACGATGGGCGCCGCCGCCACGTTAGAAACCATCATGTGCCTGCTGGCGTGGCGGCACGGCCAGATTCCGCCAACGCTGAACTATGGGGAAGCGGACCCGGAGTGCGACCTGGACTATGTGCCGAATCACACGCGTTCGGCTCGCCCTCGTATCAGTCTCAAGACCGCCGCCGGGTTCGCGGGCTGCAACGCCTGTCTTGTGCTTGAGGGAGCAGCGTGAACTTTCGCGCGACCAGTGTCCTGACCGGCTGGGGAGAAGGTCTCCAGAGTCTGCCCGCCAATGCCGTTACTGCGGCGGCGGGTCGCCAGATTCTGCCTCTGGCCACTCCGCTATTCGCGGATGATCGCCTGCGACGGGCCACACGCGAATGCACCTTAGCCATTACGGCGGTCGAGCACGCGGTGCTCAATGGCTCCGTATCCGCTACTGAGCTAGCTGGACAGCGAACCGCGCTCGTCTACGCCAGTGCGTCGTCGTATGTCGCGGCCAATTGGGCCTTTTTACATGCCGATGCCAGTAGCGTCATGTATTTTCCGTATACCGCCGCGAGCGCGGTGCCGGGCGAAGTCAGCATGTATTTCAACATCACCGGTCCCTACCTGTCCTTCTTGAGCGGCGGGAACGCCGGATTGGAAGCGCTATGGCAGGCGGTGACACTGCTCAATAACGACCAATGTGATCGTGCCTTGATCCTCGTGGTGGAAACCTTCGCCGAGTGCGCGGACCTCTATACGCGAGGCCGTCGGCTGCTCAGTTGGCCATTGGTCGAAACCGCCGTGTGTTTGTTGTTGGAACGCCAGCCCACGCTCGCCACCATTGACTATGCGGCTGGGCACGGGCTGACCGATAGTCAGATGCATGAGCAATTGATCCATCATGTGGATGCGCTATGGGCGACGGGACGAGCCACGCGAGAGACAACGGCGATGACCCTGAGCACTCCCACTCTCAGAAGTGGTCAACAATTGGCGCGACAACTACGGCAACACTGGCCAGCGGATTCGGCCCCTCCTCTCACAATGACACAGGTCAGGACCGGCACCTGTCTGGCCGCGACCCCGTTGATTGGCCTCTTGATCGCACTTGCAGAAGCGCGACACGAGCAGATACTATGCCTCGCACGCTGGGGTCAGATATGGTCGATGTTGAGGTGGCCTGGTCAGCTCTCCCCAGAACAACGCGCTTGACCGTACTCTCAGAGTCAAGATAACCAGGACATGCACGCGATGACACAAGAAGAAATCATAGTCGAGTTAAGAAAGATGCTCACCCAACGGCTGCGCGTGGCTCCCGACCGTGTGGCCGCCCTTGCCTCGGACTCGCTGTTGCTCCGCGACGGCTTAGGGCTCGATTCACTCGATTGCATTGAACTACTGTTAGGGCTGGAAGACGAGTTTGGTCTAGTCTTTGATGAAGACGCGGAAGAAGGGTGGATCGAGCATTTTTCAAGCCTCGAAAAACTTTCCCAGTTGGTTGTCCAGATGAAAAACGGAAGCCCATGAGACCTTCTGAAACAGCGAGGACTGAAATTATGTTACCAATCAACTTCGAGGATTTAGCAAAAAGACATCCTGAGCACAGGCATGCGCTGCATAAACTTGAGGAGTGGATGGGGAAGCATAAAAGTGTCCGCGTCATCAATCCCAGGACATTAGCAAAAGAAGTTCAGGGTGTAGATCCTACGGCACTAGCGTTGGCGCTCTCATTACTTGTCAAAGTTGGCCTTTTGCGGCGAGTCTATAAGGTGACAACACCTAGCGGTGTGCTTGCCGATGGAGAATTTGACGATCCCATGAAGATTCCGCCACGGCTCCCGGATAGGTTTGAGCATGACTTCGACACTGCCGAATCGGATGTGGTGCCTGTCTTTCACATGGTTGCGTGATGGGGGAAAAACCCAAATCGCCACAGGATTACGTAGATGAGCTGACTAGCCAGATTCTTCAGAATCCAGAGCAGAGACTGATTATCATTCAGAAGTTTTACTCTGAAAGAGTCGCGGCGGGCGACAGTGAGACCGCGTATTTAATTTTAACGATAAGAGCAATCCTCATGGCTTCTCCTGATCCTCGCGTTCCGCAGTGGTTACAGCCTGCCGGACTATTGTTCGGTGGTCTGACCCTACTGTTTTTCATGCTCATAGTTATGGCGAGCATTTTTGGCTATAAAGTGCCACCCGAAGGAAAATTCCCCCTCGTAGTCGTGCTTGCTTTGGGAGGTGCCCTCTCTGCTTCTTTCCTTACGGGCGACGCCGCAGCTTCCGGTAAAATTCCTTTTTTCAGCAATCAACACCCCCTCGCAATAAGTGCAACTGGTGGTTTCGCTACGCTGATTATCCTTTTTGGCATCGGTTATTATATCTATCTCAAATAGTGCTACTGATGCCCTATTCCCATCACCATTCATTCGCAGCAATTCTTTATTAGAACACTACCCATGAGACAACCTCACTCTCAACAGCACGCGCGCGATGTCGTGATCACTGGCCTGGGCATCATCAGTCCGTACGGACGTGGGTGCGAGACGTACTGGGACGGGCTCTCTAGTGGGACGTGCGCCCTTGGACCTCTGACACTTTTCCCGACCGAAGGCTTTCCTGCCAACGTTGGTGGCCAGGTTCCCGACGCCACAATCCGGGCCTTGGGCGGCGCCCAGCGCTCGCGCGCCAATCGCTTGTTGCTGGCCGCGGCTGACGAGGCCGTGGGGCAAGCAGCGCTGTCTCCTGAAGCGCTGACCTCGGCGGCGGTCAGTATTGGCAGCACGGGTGGTGGGATGTTGGAGGTTGAAACCTGGCATCAACAGTACTATCACCACCAGGATGATCGCCGCACCCGCGGCGCGCTCCGCACCATGATCCCAGCCGCGCAAACCGAAGCCCTCGCGCGACGCTTCCATATCGAAGGGCCACGCGAGAGTCCACTCCTCGCGTGTAGTTCGAGCGCGGCGGCGCTGATCTCAGTCGCGGATTTAATCACGACCGGCGTCGTCGAGGTCGGGCTCGCCGGTGGCGTGGATAGCTTAACGCGCGTCTGTTTCATGGGCTTCAATGCCTTAAAGCTCCTGGACAAAAACCCGTGTCGCCCCTTCGCACGGGACCGACGGGGCATGTCGGTCAGTGAAGGAGCCGCCGTGCTGGTGCTTGAGTCTTATGCGCACGCGGTCACTCGTGGTGCGCCGATTCTCGCCTTTCTGGCGGGCGGTGGGATATCCTCGGATGCCTTCCACCAGACGTCGCCACCAGCGGACGGCGAAGGAGCGGTCCGTGCCATGCGTGAGGCGCTGAAGCGCGCTGGATTAACATCAAGTGATATTGCGTATGTCAATGCTCACGGTACGGGCACGGTCCAAAACGACAAAGCCGAATCGTCGGCGCTTGAGCAAGTGTTTGGCGCGGGTAATGTGTTAATCAGCGGGACCAAATCGTTAATTGGCCATACAATGGGCGCGGCTGGCGCCATGGAAGCGGTGGCGACGATCATGGCGCTCAATACCGGCCTCTTACCGCCCACGGCCAATCTCGACGAGACCGACCCCGAAGTCCCGTTTGATTGTATCCCACACACCGCACGAGCCTGCGTGGTGGATCATGCGATGTCCAACTCCTTTGGCTTTGGCGGCCAGAACGTGAGTCTCATTTTTCGCCATCCACGGACGTATGAGTAGGGTCATGGCAGTGCTCCCTCCTTGTCGTGCAGTCATCACCGGCGTCGGCTGTGTCAGTCCGTTTGGCCTTGGCGGGTCCGAATTAGTGACCACGCTGCTACGCACGAATGCTAGCGCGATCGCCCCAATCCGCAATTTTTCCACTGAGACTTTGCCACATCATCTGGGGGCCGAAGTCGTGGCCACGAACTTCGTCCAAGATGAGGAAGGCCGACGCTGGAGTCGCGTGAGCCAGATGGCGGTCGCCGCCTGTCGCCTCGCGGTCGCCGAATCTCGGTTGTCCGCCCCGGAAGCGCTCCATCCCTCCGCTCTCGTCGTTGGGACGGAGTTTGGCGATTTACAATCAACCGAAGCCTTCAATGCGGGGTTTCTCCAACGCGGACCGCGTGGCCTCCGCGCACTACTGTTTCCCAATACCGTTATGAATTCCATCGCCGGGCTGGTCAGTCTCGCCTTGGGTATCAAGGGGCCGATTCTGACGTTGAACCAGGCGGGCGTTGCCGGAGAACTGGCCGTGGCACGGGCCATCATGTT